>CAZORA010000008.1:0-84237 GCA_964582225.1 uncultured Dokdonella sp. | reverse complement strand
ATCGACGGCGGTGTTTGGCACCTCGATGTCGGCTCATCACATCCTGGGGCTGTAGCCGGTCCCAAGGGTATGGCTGTTCGCCATTTAAAGTGGTACGCGAGCTGGGTTCAGAACGTCGTGAGACAGTTCGGTCCCTATCTGTCGTGGGCGTTGGAGATTTGAGAGGGGCTGCTCCTAGTACGAGAGGACCGGAGTGGACGAACCTCTGGTGTTCCGGTTGTCACGCCAGTGGCATTGCCGGGTAGCTACGTTCGGAAGCGATAACCGCTGAAAGCATCTAAGCGGGAAGCGCGCCTCAAGATGAGATCTCCCGGGGCACAAGCCCCCTGAAGGAACCATGAAGACTACGTGGTTGATAGGTCGGGTGTGTATAGCAGTAATGCCGAGCTAACCGATACTAATGATCCGTGCGGCTTGACCATATAACTTCAAGTCGTTTTCGAACGACGCAATCCACGATTGAGGACCTCGCCTTCGGCGACGGATCCCAATCGTTGCCCGACGGCACGCGTGGCCGACGGCACCATCGCTTGATTTACGTCCCAAGTCCCCATGCCGGGCGAGCGCTTGAGCGCAGCCCGCACCAGTTCCCTGGTGAACTCAGCGCTGTGGTCCCACCCGATCCCATCCCGAACTCGGAAGTGAAACGCAGCCGCGCCGATGGTAGTGTGGCCTAAGCCATGCAAGAGTAGGTCATCGCCAGGGATTCAACCAAATGCCTCCCGTTCGCGGGAGGCATTTTCTTTGCTGCGCTTCTCGTAGTGGCGCGCCGACCGAGAGTCACAGGGTGACATGAACCTGCCCCCCTGAGAACGGACGCCAAGAAGCAGCGGGTCAAGCAGCTTGCCTCAGTGTTCTTGCATAGTCGTTGGGTGACAAGTAGCGGGGTAGTCGACGGCGGGAGAGGTAGGCTGGAGAAAGATCGACGCCGATTCGCAAGCCCCGCGCCGGGGACACCGATCCCGCGATTTCAACTAGCTGCAGCCGCACGCCGGCCGGGCCGATAGCGACGGCGACGAAACGCCCAACTCAGTGGATCCAACGTATCGCCATTGGCGTCGGACGGTCACCGGGCGCGGCTCCACCGAGTCGCACTGGCGCCGCGGGGGCCCAAGGGTCTGCGCACTCTCTCGTCGGGTTGGACTGTGCGAGCAGGTCGATATACTCAGCGCGGAGCGGCAGTCGGCCGCGTAGCCTCCGCCGAGCGAATGCTTCCAGTCGCATCCACCCGTTCGCAGCATCCGGCACGCTGGGGAGGCGCGCTGTTCGCGGCCTGCAGCGGGGGAGCGCTCGCGGCGCTTTTCGCGCCGGCCTGGACATCGCTCCCGCTGCTCATGGGAGCGGCGGCGCTGGCGATGTTGTCCGCGACGCTGCGCAGCGCGGCGCCTGCGGCGGCAGGGTCCTTTGCTGCGGTGCTGCGCAGCCTGGCCGCGAGCATGTTGTTGATGCTCGGCGCATCGATTCCGGTCATCGCCCTCTGCGTTTGGCCGCTCCGCTTGCTCCAAGAGGGCGGCGGCGCGCCCGCGATGCTCCTCCTCGGGATCGCGTTGACACTCGGGTTGGCGCTGTTGACTCGCATCTGGCCGGGGTTCGCGCTGCCGCTGATCTGGCAGGCGGCAGCGCCTGCGCAGGCACCGCGCATCGCCACCTGGGAGCTGGCCCGCAGAGCCGTGGTCTTCGCCTCCAACCTCAGCGCACGCGAGCGCCGCGTCGCGCGACACGGTTCCATCGTCGTCGGGGCGTTTCTGCTGCTGCTTGCGGTCCCGATCTTGTTCGAGACGCCGCTCGCCCACGATTTCGCGTCCTGGCGTCCGGCGGCGCTCGCGCTGCACGGCTTCCTGTTCGCGCCGCTGGTCGGCTGGCTGATTCTCAACCGCTGCCTGGCCATCCTCTGCGCCGACGCCGGCCGGTTGGCAGCCGCCCCGGCGCCACAGCGTAGCGCCGGGCGGGAATTGGAGGATGCGGGAAATCTGGACGCCGCGCTGCTGTATGCGGCGCGCTGCGGGCGGCCCCAGCATGCCCTCGCGCTGCTCGAACGCGGCGCCGACCCGAATGTCTCCCCTGCCGCTGCGGACCGCGATCAGCGCAGCGCGCTGATGCTCGCCGCAACCCTACCGGATCTTGGCCTGCTCCGCGGTTTGATCGCGGCCGGAGCCGACCCGAACCGCGCACATGGCGGTATCACGCCGCTGGTTACCGCCACCCGCGACTGCTACGCCGGACGCCCGGAAGCGGTATCGATGCTCCTGGCCAATGGCGCCGATCCACGTGCGGCGGATGCGGCAGGCGAAACTCCGCTGCACCACAGCACCCGCTGCGCGGACCCGGATATCGCCATGGCGCTGCTGGACGCGGGGGCGGACGTCGATGCGCTCAACCACGAGGGTTTGACACCGCTGGGCCTGTGCTGCCGGGCCGGCAACTGGACGCTCGCCGCGCAGCTGCTTGGCCGCGGTGCCTGCGCCGCCGCGCCGCGCGCGGAGCCGGCCATGCTCCTGGCCGCCAGCACGGTAGAGGACGACCCGACCGGTATCCGCCTGCTGTTGCGATATCGCGCCGCGCCGGACGTAGTCAACGCACTCGGGCGCACACCGCTCATCAGCGCTGCACTCGCCGGACATCTGCAGATTGCCAAGACTCTGCTCGGCGCCGGAGCCGATCCGAACCACGTCGATCATCGCGGCACCAGCCCGCTCATCGAAGCCGCCCGCGCCGGCGCGGTGGAATTGGTCCGGCTGCTGCTGAAGCGGGGTGCAGCGGTGGAGGCCGTGGACCTGACCGGCCGCAGTGCGCTGATGATCGCCTGCCAGTCTCGGCACGCTCGGCCGGAGCTGGTCGCGGCCCTGCTCGCCGCGGGTGCTGATCCGCAGCGGGTCGCAGCCGATGGGCGCAGCGCGCTCGATCATGCCCTGGCCGCCGGGAGGTGGCCGTTGGTTGCGCTGCTCGACCCGCGTCACCCCTTGCCGAGCAGCCACGATTTCACGCGCCCTGCTCCGGTCAGTGCCGACGCGTTGCTCGACTCGCTGCTCGCGGCCGACTGGTCAGCCGCTGCCGGGCTGGCTTGGCTCGTAACTGCGCTGCCGGCGCCTGCGCTTGCCGAGCTCTACCTCGAGCTGGCCGGGCCGGGCCGGGCGCGCGCGCGCGCCTGGCTTTTGAACCACGGCTTGGACCGCGAAGCGCGGCTGGGCGATGGTCGCGCCCTGATCGATGCCCTGCCGGCCGCGCTGCCCGAGAGCGTCGAGGCCATTTCCGACCTCGCCGCCCGCGGTACGCCGCTCGACGGCGCCGGACGCATCGCCGAACTGCTTTACGCGGCGCCGGCCGGCGCCGGCGGCAGCACCCATCGGCAGCTTGCCATGCGGCTGCTCGACGCCGGTGCCGACTGGTGCGGCACGTGTGCCGCTGGCTCCCATGCGCTGCACCTTGCGATCGTGCACGCCGACGAGGCGCTCGTTGTTCGCCTGCTGCAGCTCGGCGCCGACCCCAACGTGTGTGATCCCCAGGGGCGCACACCGCTGCATCTCGCGCTGGACGCCGACCCTGCGGTTCGCCTCAGCTTGGTGCAGCACCTCCTGCGGAGCGGCGGCGATCCGCAGGCCGTCGACGCGCGAGGCGAAAGCCCCCTTGGCATGGTCCTGGCGCGCGGGCAGCAGGACTTCGTCTCCCGCCTCAGCTGGACTGCCTGGCGGCTGCCGCGGCGCCGCCTGCGTGACGCGGATATCGTTGCCGCAGCGGTCCTGGGTGATCTCGATGCGGTGCGACGCTTGTGCGACCTGGGGCTGTCGATCGACGCCGTCGATGGGCAGGGCGCGACCGCCCTCGTCCGCGCCGCAGCCGCCGGCCACGCCGCCGTGGTCGCTTGGCTCCTCGACGCCGGGGCTGACCCGGCGCGCCTCACGCGAAGTGGAATGCATGCTCTCGCTGCCGCGGTCGCGGCGGGACGCGAGGCCACCCTGCACGTTCTACTTGCGCGCGGCGTATCTCCCGACCTGCCCGTGGCCGGCGGCGCCAGCGCGCTGATGGTCGCTGCTGCGCTCGGCCGTCCGTCGCTTGTGCGCGCCCTGATCGAAGCCGGCGCCAGCGTGGGCCGCGGCGATCAGTGCGGCCGCACCTCGCTTCACGTCGCGGCGCACTATGCGTTCGATCGTGGGGAGCCGCGGGTCGCCGCAGAGCTCTTCGAACTTCTGCTGGCCCAGCGTGCCGATCCGAATACGCTCAACGGCGCCGCGCAGTCGCCGCTGCTCATCCTGCTCGGCGCACATCGGCCACCCGGCGCCGCCTGTCGCGGCGAGGATTTGCGCGCTCTCGCGGAACTGCTGTTGCGCCACGGCGCCCGCGTCGACCTGCGCGACGGCCGCGGCGTCGGCGTTCTCCACGCCTGCGCGATGCACGGGCTGAGCGGCTGCGCCAGACTGCTCAAGGCGCGCGGCGCCGACGCCGGCGCGACCGACACCTTCGGACGACGCCCTGGGGAGGTGGCCGCCCTGCTCGGTTACGCTGAGGTGGCGGAGGTGCTCGACGGCCATCGCGCCAGCGGCCTCGAGTCGCTGCCCCAAGCGCCTTCCACCGTAGCGCCATCGATTGCCGCACAGCGCCCGCTCGACTCCGCTTCCCGTCGACTGCAGCAACGCGGTGGACCGTGAATCTCGTGCGCCTCCCCCGATGCATCGGCGGTGGTCGCGGTCAGAGCGTGGCGGACTGAATCGACATCGACGCTGCTGCGGGAGCTGTGACACGGCTGCCGCTCCTGCGACCGCCAGCGTGGCGACCACGCTGCGCCTGCCGGCGGCCTCCGAGCGGCGCGCGACACGATCTTCGTAGACGGCCTGGGAGGCGCGCCGCCGGTGCCGAGCCGCGCCTGGCCGCTGGGTCGTGCCGCCAGGCAGCCAGACCAACTACGACGCGTCCGTCGCGCTCCTCGCCGCGACAGCAGACGCGCCTGCGGCGCCGCCGTTCAGTCGCGCAGGCGCCGAAACAGCGGTAGCGGCAGCGCGCGCAGAACCAGCGCGACCAAGCCAAAGCGGCGCGGCAGGAAGCGGCAGCCTGAACGCTTGCGCAGATTTCTCGCGATGACGTACGCGGCGCGGCGAGTGTCCAGGGCGGGCAGCGGCAAGCGTCGGCCGTAGCTCAGATTGCTGGCCAGAAAGCCGAGCTGGTACAGCTGCACCCGCAGCTCGCGCTCGCGGTAGCGCTGCCGCAGGCTTTCGTAGAGCGAGACCAGACCGCGCTTGGCGGCGGCGTAAACCACGTTGCGTCCGCGCCCGCGCGTGGCGGCGATGCTGCCGGCCAGAACGAGGGTGCCACCCGTCGCGAGCAGCAGCGGCAGCAGCGTGTGGGTGATGGCCAGCGGGGCGTGCAGGTTGATCGCTACGAGCTCGCCGATTGTCCCCGCAGCCAGGCTGAAATCGTCGTCGTCGCGCGAGAACCCGGCAACCAGCAGCAGAGCGTCGAGGGGCGTGGCTTGATCCAGCGCCTGCGCGATGCGCCGACCTGGATCGGGCTCCCGGGCGAGATCGAGAGCCAGCCACTGCACCGCCACCGCGTGTCGCAACTTCAGATCCGCCGCCAACGCCTCGAGGTCGGACGCGTCCGAAGCGACCAGCAACAGTGCCTGCCCGCGCCGTGCCAGCTCCTCGGCCAGCGCGCGGCCGAGGCCACTGGAGGCGCCCACCACGATCGCGGTCACAGCGCGAGTCTCCGCGTCAGTTCCGATTGCAGCAGGCCACCCGGATTGAAGCGCGCGAGTTCGGCGCGAGCAGTCTCGAAACCTGGCAGCGCGCGGCGCACGCTCGCGGCATCGAGGAACGAGTCCTTGACGAGATTCGGTCGTCCCTCGTGCTCGATCGCAAGCTCCGCCAGAGCCTCGAGAAACGCCCGCTGCTGCGGCAGCGCCGGGGCGGGCAGATGCAGGGCGAGCGCGATGCCCTGACCGTCGAAACGCAGGCCGTCCGCGCGGCCCGCGAAGATCTTGCTCGCAATCAGCACGATCCGTGGACGCAGCCGCGCCACCAGCGCCGCCAGCGCCTCGGCGAAACCGTCGAAGCGCGCGTGCGGCACCAGCCACTGCACCTCCGCCAGGCCCGCCCGGCCATAGGCAGCAAAATAGCTGCGCGCCCGGTTGAGCGGAAACAGCGCCTGCTCGAGCCCAATGGTCTGCTCGCCGGTTCGGCACCAGCGGGCCTGGAGCCAGGCGTCGGCAAAGGCGATCGTCGGTCGATTCCACAGCGCGATGGGCCAGGGCGCAATCGACGCTGGCAAGTCCTGTGCCGGATCGGGCGTGCGCCCGTGGTTGCCGCCGCCGTTGGGACCGGTGAGGCCGATCCGGATCACCCCGCTGCCGAAGTGCCCGGGGCGGCCATCGTGCCAGCCGTAGAGCAGCGGTGCGTTGGCAGCCTCGCGCAGCACCTGCGCGGCTTCGGCCAGGTTTGCAACCGGCGCCCGACGCAGCACCAGCGCGCCGGGCGGACGCGCCAGGCGCAGGGTCAGTCGAGTCAGGGTTCCGCTCAGACCGAAGCCGGCGAAACTGGCGGCAAACAGCGCGGACTCACGCTCGCGGCTCGCCTTGCGCAGGCTGCCGTCGGCAGCCTGGAGCTCGAACGACTCGACCTGCTCGCGAAAGCTGCCGTGGCGTGCGGGACTCTTGCCATGCACGTCGGCAGCGACGCAGCCGCCGAGCGTGGCCCGCGGGTGGCCGGGCGTAACCGGCAGATACCAGCCGTGGGCCAGCGCGAAACGCTGCACGTCCCCCACGCTGGCGCCAGCCTCGACTTCGAGCAGGCCGTTCTCGTCGTCGAAGCTCAGCAAGCGGTTGAAGGCGCAGAGATCCTGGCTGATCACGCCGGCGCCGAAGCTCGCCCCGACGTAGGATACGCCGCCCCCTCGGGCGATCCGCGGCGCGTCTGTGGGCAGCGCCGCGAGCAGACGGTAACGATCTGGACGCTGCACCCGGCAGCGCATCCGAACCTGACGGTCGAAGCTCGTGAGCTCCGTCTCGGCGAGTGCGAAGCCGCGCACTCAAGCGCCTCCCTCGTCGCGGCGGGCGCGAGGGCTGGCTGAGCAGTGCAGGAATTGCTCCATGTCGCAGGCCACGCCGATTCGTCCCGTACGTCCGACCAAGCGCGCGGATTATCGCATGCGCTAGCGGGGCCTTTGTCCGGCGGGCGCCAAGAGAGGTGCGCCGCAGCATCGAGCGCGAACGAGTCGCCATTTCCGCCGCGTCGTCACGGGTCGGCTCGGGCCTTCCGGCCCACCTGCATCGTTGGCTCCGGCGAGCTCGCGGTGAACCGCTGCGCCTGGCATCAGTCAGGTCATCTCATGTGCATGGAGCGCGGAACCGGCCAGATCGCGATGCCGCCGCGCCCGGGGTTCGAGGTCGCGTTGTTCAGCGGGGCGAGCGGCGTGTAGCCATAGTTGCCGTAGCCGCCGCCGACCGGGGTTGCGCGGATCGAGTAGCCGCGCACCGAAAGGTCGTATTCGAAGTTCACCCGCAAGTCTCCGCGCCGATCGAACGCGATGCCGCCGACGAAGCCGTCGCCCGGCAGCGCGCCGATGTCGAGCAGCAGGGTCGGCGTCGTGGCGCCGAAGCTGCCGCTGTTGATCTGCGCGGCGGTGTACATGGACAGGGTCGGTTCTCCGTTGTTGCCGACCCACAGATTGCCGTATTCGTCGAAACGGATGCCTTCCGGGTTGCTGAGCGAGGCACGGCCGCCGACCGCGACGCTCTTGCCTACCCGGTCGACCAGCCCGGTCGCGGTGTTCATGCGCATGATCGTCGGGTTCGCGCCGCCGTCGTAGTTCGAAATCCACAGCCGGCCCTGGGCGTCGAAGGCGAGGGCGGCCGGCACGCTCAAGGGATGTGCGCCGTCGGCGAGGACGGTCGAGGTGTTGACGCCGGCGTTGAGGTTCGCGATCGAAAATTTCAGAACCCGATCATTGCCGCCGAAATCGCTCTGGCTGACGTAGCCGTGCGCGCCAAAGAAGGCGAGGTCGAAGATGTTCGAGCCGTTGCCGACCGGGCCGACGCTGACCGTGGGCGCCGGCGCCGCGGCGCTGAGGATCGACTGGAGCGTGTAGCGGCGCAGCAGTGCGTTGTCGTCGTCGACCACCCACAGCGCGCCGTCGGGCGCGAAGGTGACGGCGTTCGGCGCGATGCCGTTGGCCAGCGTTGCCGTGCGCTTGAGGGTGAAAGTGCTCGAATTCGGCGTGCGCTGGTAGACCTTGATTGCGTGGCTGCCGTACTGCGGCACGAACATGTATTCGGGCTCGAAGCCATCGCCGAAAATATAGTTGGTGGCGGCCGCGGCAGAAGCGCCGATCAGCGTGATGTCGTCGATGTAGAGCGTCGGCTGGGCGTTGGTCGAGGGCAGGAAGTCGATGCGATCGAAGCTGCCGTCGTTGGTGAAGTCGAGCGCGCTCAGCGGCAGGTCGACCTGCATCCAACCGTTCGCCGGCGCGGGCGGCAGCAGGTACGCGTCACCGAGCACCGGCGTGCCGCTGTCCACCGCGAGCATCAGCGCGAGCCGCTGGCCGCCGGTGGCGCCGCCGTGGATGAACAACCGCAGGGCCGAGAACGTGCCCGGGGCAAACGTCGACCCCGGATGCGCGAACGACAGGCCGTTGCTTGCGTAGGCGTCGCCGGTGAACGCGATCGAATAGGTTCCGGAATGTACCGGACTGGTATTGGTCAGATTGGTGCCACCGCCGAACGAGTAGCCGGCGTCGAATCCGTTGCGCGCGGCGTCGTCGTAGACGATCAAGTCGGCCGCGGCAGCGCCGATCCCCCAGCAAACCAGAACCAGCCACACGAGCTTGCGCAACGCGACGTGCATCGAAATTCCCCAGGTGGACGTGACTGCGTGCGGTGATTGTTGCCTCGTACACGAAAGGACGCCAAGGGTCAAGAACTGGATCTTCCGCCTGATCGTTCGCTCGGACTCTTCGATGTCGATTCGCCCGGGATTCGCCTTGCGCCCGCGAGATTGCCGGCCGGCGCCGGCGTCGCAGCTTTTGCGACGCCGGTCGGAGAAGCTGCGGCTCCCGCCTCCGGAGCAAGCGCATGGTTTTCACCCCGCCTTCCCCCGCGCACGTCGCTCACGCGACGCCTGCGTCGCCTCGCAGCGTGCTTGCCGTGCTCGTCTGGCTCGGCCTCGGCCTGCTCGTTCTGGTGGTTGCCGCTCCAGCGCGGCTGTTCGACGCGGCGCTGGGCTACAGCGGACTGTTCTGGCTGGTGCTGGCGCCGCTGCTCGATCTCGCCTGGCTGGAGCGGCGGCGAATCAGCGCGCGCGTTCGGCGGCTGTGGATTCGGCCGCTTCCGCCCCGCCGTCGCCAGGCGCTGCCGCGCGCGCGCCGGAGGAGCGATCGCGCCTGGATGCAGCGGGCGACGGCTCGGGCCGTCGCCAAAGCCACAGCAGCACCAGCGCCATCGTGCCCGCGCCGAACCAGCCCGCGCGCGGCACGAACCACAGCAGCAGCGCGGCACTGACCGCCATGCTCAGGCTGGCCGCCCACTTGGCGCGTCGGCTGACGGCGCCCTGCGCCTGCCAGCTGCGGATCGCCGGGCCGAAGCGCGGATCGGCCAGCAGCCGCCGGTGCAGGCGCGGCGACCCGCGCGCCGCGGCCCAGGCCGCGAGCAGGATGAAGGGCACGGTCGGCAGCAGCGGCAGCATCGCGCCGGCGAGGCCGAGGCCGAGGCTCAGGTAAGCCAGCAGCCACCAGCCGGGGTGATTCCGCTCGGCGCCGGACTTGGGCTGCGGCGGCTTACGGTATGGCGGCTTTTGCTTCCGCCTCAACGCCGCAGACCCAAGCGCTTGGCCTCCATGCGGCGCAGGAATTCGCTCATGATGCGACGATACAGGTCTTCGCCCAGATAACCATCCTCGACCCCCGCGTCGATCGACGGATTGTCGTTGACCTCGATGATCACGTTGCGCTTGCCGATTTGCTTCAGATCGACTCCGTACAGCCCGTCGCCGATCGGCGCGGTGGCCTTCAGCGCCAGCTTGACGATCTCCGCCGGCGCCTTGCGCACCGACAGCGCTTCGTAGCCGCCGGCCTTGGTGCCGCCCTTGGCTGCGTGGTTGTAGATCTGCCAGTGGCCGCGCGACATGAAGTACTTGCAGGCGTAGAGCGGCTCGCGATCGAGCACGCCGATGCGCCAGTCGAATTCGGTGTAGAGGTATTCCTGCGCGAGCAGCAGCGCGGTGTGCTGGAACAGGTCGTCGGCGGCTTGTTTCAGGCTCGCGGCGTCGGTCGCCCGCACCACCCCGCGCGAAAATGAGCCGTCGGGAATCTTCAGCACCAGCGGCAGGCCGAGGCGCTCGATCAGCCCGTCCAGGCGCTTGGCGTCATCGCGGTAGAGGATTTCGGTGCGCGGCGTCGCCAGCTTGCGCGAGCGCAGCAGGTCGTGCAGGTAGATCTTGTTGGTGCACCGGAGGATCGATCCCGGGTCGTCGATGACGACCATGTCCTCTTTCTCCGCCTTGTGGGCGAAGCGGTAGGTGGCGTTGTCGAGCGCGGTGGTGGCGCGCAGGAACAGACCGTCGTATTCCGCCAGTCGCGCGTAGTCGTTGCGGGTCAGGGCGTCAACTTCGATGCCGAGCTCGGCGCCCGCCTCGGTGAAGAGCTTCAGCGCGCGCTTGTTCGAAGGCGGCAGTTTTTCTTCCGGATCGACCAGCATTGCCAGATCGAAGCGGAAGCGGCGCCGCGCGCGCGGCTTGCGCCAGAGCTTTTTCGAAAACTGGTCGAGCGCGCGGGCGAAGGCGTCTTCTTGCGCGTCGGTCAGCGAGTGCAGCCCGGCCGGCTTGATCTGGCTGATCTGCCACATCCGCTCGCGCTCGAACTCGATGTGCATGATCGGGCAGGGGAAGGCCTCGAACACCTGCCGGGCGAGGTCCTCCAGCGCCGGATACGAGGTTTCCCCGAAATACACCAGGATGCCGAAGTCCGTGGTGTCGCGCCCGCCCGCAGGCAGGAACTTACCGAGCTTGCCGTTCAGGTCGTCGACATCGAGGCCATACAGCGAGCGCCGGCGCAGGTCGTTGATGGTGCGCACCGACGGAATCACGCGGTGGCCGCGCGCCTCGGCGAGCAGCGAAACGTAATAGCCGGTGCCCAGATACTTGTAGCTGCGACACAGGTTGATGACCTGGGTGCGCTCGCCTTCGACGACGTCGACCTGGCGCAGGTAGTCCCGCGCGCTCATGACGTTGTCGGAGGGATAGTACGAGCCCCAGTCCGACGCCTTTTCAACGACGATGATGAGGCGGCTCATGGAGGATGCGCGCGTGCGCGGCTGGAAAGGGGCGGGCTGCCGCGCGGGGGCGCCGACAGACTGAGCGGGGATTGGGCGGGTCGGTTTTGGCGCGCAGTCTACATGGGCGCGCAGACGTCTGCAGCCGCCTCGTCAAGGGTGCTTCGAGCCCTGCGATAATTGCGCGCAGGCCCCTTGCCGCTACCGTCGAATCGCATGCCGGACTTCCGCACCCGCCGCGCCGTCTCTGCGGATCTCGAAGCTCTGCTGACGCTCGAGAACGCGAGCTTCAGCGGCGATCGCCTGAGCCGCCGGCAGCTCCGCCGGCACCTGGTCAACGCGAGCGCCGAGCTGCGCGTCGCTGCCGCCGGTGGGATGCTGCTCGGCGCTGCGCTGCTGCTGTTTCGTCGCGGCAGCCGGGTGGCCAGGTTGTACTCGATCGCGGTAACCGGCGCGGCGCGCGGACGCGGCGTCGGCAGCGAGCTGCTGCGGGCCTGCGAGCGCGCCGCCCGCCGGCGCAGCTGCCGCGTGCTGCGCCTCGAGGTGCGCACCGACAACGTCGCCGCAAAGCGGATGTATGAGGGCGCCGGCTATCGGCCGATCGGCCGCCGGCTGGCCTACTACGAGGACGGCGCGGAGGCGCTTCGCTACGAGAAATCGCTCGATTGAAGCCGCGGCTCACCAGTCGGCTGCGCGCAATTTCTCCGCGGTCGCCGCGTCGGCCGGGCGCGCGATCAGCCCGCCGCCAGCCGCCAGCGTGACGCGGAAGTGACCTGCGTCGACCAGCGGCAGATAGGCAGCGCTGCCGAAGTCGGCGTCGAGCCAGCGCAGCCAGCGCGGAAAGCGGCGCCGCAATTCCCAGAGGTCGAACGACGTCGGCGCGCTCAGTGCGATCACGCTGCGCGGCCCGTCCCGATCGCGCGCGGCGTCGCGGTGCCGGCCGCTGATGCGCTCGAGGCGGTACACGACCGGAGCCCCCAGCAGAATCGCGCGCGGCTTCCACTTCACCACCCGCGCGTCGAGCTGCCATTGCTCGCCGTCGAGTGCAACCTCGCGCACCGCGCCGTCGGGGGTCGCGATGCGCACCTGGAAGTGCCCGGGCGCGAGCTCGCGCGTAGTCAGTTCGGCCACCGCGGCTTCGGCACCCAGCAGATGCCAACCGCGCAGCGCGAGCGCCGAGGCGCCAAAGAGCAGCGCGACCAGCAGCGTGAGCGTGCCCGTGAGGAATGGGCTCACGGCCGCAAGGCGTCGCCGCTGGCGCCAGCAACGGCGCGCGCGCGCGATCCGCAGCAGGGCCACCAGCAGCGCAGCTCCGGCCAGGGCACACAGAGCGATCAGGAGTGCGGTGATCGACATGAGGTCAGCATACCGCCCGCCGCGCAGGCGGTCGCTATACTGGCCCGGTCCCTGACGGAGCAACCCATGTCGGCATTCCCGTTGCGCCACTGCCCGCTGCTCCTTGCGCTGAGCGCGCTGCTTCTGGTCGGCTGTGGCAACAAGGGGCCGCTGGTCAAGCCTGTTGTCGCCGCGACCGCGACCAGCACGGAGCTTCCCGCAGTGCGATCGCGAGCGCCTGACCTCGCCGAATGACGTGGGCCTGCGCTTCACCAAAATGCACGGTCTGGGCAACGACTTCGCCGTGGTCGACTGCAGGCGTCGCGCGCTGCACCTGGACGCCGCCGCGATCCGCCGCTTCGGCGATCGTCATTTCGGCGTCGGTTTCGATCAACTGCTGACGATCGAGCCGGCCCGCGCGGACGGCTGTGCCTTTGCCTACGGCATCTGGAATCGGGACGGCGAACCGGTCGGGCAGTGCGGCAACGGCCTGCGCTGCGTGGCTCGCTGGCTGGCTCGCGAGGGTGCTCTCGGGCCTGGCCTGACCCGCCTGCAGAGCCCGTCGGGGCCGGTTGCGGTCGAGCTTCTCGCGAGTGACCGGGTGCGCGCCGAGATGGGCGAGCCGCGCTTCGAGCCGGAGCGGATTCCGCTGCGCGCGGCGGGCCTGGCCGAGAGCTACCGGATCGCCCACGCACTCGGCAGCACCGAGCTCGGCGCGGTCTCTCTCGGCAACCCCCATGCCGTGGTCGAAGTGGAGGACCTGGCGACCGCGCCGGTCGCCGTTCTCGGCCCGCAGCTCGCGCGCGCGCCCGCTTTCCCGCAGGGCTGCAACGTCGGTTTCGTCGAATTTGTCTCCGCGTCACGACTGCGTCTGCGCGTCTGGGAGCGCGGCACCGGCGAGACGCTCGCCTGCGGCAGCGGCGCCTGCGCCGCAATGGCCGTGCTGCGCAAGCGCGGCCGGGTCGCCGCGCAGGTCGAAGTCGAGCTGCCCGGCGGGTGCCTCGCGATCGACTGGGAGGGACCGGGTCAGCCGCTGTGGATGACCGGTCCGGCCACCTTCGTTTTCGAGGGCGAATGGCTGGATCCGCAGCCCGAGCGGGCGCCGGCCGCGTGAGTGCCACCGCCGCGCGAGCGCGATTGCCGCATTGCGCCCGCCGGCGCGGTGATGGTTTCATGGGTGTGAGCGCGCGCTGGACCTGCGAAATCGAAGGCGAGAACGCGGCTGCACGAGAGCGGGTTCGAGCCGACCCGCAGTCGATGCTTCATCCGTATGGACGATCCGCGGAGAGGAATGCATGAGCGAAGCCAGAGCTGAAACCGAGCTTGACCCGGGCCAGATCGCCAGTCATCTGCGGCGCAACCCCGGCTTTCTGAGTGAATATCCGGACCTGGCGCTCAGCCTCGAGCTGCCGCGCGAGCAGGGCCGTACGGCCTCGCTTGCGAGCTATCAGATCGAGGTGCTGCGTGACAAGAATCGCCAGCTCAATCGACGCCTGCGCGAGTTGATCGAAATCGCTCACGACAATGAGCAGCTGATGGTCCGCGTGCACGGCTTCACCCTGGCCCTGATGCGAGCGCCAGATCTGGTTGCGACCGTACGCGCGGTGGCCGCGGCGCTGACCGAGGATTTTCATGTCGACCTGGTACGCCTGGCGTTGTTCCGCGGCGACCCGGAGTTGCCGGTTGCGCCCTGGCTGCTGGTCGAACCGCGCGGCGCTGCCGCGCTGCCGGCTTTCGCGGAGTTTCTGAGCAAGGGGGAGCCGCTGTGCGGGCGGCTGCGCGCCGACAAGCTCGAGTTCCTGTTCGCTGAGCAGGCCGCCCGGGTGCACTCGGCCGCCCTGCTCGCGCTATCCGGCGCCGGGCTGCTGGCGATCGGCAGCGAAGAGGCCAATCGCTTCCACCCGGGTATGGGAACGCTCTTTCTCGAACTGATCGGCACCGCCGTGGCGACCGCCCTCGAGCGGTTCCCGCCGGTTGCACCGTGAGCGCACCGGCTCCAGCAGCGCCGGCTTCCGACCCCCTCGGCGCCTCGGTCGATCGCTTCCTCGCCTGGCTCCGCGACCAGCGCGCCAGCTCCCCGAGCACCATCGATCACTACGCGCACGCCCTGCTCGCCCTGCTTGATTTCGCCCGTGCGGCGGGCCTCGCGCGCTGGAGCGAGCTTGGCGCCGGGCAGGCGCAGTCGCTGCTGGCCGAGCTGCACCGGCGCCGCGGCTATGCGCCTTCCAGCCTCGCCGGCATCGCCTCGGCCTGGCGCAGCTTCTTCCGCTTCCTCGCCCGAGAAGGCGAGGTCGGCGCCAACCCCGCTGCAGGCCTGCGCGCGCCCAGACTGCACCGCAAGCTGCCGCAGGTGCTCGACGTCGACGAGATGGCACAGCTGGTCGAAGTGCCGGGCGACGACCCGGAGGCCATCCGCGATCGCGCTCTGCTCGAACTTCTCTATTCCAGCGGCCTGCGCGTCGCCGAGCTTTGCGCCGTGCGCTGGCGCGACTTCGAGGACGGCGGCAGCGCGCTGCGGGTGACCGGCAAGGGCCGCAAGACCCGCATCGTGCCGGTCGGCGCCAGGGCCCGCGAGGCCCTCGACGCGCTGCGTCGCCAGGATGCCTGCGACCCGGACGATCCGCTGCTGCGCGGCGCGCGCGGCGCGCCGCTGTCACCCAACGGCGTGCGTGCGCGGCTCAAACGCCGCGCCGCGGAGCAGGGTGTGTGGAAGCGCGTTTATCCGCACCTGCTGCGCCACTCCTGCGCCAGCCACCTGCTCGAATCCTCCGGCGATCTGCGCGCCGTGCAGGAACTCCTCGGCCACGCCGACATCGGCACCACCCAGATCTATACCCACCTCGACTTTCAGTACCTCGCCAAGGTCTACGACGCCGCCCATCCGCGCTCCAGGCGCCGCTCGCGAGATTAGCTCGGCGTTGGCCCGCGCAGATGCGGGCGTCCTTGCTTCAGCGGTTGAGTTCCCTGGCCCGCCTGTCGCCGAAGCGCAGGTTGCCGGAGCCGCCCGAATCGGCTTCGACAGCGGATTGTTGCTAGACCCTAAGGGGTATCTGAGCAAGCCGGCACGCTCGTCACTCCCGCGAAGACGGGAGTCCAGTGCCCTTGATTTCAATGACTTGAAGTCGCTCGATGCCCGCCTTCGCGCGCATGGCGAGCTTGTCCGGACATTCCCTAAGGTTTGCGAAGCGTGTGGGTGACCTCGATCCCATTCGCGTGAGCATCAGACCCACCTACGACTCGGGCGCTGCAGTTGCTTGGCTGTTGCGCGAGGCCGCGAGATTCTCATGGGTTCGATCTCCAGCAATATCTGTGCGTGCCCCGCGCCCGACCGATGTCACGTGCTGGCAGAATGTGCCGGGTCATCCGGTGCGCGCACTTGCAAAACTGGCGCCTGGGCCCCAGCTCGGCAGCTTCACGACGGGACTGCCCATGGAAAGCTTCCACGCCACCACCATCGTATCCGTGCGCCGCGGCGAGCACGTCGTGATCGGCGGCGACGGCCAGGTCACGCTTGGCAATACGGTGATGAAGGCGAATGCGCGCAAGGTTCGCCGCCTCGGCAAGGGCGACGTGCTGGCGGGCTTCGCCGGCGCCACGGCGGATGCCTTCACCCTGTTCGAGCTGTTCGAGGCCAAGCTTGAAAAGCACGGCCAGAACCTGACCCGGGCCGCGGTCGAGCTGGCCAAGGACTGGCGTACGGAGCGCCGCCTGGGTCGGCTCGAGGCACTGCTCGCGGTCGCCGATCGGCACAGCTCGCTGATCATCTCGGGCAATGGGGACGTGCTCGAACCCGAGGATGGTCTGATCGCGATCGGCTCGGGTGGACCTTTCGCGCTGGCTGCAGCGCGCGCGCTGCTGCTGAACAGCACGCTCGATTCGCGCACGATCGTCGAGAAGGCTCTCGGCATTGCCGGCGATATCTGCATCTATACCAACCACAACGTCACCCTCGAGGAGCTCGGCGCGGGCGCTTCGTAGCGCGCCCGATGCCGGTTCTCCCTGCCGCTGCGCGAGCCTTCTCCACGCACCGGCGACGTTTCTTTTTCGACCCATCCGATTGCCGTCATGAGTGAACTCACCCCGCGCGAAATCGTCAACGAGCTCGATCGCTATATCATCGGCCAGAGCGCGGCCAAGCGCGCGGTCGCGATTGCCCTGCGCAACCGCTGGCGGCGCATGCAGCTCGAGCCTTCGCTGCGCGACGAGGTGACGCCCAAGAACATCTTGATGATCGGCCCGACCGGGGTCGGCAAGACCGAGATCGCGCGGCGCCTGGCGAACCTCGCAAAGGCCCCCTTCATCAAGGTCGAGGCGACCAAGTTCACCGAAGTCGGCTACGTCGGCAAGGACGTCGAGCAGATCATCCGCGATCTCGCCGACACTGCGGTCAAGATGGGCCACGAGCAGGCCAAGGCGCGAGTGCGCTCACAGGCTGAGGACCGCGCCGAGGATCGCATTCTCGACGCCCTGCTGCCGCGCCGGCAGGGTCCAGGTTTTGCCGGCGAACCGCAGGCAGCGGAGAGCCGCGACGCCGACACCCGGCAGAAGTTGCGCAAGCAGCTGCGCGAGGGGCGCCTCGACGAGCGTGAGATCGAGCTCGATTTCGCCATGAACCTGGGTGTCGAGATCATGGCGCCGCCGGGCATGGAGGAGATGACCAGCCAGCTGCGCGGCATGTTCCAGTCGCTGGCCGGTCAGAAGACCCAGTCGCGCCGCCTGAGTGTCGCCCAGGCCCGTCCGCTGCTGATCGAGGAGGAGGCCAGCAAGCTGGTCAACGACGAGGAGATCAAGGCGGCGGCCCTGGAAAGTGCCGAGCAAAACGGCATCGTCTTCATCGACGAGATGGACAAGATCGCGCAGCGCGGCGAGTGGAGCGGTGCCGGCGTATCGCGCGAAGGCGTGCAGCGCGACCTGCTGCCGCTGGTCGAGGGTTCGGCGGTGGCGACCAAGTACGGTATCGTCAAGACCGATCACATCCTGTTCATCGCCTCCGGCGCGTTTTCGCTCGCCAAACCTTCGGATCTGGTGCCCGAGCTACAGGGCCGCTTCCCGATTCGAGTCGAGCTGGCCGCGCTCAGCGCCGACGATTTTCGCCGCATCCTGTCTGAGCCGCATAACGCGCTGACCAAGCAGTACACGGCCCTGCTGGCGACCGAGGGCGTCGAGGTGGAGTTCACCGAGGACGGCATCGAGCGCCTCGCCGAGATCGCCTTCCAGGTCAACGAACGCACTGAAAACATCGGCGCGCGCCGCCTGCACACGGTCTTGGAGCGCCTGCTCGACGAGATTTCCTTCGAGGCTTCCGATCGCGCCGGGCATCGCTACCGAATTGACGCCGCCTACGTGAGCGAGCGCTTGGGCGACCTCGTGATCGATGAGGATCTATCGCGCTACATCCTGTAGGAGGAAGCTTCGCGCAGCCGCGCGAGCCCGACGTCAGGGTTTTCAAGTCCTTGTATTGACGGCACTTCGTCTTGTTGCCTTGCACCAGCGTCCGGGCTGTCCGACCATAGCATCATGAGCACCGTAGTTCCGTTTCGAGCGCGCGGACCGCGCGCCGAGCTGCAGGCAGCCTTCGAGCACCGCCTGCCCATGCGCATTCAGCGCGACAACCTGCAGCCTGGCATGATCCACGGCTACGTCGTCGGCCTGTCGCGCGGCTTCTGCCTGATTGCCGAGGTCGGTGACGCCATGCGCTTCGATGGCTATATCGCGATCGCGGTCGGCGATATCAGCGCGCTCGAGGTCGATCCTTCACGCGAATTCGTCGACAAGGCGCTGGCCCTGCGCGGCGAGCAGCTCGCCATTCCCAGCGGTTTCGCGCTGGACGATTGGGTCGCGATCGCCCGCTCGGCGTCCGCCTTCGCACCGCTGATCGCGGTCAACATGCTGGAAGACGACGACGGCGAGATCAGCTACGTCGGTCGGCTCGAGCAGGCCGACGGCGACGCGCTAGTTCTGCGCGAGCTGGACCCCAACGCGCAGTGGTATCCGGATACCGGCCGCTACGAGCTCGAGGCGATCGGCTCGATCGGCTTCGGCTCGGGCTACCTCGAGGCGCTCTGGCAGGTGGCCGGCGCGCCGCTCGATCCACACGCGCCGCGCGTACCGCTGTCCGACACCGTCCACTGAGCGGCGCTGCAGCGCATGAGCGGCACGCCGCATCCCACGCGCATCGTCTTGCACCGGGTTTCCTGCGTGCTCGAGGTGGCCTTCGACAACGGCGAGGTGTTCCGCCTGCCGGCCGAATACTTGCGCACGCATTCGCCGAGTGCCGAAGTGCAGGGTCACGGCCCCGGCCAGCGCGTGCTGGTCTATGGCCGCAAGTACATCAAGATCATGGGTATCGACCCGGTCGGCAACTACGCGGTCACCCTGCGCTTCGACGACGGCCACGCCAGCGGCATCTTCTCCTGGGAAGTGCTGCACGACCTCGGCCGCAAGCAGGAGCACAACTGGCAGGTTTATCTGGACGCGCTCGATGCGGCCGGGTTGTCGCGCGAGCCGGGCGTCAAACCGAAAAAAGTCTCTTGACGGTCCGACCGGCTGCGCGAGCTCACCAGCCGCCGCCGCCTCCACCGCCGCCGCCGCCGCCGGACGAGCCGCCGCCGCCGCTGCCCGAAGAAGAGCCGGGCGCGGTCGACGATGAGGAAATCGCGCCGCTGAACGAGCTGCCGAGCGAGCTCGCGAAACCGCTGAGTCCGCTCGCGCCGCTGAGCTTGCTGCCGTGGTACCAGCCGACCCCGGCGGCAGCGGCGGCGGCAGCAGCCGGCCCGACTGCCTGCGCGAAGCGATCGGCCCAGGTCTTCTCGACGCCAAGCGCCAGCGCCCAGGGCAGGTTGCGCTGGAATTCCTCGAAGGTTAGCGGCGGCGCCTGTGCCAGCGCCAGCTCGTCGCGCTCGGCTACGCCGAGATACAGGCGCATGCCCTCGGCCCAGTCCATCAGCCGGCGTCCCTCGGGCGTGGGCGCTTTCATGAGGTGGAGAAACAGCGCGTTGAGCGCCACCAGCGCCGCCATCAGCGCGACGAAGGCTAGGCCAACCTGTGCGCCCAGAACGAACAGCGCGGCGATTTCGCCGATCAGGAAGGGCAGGCTGAAGACGCTCAGGCCAAGCGCCGTCTTGATGCCGCCATTCCTGCGGATGACGTCGCGCCACGCCGCGGTCACGAGCGTCAACAGAAACGCCACGCCGACGCTCCAGATCAGGAGCCAGAGCAGCAGGCCCAGGACGTCCTTGCTGCGCCCCGGAGCGCCCAGCGCGAGCGTCGCCAGCGCCAGCACGCCGAGCGACGCCAGGCCGCCGCGCACAATCGGTGCGCGGTTGAGCCGGAACCAGCGTTTGCCGTCCTGGGTCTCCAGAGCCTTGCGATGCGCGTCGAGCGCAGCGCGAATGCGCGTGTGCTGCGACTGTTCGAGGGTAAGCTCCCGCTCGCGGCCAAGCAGTCCCTCGAGCAATGCTTCCTCCGCCGGCGGCAGCGTCAGCGGCGCGGCGCCGGCCGAGCGTCTGAACAGCCGATACTGCGATTTCTCTTGGTGAATCTCGACCGCGCCACGCAGACCTAGATCGACCAGGTCGGCGGCCACACAGCGGTTGTCCCAGCGCATGTTGTAGACGCGGCGTAGCGCGCCCGGCGTCAGCTCCGGCGGCGGCTCGTAGCGCGGGATGATCACCCCGCGGTGCGGATCGCGGCCGATCCGATGCCAGCGCCGATGGTAGTAAACGCCGACTCCGATCAACCCCAGCAGAAGCAGCAGCGCGCCGCGGTTGTCGCGCAGCAACCAGAAGCCCCGCTCGAGCACGCCGGGGCGCGCAACCGCGCCGGCCGGGAAGCTGGCGACGATGCTGAGGCCTTCGCCGGCATCCAGCGCGCGCGTGGTGCGGAAGCTCGCTTGCGAGGGGCCGTCGATCTCCGCCGCGTAGTCGCGCCCCTGCTCACCCTGTCGACCGGTATAGGCCTCGATGTGAATATGCGCTACCGGCACGTCGCCCGGCCAGCGCACCCTGGCGCTCGCTGTGTCGATCGGAAAAATCCAGCCGTTGCCGGTCACGTTCCAGTAGAGCTCGTCGCGGTCGCCGAAGAAGCCGAGCTGACGATTGCTGCGATAGCGCAGCGTATAGGTGTGTTCGCCGGGCGCGACGTAGCGGCTGTCGCTGCCGAAGTAGACCCGTACGCCGTTGTCCAGCGCTTCGCTGCGCCAGGGCTCTGCCTGGCCGTCGCGCGCGACCGCAAGCACTTCGAAATCGACCCGCAGTCGGTTGCCGTGGCGGTCGCGATAGCGGGTCGGAAAGTCGCGGTAGATGCCGTGACGGATCTGCTGGTTCTCGGCCAGCACGCGGATCGTTTCGGTGACGACCATCGAGGCGTCGGTGGCCACCACGATGTCGCTGTGAAAGTCGAGGATGCGCTCGTGCGCCTGCGCGGAAAGGGCCGTCCAAAGCGCGCACAGTGCAGCGGCGAGCCACTTCACGCCGGCGCCGTCTGATCTTCGCCGTGGCGATAGAACTCGGCCTGGCGGAAATTCGCCAGCCGTGCCACGAGCAGCGATGGAAATGCCTCGATCCGGTTGTTCAGATCGCGCACGGCGCCATTGTAGAAGCGCCGCGCGTACTGCAGATGGTCCTCGATTTCGACCAGCTCGCGCTGCAGTTCGAGGAAGTTCGCACTGGCCTTGAGGTCCGGGTAGCGTTCCTGCAGCGCGAGCAGCCGCTCGAGCTGACGCGCGAGCTCGGCCTCCACCTCCGCCTTCGCGGCGGGTCCCTCGGCGGCCAGCGCACGCTTTCGCAGGGCAGTGACTGCTTCGAGCGTCGCCCGCTCGTGGGCGGCATAGCCATGCACCACCGCCACCAGCTGCGGCACCAGGGCGTGGCGCCTGCTGAGCTGCACGTCGATGTCGCTCCACGCTGCGCGCACCTGGTTGCGGGCCGTCACCAGCTCGTTGAACAGCGCGATTGCGATCGCGAGCAGCGCGAGTCCGCCGGCGCCGATCCACCAGCTCAGCATCGAAACGCCTCCGCCGTGTCGGGCCGGCATTATTGGGTGGCGCGCGGCGGCGCGCAAGCGCGCCGTGCGCTCAGGGCTGGTCGCCGCTGAAGAGGTTTGCGGTGGCACCCTTCACTTCGCTGATTTTCGCGCGGTCGCTCACGTAGAGCTCCACCTCGCGGCGAAACTCGAGGATGCCCTCGACCACGGCGTTGGGCCCGATCACGATGTGCGGCTTGCGCGAGAAGCCGAGCCTCCAGCCGGTTTCGCGGTCGACCAGCAAACCGCCGCGCACCAGCGAGTCGGCGCCGATGTTGACGTCGCCGCTCACGGTGCGGATGTTGCCGTTGACGTGTGCACCGCTCAGACTGATGCGCCCGTTCACGTTGGTGACGCTGCCGCCCACCTCGACCCCAGCCTCGAGGCGGATCGAGCCGTTGACGGTGCTGACGTTGCGCGCCGCCTTCGCGTCTGCCGCCAGCACGATGGCGCCGTTGACGGTGTCGATCGAATCCAGCTGCACGCGCTCGCCGATCTCGACCGAGCCGTTGACCGTGCTCACCGCGCCGATCCGCGCGCCTTCGGCGACGCGCACCGAGCCGTTGACGGTGGACAAATTGCCCGCCTCGGCGTTCTTTTCGACGCGAATCGAGCTGTTGACCTTGCTGATGTCCTCGGGCGCGGCGGGGGCGGGAATCGCCCAGAGCAGCGCGAGAGCCAGGGGTAAGGAAAACCGCAGACCTTGCATGGGAGCCTCCTTCAGCTGTGCCGACTTGTCAGGATTCCGTCATGCTTGCTGCAGCCCGCGCTGAAGCGAGTTGCCACACCTGGCAAGCATGCGGGCAACCCGCGACAATGCCGGACCACAGCCTTGTGGAGACCGTCCGATGTCCACGCCGCCATTCTTGCATAAACACATTTCCCTTACCCATTTCCTGATCGAGGTGCAGCGCGATCACGGGCGCATCAACGCCGATCTGCGCCTGTTGATCGAGGTCGTCGCGCGCGCCTGCAAGCGAATCGCGATCGCCGTCGGCAAGGGCGCGCTCGGCAACGCGCTCGGCAGCGCCGGCACCGAGAACGTGCAGGGCGAAACCCAAAAGAAGCTCGACGTGCTGTCCAACGAGATTCTGCTGCAGGCCAACGAATGGGGCGGCCACCTGGCCGCGCTCGCCTCCGAGGAGATGGAAGACCCGCACCCGATTCCGCACCGCTATCCGAAGGGCGAATACCTGTTGGTCTTCGACCCGCTTGACGGCTCGTCGAACATCGACGTCAACATCTCGGTAGGCACCATCTTCTCGGTGCTGCGCTGCCCGGAAGGCGTGACCGAGCCCGACGAGCAGGCCTTCCTGCAGGCCGGCACGCGCCAGGTCGCCGCCGGCTACACGGTCTACGGGTCGAGCACGGTGCTGGTGCTGACGCTCGGTGATGGGGTCTACCAGTTCACCCTCGACCGCGAGCAGGGCAGCTTCCTGCTGACCGGCAGCCGCCTGCAGATTCCCGCCGACACCGGCGAGTTCGCCATCAACATGTCGAACCTGCGCCACTGGGAGGCGCCGATGCAGCGCTATATCGAAGAGCTCCTGGCCGGCAAGACCGGCCCGCGCGAGCGCGACTTCAACATGCGCTGGGTCGCTTCGATGGTGGCCGACGTGCATCGGATCATGACCCGCGGCGGCATCTTCATCTATCCGCGCGATCTCAAGGATCCGTCCAAACCGGGCAAGCTGCGGCTCATGTACGAGGCCAACCCGATGTCCTTCATCGTCGAGCAGGCGGGCGGCGCGGCGACCACCGGGCGTGCGCGCATTCTCGAGGTCGAGCCGGAAAAGCTGCACCAGCGCGTGCCGGTGTTCCTGGGCTCGAAGAACGAGGTCGAGCGCGTCACCCGCTACCACCTGGAGCACGACGCGGCGGAGGCGGAAGAGTGAGCGCTCCGGTCGATTTCATCGAGGCCTACGAGAACGCGGTGGATCCGGGTTTCTGCCGCGAGCTGATCGCGGCCTTCGAGACCAGCGACAAGAAGACCCGCGGCTCGACCGGCAGCGGCGTCAATATCAAACTGAAGGACAGCTGGGACATCACCATCAGCCGCCATCCGGAGTGGAAGCAGGCCGAAAACCTGCTGAACGAAGCGATGCTCGGCTGCCTGATGGCCTACGTCCGCAAGTACCCCTTCCTCGCGCTGGCGCCGACCGCGCTGTACCGCCAAAACCGCGACGGCGAGCGCACCCAGCTCGGCGCCGCAGATATCTGCGCCATGCCGGACGTCGATCTGCAGCGTCTGGTGACGCGCCTGTTCCGTCCCGGCACGATCAACCTGCAGCGCTACTTTGCCGACGAGGGTGGCTATCCCTACTGGCACAGCGAGCTGATGCCGCACGCGGATCCCGACATCCTGCACCGCGTGGTGCTGTGGCTGGTTTATCTGAACGACGACTTCCGCGAAGGTGAGACCGAGTTTTTCCACCAGAACTTCAAGACCACGCCCCGCACCGGCACCCTGGTCATCGCGCCGGCAGGCTTCACCCACACCCACCGCGGCAATCAGCCCAAAGGTGGCAACAAGTACATCGCCACCTCGTGGGTGCTGTTCCAGCGCGCCGAAGTGCTGTATGCCGACCCGTCCAAACCGGCGAGCTGACGGCGAGTCGCTCCCGTTGGCGGCCGCGCCGCGCCTGCTCAAGGCGGACCAGCTCGGCCGGATCGAGCGGATCGAGATCGACGGACGCTCGTTCGTGCGTCGCGACGTCGCTGCCGCGCGCTGGTGGGCACGGGCCTTCGCGCGCCGTGCCGCCGCGCGCGAGGCGCGCGCGCTCGGTCGCCTCGCGGGCCTCGAGGGCGTGCCGGCGCTGCTCGCCTGGGACGGGCGCGAGCTGTTGCGCGGATACATCGATGGCCTGCCGATGCAGGAGGCCAGGCCCGTCGCGCGCGCCTACTACCGTGAGGCGCTGCGCCTGCTGGCCGCACTGCACCGCCGCGGCGTGGCGCACAACGACCTGGCCAAGGAACCCAACTGGCTGGTGCGACCCGACGGCCGACCGGCGCTGGTCGACTTCCAGATCGCCTGGACCTGCGATCGCCGAAACCGCCTGTTCCGCCTGCTCGCGCGCGAGGACATCCGGCATCTGCTGAAGCACAAGCGCAGCTACTGCCCCGAGGCCCTGAGCGCGCGCCAGCGCGCGATTCTGGCGCGACCGTCACCGCCCGCCCGCATCTGGCGGGCGACCGGCAAGCGCCTCTACAAGCTGATCGTTCGCCGCCTGTTCGGCTACTGGGACAACGAGGGCCAGGGGCGCGTGCGCTCCTGATCCGCGTCGCGAGCGCGACTACTCCAGCGTGACCCGCTTGCGGTTGTCACCGGAGACGCGATCGATCAGCTTGTTGTAGGGATCGATGCCGGCTTCCCAGGGTTCGGCGTCCACGGTGACGGTCAGCTCGCTGTCGCCGTCCGCGATCTCGCGTTTGGCTAGGAACAGCACCGGCGGCTCCTCGCCCTTGCCCTGCGCCGGGCGCGCGAACACGCCGATGTCGATGGGCTGGTCGATGCGCGCTGCGGTTTCGTTGCCGACGCCGTCGACGTGCACCTTGCCCGCGTGCAGCGCGAGCGTGACGTCCCAGCGGCCATCCGCGCGCTTCTTCGCGCTGGCGCCGCTCAGGCGATTGTCGAACACCGTGATCTTCTCGAACAGATCCTCGATCAGCGATTCGCGCGCCGGCCCGGCTTCTCTGCGCAGCTCGGCGAGAAACTCGCGGCTGTCGACCCAGGGCGGCGGCTGAAATGCGTGGCGAGCGCGAAAGCGCGCCAGCGTGCGGTCAACCGCATCCTGACCAAGGTAGTCCTTGAGCGCGTACATGACCACCGAACCCTTGCGGTAGTGGATGTAGGGCTGGTTTTCGTTCAGCGCCAGTGGCAGTTCCTCGACCTCCTCGACGCCGCGCCCGCGCAAATAGCGATCCAGCTCGTACTTCAGGAAGCGACGCATCTTTTCCGCGCCGTACTCCGCCTCCTGCACCATCAGCGCGGAATACTGGGCGAAGCTTTCCGCCAGCATGGTCGCGCCCTGCACGCCCGCCGGAACCACCTGGTGACCCCACCACTGGTGCGCGACCTCGTGAGCGGTGACGTAGAACACGTAATCGATGGCGTCCGCGTCGCGCAGGTCGGCAATGAAGCCGATCGACTCCGAGTAGGGCACGGTGTTGGCGAAGCTCTGGGCGAAGGACTCGTAGCCCGGGAACTCGACGATGCGCAGCTGGCGGAACTGGTAGGGTCCGTAGGCCTTGCTGAACTCGGCCAGCGACTTCTTCGTCGAGTCGATCATCCGTTCCACGTTCCAGGCGTGCTTCGGGTCGTGGTAGACCTCGATCGCGACGTCGTTCCAGCGGTCGCGGCTGACCGCATAGCGCGCCGACTGGAAGGAGAAGAAATTGAGGATCGGCTGGTCCATGCGGTAGTGGAACCAGCGCCGCCCGTTGGCGACCCATTCGCGCTGCAGATAGCCCGGCGCGATCGCGATCTGATCGGGCTCGGTGGAGAGGATCGCCTCGAAGTTCACCCAGTCCGCGTCGCGGCTCAGTAGGTTGAACTGATGTGCCGGCACATCGTCGATCTTCGGCATCCGCGGCAGCTCGGGCAGGCCGTACTTGCGGCGATCGTTGCGGTCGCTCAGCTCGCGACTCGCGTCGTAGCCGAACCGGGGGAAGCCGGCATTGCTGAAGAAGCTGCCGTTCTCCACCACCCGCGTATCGTCCGGGCGGTTGCGCAGGCCGCGGCTCCAGTAGCGCAGCTGAAAGTCGAAGGGCATCGTCGCCCCCGGCGCCAAGGGCTCGTCGAGGCGGTAGATCGTGTAGCCGTTGTCCTCGTCCCGCTGCACGACTTCGTGCGGCGCGAAGTGCGCCTCCTGCAGCTCGACGTCGGCCGGCAACAGCACGTGCAGATCCCGGATCGGCTCGGCGCTGCGGTTTGCCAGCCGGTAGTGCCCGCGGATCTCGACGCGCCGCTCGCGTGGGTACAGGTCCATCTCGACGCGCACGTCGCTGATCTTCGGCTGCGCCAGATCCTGATACTGCCGATAGCTCTTCTCGTAGTCGGCCTGCCGCTGTTTGCCCACGTCGCTTGGCACATAGCGGTTCACCACCGTGGTCTGGTACCAGAGAAAGACGCCGGTGGCGGCGAAAGCTGCCAGCGCGCCGGCCAGGCCCAGGCGCGCCGGCCAGCGCAGGCGGGTCCGGGCGATGCGGCTGCGTTCGCGCAGCCCGGCCGCGCTGCCGCGCGTCCAGTAGAGCGCGGCGACGATCAGCAGAGCAACTGCGGCGAAGCCCCAGTAGGCGCTGAACCAGAGGTGGGCGGCGAGGAAATGCCCGTAGCCGTTCATGTCCGAATACGGCGCATCCGGCGCGCTGCCGAAGTTGTAGAGGTGATGCTCGAAGTGCAGCTGATCGAGCGCGATACGGCTCACCATGTAGAGCAGGATCAGAAAATAACCCGTGAACTTGCTGCCCGCGACTGCCTGGAAGAACAGCGCGAGCGCCGCGAACAGGGCGAAGCCCAGCGCATTCAGAGCGAGGTCGGAGAGGTAGAGCCCCGGTTCGATCGCCACCCCTCCGGTGAACAGCTGATAGCCCACGCCCACCGCGCTGCCGCCGGCGAGAAACAGCACGATCACCGCCAGCAGGGCGGTGAATTTGGACAGCAGCGGAATCCAGTCCGGCAGCGGCAGGGCGTCGAGCACCGCCGCCACCCGCTGCTCGCGTTCGCGCCAGACCAGCTCGCCGGCGTAGAAAGCGATGATGATCACCAGCAGCCAGCTGTAGGCTCCATTGACCAGCTCGAGGATCGAGTGGGTGACCGGATACACCGGCGTGCCAAAGGACTGATTGGCGTAGGCGAGCGCGCCGCCAAGGTTCATCAGCCCGAATGCCAGCATGACCAGGAAAGCGACCCCGCCGACCACGGCGCGGGTGTCGAACCAGGCCAGCCGCAGCCACTGCGCGAAGCGGCTGCGCGGGCCGTTCGCGAGCTGCACCTGCGGCAGGCTCGGACGCGCCAGCGGATCGGGTTCGGCGCCCGCCTGCGGTCCCCTGCGCGGCTTGCGTCGGCCGAGCCGGAAGCTTTCGCGATCGGGTCGGAAGAAGGCGAAGGCCGCCGTCAGCATGGCAGCGCCGACGCCGATCCAGAGCGTACGGTTGGCCAGCAGCAGGCCCGACAGTGCGGGCAGCCGCGCGTTGCTGTCGGCGGCAGTCCAGTACTGCGTGATCAGGTCCAGCGCGTGGGCGCCGAATGGATCCAATAGGGCGCCGAGCGCGCGGTGCTCGAGGGTGTGCGAAGCGGTCAGCCCGATCTGCCAGAGGACGAAAAACGCGATCACGCCGATGTAGGTCTTCAGCATCGAGCGCGTCAGGCTCGCCAGCAGGAACAGGAAGGCGGAGATGAAGAACAGGTTGGGTCCGATCCACACCAGGAAGGCCCAGGCGTAGGCGTCGAGGCGGGTCGGGCCGACGCGGGCGGAATCCACCCACGGCATCAGCACGCCGCTCATCATGCCGAGCGCCGTTGCCAGCAGGACCGCCAGCGCCGCCAGGTAGCCGGCGGCGAAGCGGCCGCCCAGATAGCCGGCGCGCGAGATTGGCGCGCTGAAGAAGAGCTCCGCGGTGCCGGCATCGAAGTCGCGCAGAACGGCCCCGGCGACGAACAGAGTCACCAGAAACATGCCGAGCAGACTGAACAAGGTCAGCTGCTCGATCACCACGGTGGGCGCGTTGCGCAGCACGTTGCCGATGCCGCCGCCGATCGTGATCGAGTCGGAGCCGGCGGCGGCAAAGGCGATGCCGGCGAAAGCCAGCGCGATCAGCCAGAACAGCGGGCTGCGCAACTGCTGGCGCAGCTCGAAGCGCAGAATTTCACGGAACACGGCGGTCGCCCCTCAGGCCGCGCGGGCGGCGCGGCGGCGCAGCTCGCCGAAGTAGACGTCCTCGAGATCCGGGCCGATGGCGACGAAGCCTTCCTCCGGACGCTGCTCGGCCAGCACGTGGATCAGCGTGCGCCCGCCGGCGAGGCGCGTCGACAGCACGGTCATGTTCCGACGGTAGTCCTCCAGCGCGGCCTTCGGAATCTCGCGCCGCCACACGCGCCCGTCCAGCGCGGCAACCGCGGACGCGGGCTCGCCGCTCAGCAGCACTTCACCCTCGGCGAGGATCGCCATCCGCGAGCACAGATCGGTGACGTCCTCGACGATGTGGGTGGAGAGGATCACCACCACCCGCTCGCCGATCTCGGCCAGCAGGTTCAGGAAGCGGTTGCGCTCCTCCGGATCGAGGCCCGCGGTCGGCTCGTCGACGATGATCAGGCGCGGCTCGCCGATCAGCGCCTGGGCGATGCCGAAGCGCTGGCGCATGCCGCCGGAAAAGCCGCCGAGCCTGCGCTTGCGCACCTCCCACAGGTTGACCTGGCGCAGCAGCGCCTCGACCAGCGCGCGGCGCTCGGCGCGCGCGACGACGCCCTTCAGCATTGCGAAGTGATCGAGCATCGCCTCGGCGCTGACCTTTGGATAGACCCCGAATTCCTGCGGCAGATAGCCGAGCAGGCGGCGCGTGGCGGTCTTGTCGGCGAGCAGGTCCTGCTCGCCCAGGCGGATGCTGCCGGAGTCGGGTTCCTGCAGGGTCGCGATGGTCCGCATCAGGGTCGACTTGCCCGCGCCGTTCGGGCCCAGCAGACCGAACATGCCGGTCGGCACATCGAGATTCACGTCGCGCAGGGCGCGCACGCCGTTGGCGTAGGTCTTCGACAGGGAGCGGATCGTCAACATCTGCGCAATCTTTGTGATCGGTGTTATACAACACTACATCACGACGGCCATAACCCGAAAGTAGGTCGAAGGTCATACCGCATCCGCGGCGAAGTTTGCGACGCCAATCCGCCGGTCGACTCGGCCCCGCGCGTTCAGCGCCGCACTACTTCCACTCGTAGAGCGTGAAGTACACCGGCGACACCGGACCTTCGCGCGGATCGCGCTGCAGGCGGCCGCTGCCGTCGTCGGCATAGAAGGTCTGCACCGGGCCGCTGGGGTGGCGGATCTTGATCATCCAGATGCGACCGTTCTGGCGGTATTCCTCGATCGTGTCCTCGCCCTGCGCGCGGCGGGTCATCTCGCTCGCCGCAGCGCGCGCGGCGTCGCGACTCGCCTTGTCGCGCGCGAGGCGCGAGTCGGGCTTGGGCAGCGGTGCTAGCGGGTCGTCCTCGCGCGGCGTGCTCTGCTCGCGCTGCGGCTGCGCGGCTGCGGGCGGGGTGGCTACACCCGGTTCGTCGAGCCCCGGCGGCGGCGGCACCTCGCTGGGGGGTGGTTGCTGCGCGAAGCTCGGCGGCGCCCAGGCGAGCGCGCACGCGGGCAACAGGGTGAACAGCAGGCGAGCGATAGCTTTCATGATGACCTCCAGACTCCCGGAGGGCAGCGTAGCAGCCCTCCGGAGCGCTGGGGAACCAACGTCGTTCCAGCCAGCGGCTGGCTGCCGGCGTTCAGCTTGAGCGCGAGCAACGGTCTACCATGCCCCTTTCGCTTCGGTTCGCCGATCGCGCCGAAGCGGTCCCCCGCTCGAGGTCCCCATGAACGAACAGGAAGTCCGCCAGCGCGCTTTTGCGATGCCGATCGACAATCCGGCCTATCCGCCGGGCCCCTATCTCTTCGTCGATCGCGAATATCTGGTCATCACCTACCGCACCGATCCGGCGGCGCTCGCGCGCGTGGTGCCGGCGCCGCTCGAGGTCGGCGAGCCTCTGGTCAAGTACGAGTTCATCCGCATGCCGGACTCCACCGGCTTCGGCGACTATACCGAGTCGGGTCAGGTGATTCCGGTCCGGTTCCGCGGCGAGGCCGGCGGCTATGTGCGCATGATGTTTCTGGACGACCACCCGCCGACGGCCGGCGGCCGCGAGCTCTGGGGTTTTCCGAAGAAGCTCGGTCGTCCCGAGCTGCGCGTGCATCGCGATACCCTGGTCGGCACCCTGAAATATTCCGATCTGCCGGTTGCGGTCGGCACCATGGGCTACAAATACGCGACCCTGGATCGCGAGCGCGCCATCGCCGGCATGCAGGCGCCAGCCTTCCTGTTGAAGATTCTGCCGCACGTCGACGGCAGCCCGCGTGTTTGCGAGCTGGTGCGCTACGCCATGCAGTGCAAGCAGTTCAAGGGCGCCTGGACCGGCCCAGGGGCGCTAGAACTGTTCGCCCATGCGCTGGCGCCGGTGGCCGATCTACCGGTGCTCGAGGTGGTCGACGCGACCCACTTCAAGGCCGACCTTCTGCTGCCTTACGGTGAGGTCGTCTACGACTACCTCGCGCGGGCCTGAGCCCCGCCGGGGCGGCGCGTTGCAAAGCCGACGGCGGCGCGCCAAGCTGATCGGCCACCGCTGCCGGCCGCGCTCATGTCGCCCGAACGTCTGCGCCTCGTCCTCATCGACGGTTCCTCGTATCTGTTCCGCGCCTTCCACGCGCTGCCGCCGCTGACCAACTCCGGCGGCGAGCCGACCGGTGCGCTGTACGGCGTGGTCAACATGCTGCGGAGTGTGCTGAAGCAGGGATCGGACTACATCGCCTTCGTGCAGGACGCGCCGGGTCCGACCTTCCGCGACGCGCTCTATCCCGCCTACAAGGCCACCCGCGACGCGAGTCCCGAGGCTCTGCTGGCGCAGATCGAACCGATGCTGGAGATCGTCGACGCCTTGGGCATCCCCACGTTGCGGGTCGCCGGGGTCGAAGCCGACGACGTGATCGGCACCCTGGCGACGCAGGCCGCCGCCGAGGGCATCGAGGTCACGGTCTCGACCAGCGACAAGGACTTCGCGCAACTGGTCGGGCCGCACGTGCGGCTTGTCAACACCATGTCGAACAGCATGCTCGACGAGGTCGGCGTGCAAGAAAAGTTCGGCGTGCGGCCAGATCAGATCGTCGACTATCTGGCGCTGATGGGCGACAGCGTCGACAACATCCCGGGCGTCGCCAAGTGCGGCCCGAAAACCGCCGCCAAGTGGCTCGGCGAGTACGGCAGCCTCGATCAGGTAATCGCCCACGCCGGACAGATCGGCGGCAAGGTGGGTGAGAACCTGCGCGCGGCGCTCGACCAGCTGCCGCTGTCGCGCACCCTCGCCACCATCAAGACCGATGTGCCGCTCGCGCAGGGGCCGCGCGATCTCAGCCTGCGCGCACCCGACCTCGAGCGCCTGCGCGAGCTCTACCGCCGCTATGAGTTCAACGCCGCACTGAGGGACCTCGACGGCGGCCAGGCGGCACAGACGCAGCCGGACGCGAGGACCGTCCAGCCGGTTGCTGCGCCGTCTCCGCGCCTTGCCGGCGACCCGTCGGCGCCCGGAGAGGTGGCGGCCAAGCTCGGCGGCCACGGCAGCTATGAGCTGATCGTCGATCAGGCGGCCTTCGAGGCCTGGCTCGAACGCCTGCGCGGGGCCGAGCTGATCGCCTTCGATACCGAAACGACTTCGCTCGATTCCACGCAGGCGGAGCTGGTCGGGATTTCGTTTGCGGTCGAGCCGAAGCGGGCCTGCTATATCCCGCTCGGGCACGACTATCCAGGGGTTCTGCCGCAGTTGCCGCGAGCGAGCGTGCTTGGCGCTCTGCGCCCGCTGCTCGAGGACCCGGCGCGGCCCAAGCTTGGCCAGCATTGCAAATACGATCTCAACGTGCTGGCGAGCGCCGGTATCGGCGTGTGCGGCGTCGTTCACGACACCCTGCTTGAGTCCTACGTGCTGCATTCGACCTGGCGCCACGACCTCGACACCCAGGCCAAGCGCGTGCTGGGTTACGAGACCATTCGCTATGAAGACGTCACCGGCAAGGGCGCGCGACAGATTCCCTTCAGCCAGGTCGGTCTCGAAACCGCCTGTCGCTATGCTGCGGAGGACTCCGACGTCACCCTGCGTCTGCACCTCGCCCAGTGGACGCGGCTCGCCGCCGAGCCCGGCCTGCGCCGGGTCTACGAAGACATCGAAATCCCACTGGTGCCGGTGTTGGCGCGGATGGAGCAGGCGGGCGTGCTGATCGACGTCGCGGCGCTCAAGGCGCAGAGCCGCGAGCTGGCTCGGCGCATGCAGGAGCTCGACCGTCGCGCGCAGGAGCTTGCCGGCCATCCCTTCAGCCTCGATTCCACCCGCCAGCTCGCCAGCGTGCTGTTCGAGGAGCTTGGCCTGCCGGTGCACGTCAAGACGCCCGGGGGTCAGCCTTCGACCAACGAGGACGCTCTGGAGGCGATCGCCGATCGGCACGAGCTGCCGCGCGTGGTGCTCGACTATCGCGCCGTCGCCAAGCTGCGCAGTACCTATACCGAGAAGCTGCCGGCGATGGTCAACCCGCGCAGCGGCCGCGTTCACACCAGCTACGGGCAGGCGATCGCCGCCACCGGACGGCTGGCCTCCTCGGATCCGAATCTGCAGAACATCCCGGCCCGCAGCGCCGAGGGGCGACGCATCCGCCAGGCCTTCATCGCGCCTGAAGGCTGGTGCGTGCTCGCGGCCGACTATTCGCAAATCGAGCTGCGCATCATGGCTCATCTGTCCGCCGATCCGGGCCTGCTGGCCGCCTTCCACGACGGCCAGGACGTACATCGTGCAACCGCCGCCGAGGTCTTCGGCGTGCCGCCGGAGCAGGTCGACCCGAATCAGCGCCGCGCCGCCAAGGTGATCAACTTCGGCCTGATGTATGGCATGGGCGCCTTCGGCCTGGCGCGCCAGCTCGGCGTCAGCCGCGGCGAAGCCGAGGAGTACATGGCACGCTATTTCTCGCGCTATCCAGGCGTGCATGAATACATGCAGTGCGCGCGCGACTGCGCGCACCGCGACGGCTACGTCGAGACCCTGTTCGGTCGACGCCTGTATCTGGACTACATCAACTCCCGTAACGGTGCCCAGCGCGCTGGCGCCGAGCGCGCCGCGATCAACGCGCCGATGCAGGGCACCGCGGCCGACATCATCAAGCGCGCCATGATCGAGGTGGACGCCTGGCTCGAGTCGCGTCAGGACCAGGCGCGGATGCTGATGCAGGTACACGACGAGCTGGTGTTCGAGGTCCGCACTGACTGCGTCGAGTCGATCCGCGCCGGCGTGCGTGAGCGCATGCAGGGCGCGGCGAAGCTCAAGGTGCCGCTGCTGGTCGACATCGGCGTCGGCGCCAACTGGGACCAGGCGCACTGAGTGTCCGCAGCTCGTGCTGCGCCGCCGTGACGCCCTACTGCTTCAGCGTAGCGCGCGCCAGCAGCAGCGCGGGGACAGCGCCGATCAGGAGCAGGCTCAGGCTGTAGGGCGCGGCAGCGGCGAAGTCGAGCACCTCGCCTTCGGTCGTGCCCCACAGGCGGGTGGCGAGCGTGTGGGCGCCGGTTGGGTGCAGCAGCAGGGTAGTGGTGAGCTCCTTGCCGGCATCCAGCGCGACGAGCAGGGCGCCGGCGCCGATCGCCGGCAGGGCGAGCGGCAGGGTGACGCGACCAAAGGTGGAAAGCGGGCCCTGGCCGAGGGCGCGGGAGACCTCGTCCAGACGCGCGGAAGCCTGCGCCACGCCGACCTGCTGGGTGCCAACCGCGAGCGGCAGATACATGACGACGTAGGCGATCACCAGCAGAGCTGGCGTCTGGTACAGCGGATACAGCCAGTGCACGGACAGATAAACCAGGGCCAAGGCCAAGATCACACCGGGCAGCGCATGCGCGAGCCAGACCGAGCGTTCGCAGGCGAGCGACCAGCGTCCGGGATGGCGCACCACCAGAAACGTGATCGGCAGCGCGGCCAAGGTCGCGAGCAGCGCCGCCCAGCCGGCCCACTGCACGGTGTTGAGAGTCGCGCTCAGCAGCGCGCTCCAGTGGTAGTCGGTTTGCGCGAGCTGCGGGTTCAGCAGGCCATTGAGCGTCACCCAAAGCGGAATCGCGAGCGAGGCGATGGCCACCGCAAGACAGGCCGCAAGCCACAGCGGTTTGCTCCAGCCGAGCCTCCAGCGCAGCGGTGGACGTGCGCTGCCCTGGCCGACCCGCAGCGGCCTGGCGCGCCCGCGCAGCAGGCGGTCGAGAGCCAGCACCAGCAGCGCGCCGGCCGCCAGCACGACGGCCAGGGCGCGCGCCGCTTCCGGCTCGCCGAGCACCATCACCCGCTGCACGATGCCGGTGGTGAGGGTCTGGTAGCTCAGCATCTCCACCGCGCCGAATTCCGCCAGGACGTGCAGGCTGGTGATCAGCAGCCCGGTGGCGATGGCGGCGCGAAGCTGCGGCAGGGTGATGTGCAAGAAGGTGCTCAACGGCCGCCGACCGAGCGCGCGCGAGATCTCTTCCTGCGCTGGATCGAGCCGACGCAAGGCGGTCAGACAGGGCAGGAAGGTATAGGGGAAGAGGGCGAGCGAAATCACCAGGATGCTGCCACCGAGGCCGAAGATCGCGCGCGAGCCTGGGAAGTGCTGATAGCTGAAAGTCAGCCAGGCGTAGGAGCCGACGAAAGTCGGCACCCCGAGCGGCAGAGTGAACAGCAGCGTCCACAGGCGCCCGCCCGGCAGGTTGCTGCGCGCGACCAGCACGGCCAGGCCCACGCCCAGCACCGCGACCGTGGCGCATACGCCGAGCATCAGCTTGGCGGTGTTCCAGATCAGGGGCAGCGTGGTCGGCGACGCCAGCTCGTGACGGAGCAGCGCGAAATGGAAGCCCTCGCGCAGCAGCAGATAGGCCGTGGGCGCCAGCGCGGCGGCACCGATCAGCAGACCCGGAAACAGCAGCGCTAGGGGAATCGCGCGCTGACCCGCGCGTGGGCGCAGCCGCTGCCAGAAATCAGGCGCGGCTGCGGCTCGGCTCGGCTCGGCGTCGGCGGGCATCGGTGCTAGCGAGACCGTGCTGCCGCCGCTTCAGATGATGCCGGCCTGCTTGAGCAGCTCGCTGGCCTCGTTCACGTTGTCGAGCTCTCCCTGGTCGAAATGTGGGAACTCGAGCTTCTCGATCGGCGGCAAATCGTAGCTGCTGTTCACCTGCGGATTGAGCGGGAACTGCGGGCTCGATTGCGCCACGATTTGCTGTCCGCCCTGCGCCGAGATCAGCCAGTCGAGGAATTGCAGGGCTTGCTCGCGGTGGGTGCTGCTCGTCAGTACCGCGGCGCCCGAAGCCAGCACCAGCGCGCCGGCGTCGTCGTTGTTCAGGAAATGCACGCGTGAAGTCAGCTTGTCCGCGCCGCCGGCCTTGCGCGCCAGGATGTACCAGTAGTAGTGATTGGACAGACCGAAGGCGTGCTGCCCGGCTTCCACACTGTCGCGCACCTTGCCGTTTTTCTGCTCGTTGACGCCGTTTTCGCGGATCGCCTTGAGCCACGCAAGGGTCCGCTCGGGGCCGAACTTTTTCAGCAGATAGGCGGTGGTCGAGACGAAGGCGCCGGACGGTGCATAGGCGAAGCGCCCCTTCCAGCGCGGATCGGCCAGTTCGAGGATGCTCGCCGGCAGGTCTTTTTCCGCGATCAGCGTCGGGTTGTAGAAATAGACCCGCGAGCGGGCCGCCCAGGGCAGCCACAGGCCATCGGCCGGCGCGAAGCCGGCGGCGGCCTTGGCGAGGGTTGCCGCCGGCACCGGCAGCAGCAGGCCGCGACGAGCGAGATTCCCGATTGGGCCGGGCTCTTCGGTGATGAAGACGTCGGCCTGCGCGCGCGCGCCTTCTTCGATAATCTGGTTGGCGAGCGCGCCGTCCTTGCCCACGCGCACCTGCACCGGGATGCCGGTATCGCGCTCGAAGGCCTTGGCCAACGCCAGTGCCATGCCTTCGTGCTGTCCCGAATAGAGCACCAGCCCCGGCTTTGCCGGCGCAGTGGGAGCTGCTGTTGCCGCCGGCTCGGCAGAACCGGGGCCGGCGTCGGGCGCGCAGGCGGCGACGGCCAGCGCCGCCGAGGCGATCAACAGCAGTCCGGCGCGACGCAGCACGCCGGTCAGAGGGATGGATCGGATCATCGCACGGGGTCTCCAAAAGAAGTTTGCGTGGGTGGGATTGCCGGCGCCGGGAGCGTTCGCGGATTCGGCAGCGCGCACATGGCACGCTGTTCGCGCAGGCGCAGCCGTACTCGATCGCCGAGCGCCGGCGGCTGCTCGTCGCGCAGGCGCAGGAGGATCGGCGTGCCGTCCTCGAGCGCGAGCTGCAGCAGGGTTTCATGGCCGAAATAGCGCACTGCGTTGACCTGCGCCGGCGCGCCGAGTGTGGCCAGCTCGAGTTGTTCGGGGCGCAGCACCAGCCGGTTTTCGCTGCCGCCCGAGTGAACGCAGGCCGCCGGTACCCAGCTGTTGCCGAGGGCACAGCTGATGCACCAGCCGCCATCGTGCTCGGCCAGCAGCCGGCAGGGCAGGCTCGTCGCTTCGCCGAGGAAGGCCGCCGCTTCGGGATCCGCTGGCCGCGCATAGACCTCGGTCGGGCTGCCTTCCTGCACCACGCGGCCGGCGCGCATCAGCGCCAGCCGATCGGCAAGGGACAGAGCTTCGCTCTGATCGTGGGTCACCAGGACCGCGGTCGTGCCCAGTTCGGCCAGCAGGCGGCGCACGTCCTCGCGCAGCCCGACGCGTAGACGCGCGTCCAGCGCGGAGAAGGGTTCGTCCAGCAGCACCGCTCTGGGCCGCGGCGCCAGGGCGCGCGCCAGCGCGACCCGCTGCTGCTCGCCGCCCGACAGCGCATCCGGCATCCGCGCTGCGTAGCCGGTCAGGCCCACCCATTCCAGCAGCTCGTCCACCCGGGTCCGGCGCGCCCGCCGACCGGCAGCACGCCAGCGTAGGCCCGGTAGCCCGTAGGCGATGTTTGCGGCCACGCTCAGGTGCGGAAACAACGAGCCTTCCTGGGTCACGATTCCAATTTGTCGCCGCTCGGGGCGCACGAACACGGCCGGACCAGCCAGCTTGCGATCGTCAAGCCAGACCTCGCCCGCATCCGGCCGCTCGAAGCCGGCCAGAATGCGCAGCAGAGTGGTCTTGCCGCAACCGGACGGCCCGACGACCACCATGAAGCCGCCCTGCGGCACGTCGAGATCGACCCCACGCAGCGCTTCGACCGGCTTCGGCGTGCTGCCGAAGCGACGGCGCAAGCCGCGAATTCGAAACGCCGGCGCGGCCGCCTCTGCCATGACCGGCTGGGTGAAATTCGGCGCGGCGACGCGCGGCGACATCTCGGGTTGGCTGGCCAACATCTGCCGGAATTCCTCACTGGCGGTGGCTTGTATCGCCTACCGGCCTTCGCGCTGCGCAGGACTTGCACGGCATCAATTGAGAATGGTAATCGTTTGGATCGCAAGCGGCAATTCCCGCCCTCACCAGCCGCGAGCTCCGCCACGCGAAGGGAATCGAGCGCGCGCCGAGAAGGACGTCGGCACAGCCGAATTCTCGCCGCGTGCGTGAAGTCCGCCCGCGGCCGTGCAATGTGCATGAACATGCGCTAAACACGGCCGGCGACACGCTGGAAACTTTCCTTCCCGAACCCGATCTATGGCATCGGGCGCACGCAACGGCGCCCTGGTTCGCTCACCTCCCTGAGTGGAACCCCGGAATCCGGTCCCTCCCCAGACCGGCTTCCCCGCCCCGAGAGCTCCCCCTGGCTCTCGGGGCTTTTATTTTGCGGGGTCGAATCAGCGACGTTCGCGGAGCATCGCGATGAGCGCCTGGCGCGGCAGCTTGCCGGTCTCGTTGCGCGGTAGCGCCGCGACCATCCGCAGCGGCCGCGGCAGGAAGGCGGGATCGATCGCCGCGCGCAGCGCGGCTAGCAGTTCCGCTTCGCTGCGCTCCGGCGCAACCGCCAGCGCGGCGATCCGGCGCACGCCCAACGCGTCGCAGTCGTCGGTCTGGAACACGACCGCGTCAGTGACGCCCGGCAGCGCCAGCAGGCGTCGCGTGAGGTCGGCGAGAGAAGCCCGCTTGCCGGCAATTTCGAGCAGGTCCGCCTGCCGCCCGCGCAGCGCGAAGCGTCGCGCCGGCAAGAGCTCGATCTGGTCGGCGAGCTTCACCGGCCGCTCCAGCGCCGGCGTCTCCACGACGGTGCCATCTTCCAGGGGCCGCAGGCGGACTCCTTCCTGGAGTTGCCAGTGCTCCTCGCGCGCGCTGAAGCGGTGCGCGATGACGCAGGTCTCGGTGGAGCCGAACACCTCGAACACCCGCGTGGCGAAGCGCTCCTCGACGCTCGCCGCGAGCTCTCGTGCGAGCGGCGCGGTGGCCGAGACGACGAGCTCGAGAGGCGGCAGCTCCACGCCGGCGCGCAGCAGCGCTTGCAGGTGCACCGGGGTGCTGACCAGCAGCCGCGGTGCCGGCACCTCCGCCAGCGCCGCGGCAACGTCGGCGGGCAGCAGCGGATGTCGATCGGATACCGCAAACGGGCCGAGCAGCGGCAACAACACCGACATTTCGATGCCGTACATGTGCTGCGGCGGAACCGTGGCGACGATCTGAGTGATCGTTCCCGGCGCCGGCGCGAGCGCGTCGAGCACCGCCGCGACGTCCTGAAGTCCGGCACGCCGGAGTGAGCGCCACGGTTTCCGATTGGCGCCGGGCTGCCCGGTGCTGCCGGAAGTGAAGCCGATCACCGCGAGCTGCGCGCCACCGATGAGGGGCACCGAGCCGGGCGCCTGCCCCGTGCCGTCCAGAACCGACAGCAGCACAGTGGCGGTCGGCGCTGGCGCACGCAGCGCGTCGCTCAGGGCGTAACTGCCCTCGTGCGCAGCAAGGATTTCCCCCAGCACCAGCGGCGCGCGTGAGGGCGGTAGCAGATTGGTTTGGCGGCGCACGAGCAACGCGCAGAAGGCCACCAGAAAGGCGTAGCGGTTGGCGCAGAGATTGACTGCCTCTGGCGCGTCCGGCAGCTGCGCGGCCACGGTGGCGACGTCCGCCAGAAAGGCGTCGACCGTGACCGCTTGCCCGCTACGCCAGGCGAAGACGCGGGTCGCTTCTGCCTCCATCAACAGCGGCAGTGTGGTAGCCGGAGTGTCTACGGGTGCGGAGCTCATCGCGAGCGCTCAACCGCGCAGGACTGCGCCGCTCAGGGCGTCGCGGATCGAAGTCGGTCGCGCCAATCCGCCGACCTCGCCCGGCAGGATGTAGTCGAGTTCGTCGCCGAATTGCGCGCGGACTTCCGCTGCGCTGCGCGCCGGCGGCGCGCCGTGACGGTTGGCGCTGGTCGAAACCAGGGCGCCGGCGAAGCACCGACAGAGCGCCGCGGCCGGGCCGTGCGCGCTCACGCGCAGCGCGATGCCGGCGTGGTCGCCGGCAATCCAGGCCGGTACGTCGGGCGCGCGCGGAAAGACCCAGGTGTGGGGCCCGGGCCAGCTCGCCTGCGCGCGCTCGAGCGCTTCGGGCGGCGTCGCGGAGAGGTCGATGAAGGGTTGCAGCATGGCGAAATCCGCGCCGATCAGCAGCACGCCCTGACTTGGCGGGCGCCGCTTGAGCGCGAACAGGCGCGCGAAGGCCGCTTCGCTGTGTGGATCGCAGCCGAGGCCGAATACGGCCTCGGTCGGATACGCGACCACGCCGCCCGCGCGTAGCGCGTCGGCGGCGCGGCTGAGGTCTGCCTCGATCGTGACGGAAATGACGGCGCTCCCCGGACTGCGCGTGGCCGCGGCAAGCCGCGCGCGATCTCAGCCGCCGGCATCCGCGGCGGCCGCCTTTCCGGTGCCCGCCTTGCGCGCCGCGGCTTTCTTCGCGGGGGCCTTCTTCGTGGCGGTTTTCTTGGCCGGGGCCTTCTTCGCGGCAGCCTTCTTCGCCGGGGCCTTCCTGGCCGCGGCCTTTTTGCCGGCCGCTTCGCTCTTGCCGAAGCGGCCGCCGCGGCGGGCGCGTTCGGGCGCGGCGGCCAGCAGCTCGACGCATTCCGCTTCGCTCAGGCTAGCCGGCTCGCGGTCCTTGGGAACGCGAGCGTTCTTGCTGCCGTCGCTGATGTAGGGTCCGTAGCGCCCGTTCAGCACCTGCACGCCGTTGCCGAAATCGCGAATGATGCGGTTGGCTGCCGCTTCCGCCTTGGCGCGCAGGAGTTCGAGCGCACGCGGCAGCTCGATGGTATAGGGATCGTCCTCGGGCTTCAGCGAGGCGTAGGTCGCGCCCTGCTTGATGAAGGGACCGAAGCGGCCAATGCCGACGCTGATTTCCTGCCCGCCTTCGTCCACCCCGAGAGTCCGCGGCAGGCGGAACAGCTCGAGCCCCTCGGCCAGCGTGATGGTGTGCATGCTCTGGCCCTGGCGCAGGCTCGCGTAGCGAGGCTTTTCCTCATCCTCGCGACTGCCGATTTGCACGTAGGGCCCGTAGCGACCGAGGCGCACCGACACCGACTTGCCGCTTGCCGGGTCCACGCCCAGCTCGCGCGCTCCGGTAGCTTCGGAGCGGTCCACCGACTCGCTCTTTTCGTCCACCTGAGCCTTGAACGGCCGCCAGAACTTCTCCAGTAGCGGCACCCACTCCTGTTCGCCGCGGCTCACCTCGTCGAGCTCGTCCTCGAGCCGCGCGGTGAAATCGTAGTCGACGTACTGGCGGAAGTGCGCGGAGAGAAAATTGGCTACCGCCCGGCCGACGTCGGTCGGCCTGAAGCGGCGGCTGTCGAGGATCGCGTACTCGCGGTGCAGCAATACCTGGATGATGCTGGCGTAAGTCGAGGGGCGGCCGATGCCGTATTCCTCCAGCGCCTTGACCAGCGAGGCCTCGGAGTAGCGCGGCGGCGGCTCGGTGAAGTGCTGCAGCGCCTCGACCGCCGCCAGCGGCACAGCTTCGCCGACCTGCATGGCCGGCAGCTTGCGCCCCTGGTCCTCGTCCTCGGCCTGCTTCGCGTCGCGTCCTTCCTCGTAGACCGCGAGGAAGCCCGGATCGATCACCGTGGTGCCGCTGGCGCGGAACATGGAGTCGGCGCCGGGGTCGAGATCGACCGAAACCGTGTTGAGGGTCGCGTGCTGCATCTGCGAGGCGACCGCGCGCTTCCAGATCAGCTCGTAGAGCTTGCGCTGCTCCTCGTTCAGATACTGGGCGATCGCGCGCGGCCGCTGCCGCGCCGAAGTCGGCCGGATCGCCTCGTGCGCCTCCTGCGCGTTCTTCGACTTGTTGCGATAGAACTGCGGCTGCTCCGGCAGCGCGCGGGCGCCATAGTCCTGGCCAATGACTTCGCGCAGCTCCTGGATCGCCTCCATCGACAGCGACACCGCGTCGGTGCGCATGTAGGTGATCAGGCCGACCACGCCCTCCTCGCCCAGGGTCACGCCCTCATAGAGACCCTGCGCGATCTTCATCGTGCGGCTGGTCGAAAAGCCCAGCTTGCGCGCGGCTTCCTGCTGCAGGGTCGAGGTGGTGAAGGGCGGCGCCGGGCGCCGCTTGCGCTCCTTCGACTCCACCGCGGCGACCAGCAGCCGACCCTGCGCGGCGCGCTCGAGCTTGCTGCGCGCGGCCGAGGCAGTCGCCTCGTCGACAATCGTGAACTGCTCGAACTTGCGCCCGTCGAGCCGGATCAAACGCGCCTTGAAAGCCTGCTCCGGGTGCGCGCAGTCTGCCTCGATCGTCCAGTATTCGCGCGCCTTGAAAGCTTCGATCTCTTCCTCGCGCTCGACGATCATGCGCAACGCCGGAGACTGCACGCGGCCGGCGGACAGGCCGCGCTGCACCTTGCGCCAGAGCACCGGCGACAGATTGAAGCCGACCAGGTAGTCGAGCGCGCGGCGCGCCTGCTGGGCGTTCACCAGGTCCATCGAAAGCTGGCGCGGGTGCGCCACCGCCTCGCGGATCGCGCGCGGGGTGATCTCGGAGAACACCACCCGCCGCAGCGGTTTGCCGTCGAGAAGCTTGCGCGCCTTGAGAATTTCCGCGATGTGCCAGGAAATCGCCTCGCCCTCGCGGTCGAGGTCGGTGGCGAGATAGAGCGCCTCGGCCGCCTTGGCCGCCTTGGCGATGGCGTCGACGTGGCGCTGGTTGCGCTCGATGAGCTGGTAGTCCATGGCGAAGCCGTGGGCTGGATCGACCGCGCCTTCCTTGGGCACCAGGTCGCGCACGTGGCCGTAGGACGCCAGCACCTGGAAATCCTTGCCGAGATACTTGTTGATCGTCTTCGCCTTGGCCGGCGATTCGACGATCAGGAGATTCTTTGCCATTACGGTCCTGATACGCGGGGTTCGGCCCCGGAGATGCGGCCGCAGCCCGCTATATAAAGCAAACGCGGCGGCGTGTCGCCCCTTTTCAGTGCAAAGGGGCGGTGGCCTGCCTGTCAAGCCCCGTGTCGTCGTGCCACCTTCGATGGCGGCCGACTCAGCCTTCGATGCGCCGCGCCCAGGCGCCGCCGACGGCCACGATTTCGCCTTCTAGCTCGAGCAAAAGCAGCATCGAGGACAGCGTCCCGACCGCGAGCCCGCTACGTTCGGCCAACTGGTCGAGGCTCAGCGTTTCGTGGCCGAGCGCCGCGTAGAGCCGCGCGTAGTCGGGATCGGCAGCGCGCCCGGCGGGCGCTACCGCCGCCGTCGCGTCTGGCTCGGCGAGCCGCTGGCGCAGGCTCGCGCCGAGGCTCTGCGCCAGCGGCGCCAGCTCGGCGATGATTTCTCCGGTGGTCTCGACCAACCTTGCGCCCTGGCGGATCAGCTGGTGGCAGCCGCGCGCCAGCGGGTTGTGGATCGAGCCCGGCAGGGCGAACACTTCGCGCCCCGCATCGCCGGCGAGCCGCGCGGTGATCAGTGAACCCGAGCGCAGGCCGGCTTCGACCACCACGGTACCCAGCGCCAGGCCGGCGATGATGCGGTTGCGGCGCGGGAAGTGCGAGGGATGTGGTGGCGTCCCGGGCGGAAATTCGCTGATCAGAGCGCCCTGCGCCTCGATTCGCGCGGCGAGCGCACGATGCTTCGGTGGGTAGATCCGATCCGGGCCGGAGCCCAATACGGCGATGCTGAGCGCGCCGGCGTCGAGGGCGCCGGCGTGGGCTGCACCGTCGACCCCCTCCGCCAGGCCGCTGGTGATCGTGAAGCCGGCCGCAGCCAGCCCACGGGCGAAGCTGCGCGCATTGGCGAGGCCCGCCTGGCTCGCGCTGCGGCTGCCAACGATTGCGATCTGGGGCTGCCACAGGGCCCCTGCGTCGCCGGCGACGAAGAGCGCCGCCGGTGCCGCCGGGCTCGCCTCGAGCAGCGCAGGGAAACTCGGCTCGTCGCAGCAGATCAGGCTGTGACCGGGCCTGGTCAGCCAATCCAGATCGGCTTCGATTGCGCGCCGATCCGGTTCACGCAGCCAGTCATGAGCGGCCGCTTCCGAGGCAACTTCGAGCGCCCCGTACCGCGCCGCCTCGAGCGCCGCTTCGGCGCCGCCGGTGCGCGCGAGGAGCTGCCGCAGGCCGACGGCACCGAGCCCCGGCGTGCGCAGCAGGATCAGCCAGGCCTCAGGCGAACGGGATGCTGTGGGCGCGGCACTCGACAAGTCGGACCACCATGATTTGCCGCCGCGAACCGCGGTTCGCGGCGACCCGCGATTCCGCGCCGGCGCTCAGGGCGTGCTGTCCGGATGATGCAGGAAGTCGCCGACGTGCAGCGGCTTGACCGCGTCCATCACCAGGCCGTAGCTGACCCGCTGGAAGGTGCGAAACACCATCACGTGGCCGATGAATTCGGGCGGCAGCGTCGCCTTGCTCCGCTGCGGGTGGAAGAAGCGCCGCGCGCTGCCTTGCGGATAGTCGGTCGCATCCGACACCCGCTCTCCCGGGTGATAGATGCTGAAGGTCTGGCCATTGCCGACGCCGTCTTCGGCGCCGCGCGAGAGCGCCACCACCTGCATCGGCCCAACCGCATTCAGCGCGTCGCCAAGCGCGATCACGCGCATGTTGTCGGCGACTCGCGCCGGCGCGTGCGGCACGAACTCGGCGTCGTAGGGGGCTTCTTCGACCGGCACCACGAAGTCGCCGGGACGCACTTCGAAATCGGAGTAGGTGACCAGCGCCGAGGACACTTCCGCGCGACGAGTCACTTCGACCCGACCAAAGTCGATCATCTCATAGCCGAGGAAGCGCAGACGCCCGCTCAGCAGATTTTCCATCGGCCCGTGATGCCAGAGCAGAGCTGGCCGGCCGTCGCGTGCGTCTGGGCGGTCGACCGGCCGCCGTGCGTTTTCGCCCTGCCGGTAGACCTCGCGCGGTTGCCCATCCGCCACGGGCGGCAAATCATAGTAGCGGCCGACCGGGCGCACCAGCGCGAAGCGTGCACCCGGCTCGGCGTCGAGGCCGCGCAGATAGACCAGCTGACCGCTGACGCCGCGCAGTTGGTTGTCCTCGATGCCGATCACGTGGGGCGCGTCGCGGAAGGTATCCTCGTCGACGATCCGCGCGTTCTTCAGCCACTGCTTGAGCGCCGAGAGGGGAATCGGCGGAATTGCATCATCGAGGGAATCGACCCGTGCATGTGGGCCGAATGCGTCCTCGTCGAGGCTCAGCATGCCGTCTCGCAGCAGCAGCTGGTTGCCCGGGTAGATGAGATGCGGATTGCGCACCTGGGGATTGGCCTGCCATATCTGCGGCCAGTGCCAAGGCTGCTTCAGGAAGCGCGCAGAAATGCTCCACAGGGTGTCGCCCTTCTGCACGACATAACGATCGGGGTGCCCCTGCACCCACTCGACGTTCGCGGCATACACCGTCACCACGAACAACAGCCCAGCCGAAATCGCAAGCAGCTTTTTAAGCATGACGGCTAACACCTTGTCCCCTAATGGTTCTTGGAGTCTAAAACAAAAACCCCGCGCAGAACAACGAAGCCTGCGTGGAGGTGGTGGAGCGCCGCTTCCCAACGGCCGTCTGGCGCACGTGACGATGCGTCGGCAAATCCCGAAAAACTGGCCGGGGTCGTCGGTTTTCGTCGGAATGCGCGCAAATCGCGCGGCGCAGCAGGCCCGAGCGCGCACGCCTCAGGCATGGGTCATCGGGCGCTTCCCCGCACAGCTGCGCGCTTCCCGCCTGGGTGGCGACAGGTCGGCGTGGCGTTGGCACGCGAGTTGCATCAATTTGCTCAGCGGGCTTCGATACAGAAACCCCGTCTGCGAGCTTCCGGCGTCGGCGACCTCCCTCCGCTGCTTGCGCCGGAAGCTCGCAGGCAGCGGTTCATGGCAACCGCGTGTCGCAGGATCGCTTCGTGACATTGAATGGTCGCGCTCCACCCCGGAGGCGCGGCCGTTTTTTTGTGCGCGATCGTCGCCGCGAAGCTAGAATCCCTTGTCTCGCGTGCCTTTCGGCCCCAGTTCGACCACATGGAAACCCTGGCGATTCTTGAATACCCGGATCCGCGTCTGCGCATCAAGGCGCAGCCGGTCACCGAGTTTGACGCAGCGCTTGCGGCGCAGGTCGAGGCGATGTTCGCGACGATGTATGCGGCACCCGGCGTCGGCCTCGCGGCGACTCAAGTCGACTGGCACCGCCAGGTGCTCGTTGCGGACATGTCGGACGAGCGCGATCAACCCCTGGTGCTGGTCAACGCGCGAATTCTGGAAAGTGCCGGCGAACAGGTGTATCAGGAAGGTTGCCTGTCGTTTCCGGGGATTTACGCGGACGTCACTCGCGCGCTGCGCGTACGGGTTGCCGCGCAGGATCTTACCGGCGCTTCGTTCGAGCGGGAGTTCGAAGGACCGCTGGCGGTCTGCGTGCAGCACGAGATGGATCATCTGCAGGGCAGACTGTTCGTCGACCACCTCTCGCCGCTCAAGCGCAGCCTGCTGCTGAAGCGCATGCAGAAGAAACGCCGGCAGAGCGCCTGAGTCAACGCTCATTGCACGGCGGCGATCGTAGCGCTCAGCCGTCGGCGTCGGCTACCTCGAAGCTCCCGCCGGCATGCTGCTTGGCACGGTACAGCGCATGATCGGCGCGCTCCAGCAGGGCTTCGGCTGAGCGCGTGGTCGAAGACGTCGCGGCGATCCCGATGCTCAGCGCGCCGTCCCAGCAGCACTTGCCGTCGGGCGTCGAAAAAGGCTGCTGCGCACGCAGAAGTCGCTGCGCCAAACGCGTGGCTTGTTCCACGTCCGTCCGCGGACAGATGGCAAGGAACTCATCGCCGCCTAGCCGGCACGCAGTATCGCCAGCGCGGGCGATCCGGCGCAGGCGCGCGGCGAAGTCGCGCAGCAGCGCGTCGCCGACAGCGTGGCCGTAGCGATCGTTGACCATCTTGAAGCGGTCGATGTCGATCAGCAGGATCGCGAACGCCCCGTTCTCCTCGCGCGCGCGCGCCCAGAGTTCGTCGAGTGTGCGGACGGCGAAGCGATGGTTGGGCAGCCCGGTCAGATCATCCTCGTTCGACAGCACCGTCAGGCGCCGGTTCGCTTCGCTGAGCGCAGCGGTGCGCTGCGCCACGCGCTGCTCCAGCTCGTGGTTCAGCGTACGCAGCTTGGCGTTGCTCTCTGCCAGTTTCCACAGGAGCTGACGCAAGGCCTTGGTTGCCGGCTCCGTGCAGGAGTGCGCGTGGCGCTGTTCCTGCGCCCAGGCCTCGACCGCGGACAAGCCAGCGGCGATCGCCCGCTCTTGCCGCGCCATCTGCTGGTCGACTACCAGGATATGCTCGCTCAGCCAGCACACCAGATAGTCGAGCATCGACCAGGTCTCGTGGAGCGTGACCTCCGTGCCTGGAGCCCCCAGGCGCTCGACACGCCGGACGAAGGCTCGATGTGATGCGGCGTGCGCACGCTGGAAACCTTGATCCAAGTCGCAGCGGCGCATCTCCGCCTCTTCCTCGGTGAAGTGCCGGGCGGCATATTCAAGCAGCGCACCGCGCGTCGCGACGTAGTCCGCGCCGCGGATCTCCTCGAGCGAAGTGCAAAGCCTGCCGAGTCGGTTGATGAGATCGACCAGCTCCCGATGCTGCGCGTCGATCTGCGGCAGCTCGGTGATGAAAGCATCATCCCAGTCGAACAGCTTGAACATTGCTCAGGGCCACGGCGAGTCGCGCGTTCCGGTCGCTGATCTGTAGCAAGCATCGTGCCAGAACGGTGCGCGTGGGCGTCATGTTCGCGCCTCGAGAGCGGGTTCAGGGTGAATCGACGCTGACCGTTCGTGTGGCTGCGCGCGGGTCCGCTGGATGGAGCCCGTGACGAGCCGCTCCGTCGCGCGAGCTGCGCGCTTCCGCCCTACCCGCGCGACTCGCCTACAATCGAGCTCCGCGTTGCGAAAGTCGCCATGCCGTCCACCCGCGATCCCCTGCGCATAGTTTTTGCCGGCACGCCCGAATTCGCCGTGCCCTCGCTGGCCGCGTGTTGCGCCAGCGGCGCGGCCGTGGTCGCCGTCTATACCCAGCCGGATCGACCCGCCGGGCGCGGGCGCAGGCTGAGCGCGAGCCCGGTCAAGCAGGCGGCGCTCGCGGCCGGCATCGAAGTGGAGCAGCCGCCGGGCCTGCGCGAGCCCGACGCGCGCGCGCGGCTCGCCGCCTGGCGCGCGGATCTGCTGGTGGTGGTAGCGTACGGGCTGATCCTGCCGCGCGCGGTGCTCGCGCTGCCGCGTCACGGTTGCTGGAACGTGCACGCCTCGCTGCTGCCGCGCTGGCGCGGTGCGGCGCCGATCCAGCGAGCGCTGCTTGCCGGCGACACCGAGACCGGCGTCTGCCTGATGCAGATGGAAGCGGGGCTCGATACCGGGCCGGTGCTGCTCGAGGCGCGCACGCCAATCGCTGCCGAGGACACCGGCGGCTCACTGCACGACCGGCTGGCCGGAATGGGCGCCGCGCTGCTCGCCGCTGGCTTGGCGCGACTCCTGCGCGGCGAGATCCTGCCGCCGACGCCGCAGACCGAGGACGGCGCGAGTTACGCACACAAGCTCGACAAGGCCGAAGCCGCGCTCGACTGGAACGAGCCCGCGGCGCTACTCGCCCGCAAGGTCCGCGCGTTCAATCCCTGGCCGGTAGCCGAAGGTCTGATCGAAGACGAGCGGCTGCGGATCTGGGCTGCCGAGGCGCTGCCCGCGACGACTGCCGCCGTTCCCGGCAGCATCGTTGCCGTACACGCCGCGGCCTTCGATCTCGCCACCGGTGACGGGCTGCTGCGCATCCGCGAACTGCAGCGCGCCGGCGGCCGCCGCATCGGCGCCCGCGACTGGTTGAACGCGCGCAGATGAACGCGCCTCGGCCTCGCCCGTCCATCACGATCGAGGCTTCGCCCGGCGCCGAACTGCGTGCACGCGCGGCCAGCGCGCTGTCCAAAGTGGTGTTCGAAGGGGTTTCCCTGCGCCTGGCGCTCGCCGCGGCGCAGGCGGAAGTCGGCGATCCGCGCGACCGCGCGTTCCTGGCTGCGCTGCTCCACGACGGTGCCCGTTGGTGGCTGCGCTATGACGCCGCGCTGCAGGCCATGCTGACCCACGCGCTGGCGCCGCGGGCGAACCCGGTACACGCGCTGCTGGTGCTCGGACTGGTGCAACTCGCGGTGCTTGAGCTGCCAGGCTACGCCGTGGTTGCGGCCAGCGTGGACGCCGCGCGGCAGCTTGGCTGGCCGCGTCTGGCCGGGCTGGTCAATGCGGTGCTGCGCCGCTTCCAGCGCGAGCGGGCGGCGCTGGAAGCGCACCTCGATGCCGAGCCGAGCACGCGCCATGCGCATCCACCGTGGCTCATCGCGCAGCTCGAACGCGACTGGCCGGCGCAGGCGCAGGCGATTCTGGCCGCGAACAACCGGGAAGCGCCGCTCTACCTGCGGGTCAACCGACGTCGCGCGCGGCGCGCGGCGCTGCTCGCCGACTTCGCTGGTGTGGGCGTCGAGGCGAGCGCGCTCGAGGGGCTGGAGGACGCGGTGGTACTCGGCGCGAGCACCGACGTGCGCCACCTGCCGGGTTACGCAGAGGGCCGGTTTTCGGTGCAGGATGGCGCCGCCCAGCGGGTCGCCCCACTGCTCGACCTGCAGTCCGGCCAGCGGGTGCTGGACGCCTGTGCGGCGCCGGGCGGCAAGAGCGCGCAAATCCTGGAGCGCGCCGAGGTCGCCCTGACGGCGCTCGATCGCGATCCCGAGCGCCTCCCGCGCCTGCACGAAAACCTGAGTCGCCTCGGCCTCGCCGCGACGGTGCTCGCCGGCGACGCCGGCGACCCCTGCGCCTGGTGGGACCGGCGTCCCTTCGATCGCATCCTGCTCGATGCGCCCTGCTCGGCCAGCGGCATCATTCGCCGTCAGCCCGATATCAAGCTGCATCGACGCGCCGACGATGTCGCCGCGCTCGCGGGAGAACAGCGCAAGCTGCTCGGCGCTCTGTGGCCGCTGCTCGCGCCGGGCGGCAAACTGGTCTACGCGACCTGCTCGCTGCTGCGGGCCGAAAATGAAGAGGTGTTGGCGGGTTTTCTGGCGCACGAGCCGCAGGCGCAGGCGCTGCCGCTGCCCGCCGACGTTGGCCACGCGGCCGGCATGGGTCGCCAGAACCTGCCGGGTGAGGGCGGCATGGATGGGTTCTTCTACGCGTTGCTGGAAAAACGTGGTTGAGCGCGCGCCGGGCATCCTGTCGGCGGCGCTCTGCGTCTGCGGCGCGTTGTTTCTGTTGGGCGCCTGCAGCCGCGCCGACGCGCCGGTGCCGGGACGGCTCGCGGTGCGCGCCGCCGTGCTGCTCTCGAGCGCCGGCGGCGGCCAGCTCGATTTGAACCTCGACTGCGCGCTGAGCGCGCCGATGGAGGAGGCACTGGATCACGGCATTCCGCTGCGTCTGCGGGTCGACGTGAGCGCCGGTCGCTGGCCGGCGCGGCGTAGCACCAAGAGCGATCTGGAGCTGCGCTATTTCCCGCTCTCGCGGCGCTATCAGCTGCGCCAGAGTGACAGCGACGAGGAGCGCAGCTTCCCCACCCGCGGCTATCTGTTGGCGGCGCTGGAGACCTTGCGCGTGCCGCTCGGCAAGGATTTCTCCGCCCTGCCGACGGGTACGCCGCTGCACGTTGCGGTCTCCTTCGACCCGGCTGCGCTGCCCGGCGCGCTGCGTCTGCCGGCGCTGTTCGAGCCGGCCTGGCGCCTGGCCGCGCCCGCCTACGCCTGGACTGCGCCGTGAATTTCTTCTGGCGCCGCCTGCTGCCCGCGCTCGCCGTCGCCGCGCTGCTGCTCGCTTCGCTCCAGCTCGCCCGCGAGGTCGCTGGAGAGGGTGGGCGCCTGGCGGCCCACTATCGCTGGGTGCTGGGCGCCGCGACCGCGGCGCTGGCGCTTTTGGCGCTGGCCATTGCCCAGCGCCTGTGGCGGTTGCATCGCGATCTGGTGCGCGGTGCGCCGGGCGCGCGCCTCAACCGGCGTCTGCTGCGGATCCTGATCATTCTCGCGCTCGCGCCTGGCGTGATCGTCTACGCCTTTGCGCTGCGCTTTCTCGACGCCACCATCGACAACTGGTTCAACGTGCGTCTGGAGCAGGCGCTCGAGGATGCGCTGGAAATCGGCCGCATTGCGATCGACGAGCACCTGCAGCGCGCCGAGAACGCCAGCTCCGATCTTCTCCAACGCCTTGCCGAAGAGCCCACAGAGGACGCTCAGGCGATCCTCGACCAGGCCATCGACCGCGATGGGGCCATCCAGCTCAGCGTATTCGGCGCCGATCATCGCGTGCAGGCGCTGGCGAGCTCCGACCCGCGCCACCTGAACCCGGCCTTTCCGGACGCGGCGCTGCTGATGCGGCTGAAGAGCGAGGGCCGCTACGCCGCCGCCGAACCGCTGGGCGAGGATCTCGCCCTGCGGGTGGTGCTGCCGATCGGCCCGCGCGCTGGCTCGCTCGCGCCCGAGCGCCTGCTGCAGGGCCTGTATCCGCTGCCGGAGCGTCTGCAGCCATTGACCCGTGGCGTCGAGCGGGCGAGCTTCGACTTCCAGCGTCTGAAGTTCCTGCGCGGCTCGCTCAAGCTCACCTTCACCCTGATCCTTTCCTTCGTGCTGCTGCTGACCCTGCTCGCGGTGGTGTTGGTCGCCTTCGGTATCGCCCGACGCACCGTGGCGCCGATCGGCCGGTTGGCGGCCGCCACCCGCGCCGTGGGTGCAGGACGGTTCGACACCCCGCTGCCGCCAGCCAGCGACGACGAGCTCGGCTTTCTGGTGCGCTCCTTCGCCCAGATGACCCACGAGCTCGAGTTCGCCAGCGCCCGCGTCCAGCGCAGCGCGCAGGAGAACGAACAGCAGCGCGCCTGGCTGGAAGCCGTGCTCGAGCGCCTGTCGGCGGGCGTGCTCGGCTTCGATCGCGAGGGACGTCTGCGGGTGGCCAATCGCGCCGCCGAGGGGATTCTCGGCGTGGAACTCTCGGATCACCTGGGCCAGACCCTGAGCGAGCTGCGCCGCGCTGCGTCGGATCTGGCAGATTTTCTCGATCCGCTTGCGCGGCACCTGCGCGAAGAGCTTCGCGAGTGGCGCGAGGAAGTGGTGGTCAATACCGGCGCCGGCCCGCGTACCTTGATGCTGCGCGGCGTCGCGCTGCCCGAGCACGCCGGCTATGTGGCCGTATTCGACGATCTGACCGTGCTCAATCGCGCCCAACGCGACGCCGCCTGGGGCGAGGTGGCGCGGCGCCTCGCGCACGAGGTCAAGAACCCGCTGACGCCGATCCAGCTCGCCGCCGAGCGCCTGCGCCGCCGCTTCCTTGGTCGCCTGCCCGCAGAGGAAGGCGAGCTGATCGAGCGCGCCACGCACACCATCGTCAGCCAGGTCGAGGCGCTCAAGACCATGGTCAACGCTTTCGGCGACTACGCCCGCCCGCCGCAGCTGCCGCCGCAGCCGATCGCGCTGCACGCCCTCTTGCGCGAGGTGCTGGACCTCTACGAGAACGATCAGCGGATCACTCTGGCACGGGATCTGGCATCCGGTGAGCCGCGGGTGCGGGTCGATCCGGTGCGCCTGCGACAGGCGCTGCACAATTTGCTGAAGAACGCCCTCGAGGCGATCGGCGAGAGCCGCAAGCCGCAGCTGCGCATCGCCACCCGGGTGCTGCGCGAGGACGGTCAGGACTGGGTGGAACTCGCGCTCGCCGACAATGGCCCGGGCCTGCCCACCGATTTCGGCGAGCGCTGGTACGAGCCCTATACCAGCAGCAAGTCACGCGGCACCGGCCTGGGACTTGCGGTGGTCAAGAAGATCGTCGAAGAGCACGGAGGCAGCATTCGCGCCGCCGCCGGTCCCCTCGGAGGCGCGGAGTTCACGCTGCGCCTGCCGCTCGAAGGCGGCGCCGGCCCCACCCGGTAGAAGGGTCGGCAGGCCCAACCCGCATCGGGTTGGTGTGGCGGCGGGGCGAGTCCGGTGCCGGGCCTCAGCGCAGCTGGAACCAGCGCCGCGGCAGCAGCAGCTTGAGCGCGCGCTCGGCGCTTTTGCGACGCAGGCCGGGATGGCGCAGGCCGCGCCACAGCGGCGCGATCCAGTCGCGACGCGGCCGCTCGAGCAGGGCTTCGCGCATGTCGGCCTCGAGCCGATACATGGCCGCCAGCTGGGCGCCGAGCCGCGCTCGCTCGGGCGGTAGGTCGGGAAGCGCGGCGAGGCAGCGGCTCTGGTCGGCGGCAATCTCGCGGTACATGGCGAGGACACGGCGTTGGCGCCGCTCCCAGGCGGCGTAGCCGCTGCCGCTGCGGTCGAACACCCAGTCGCCGAGGTTGGCCTCGTGGCGGCGGTAGCCGAGCAGCGGTTCGGGCAGGCACAGGCAGTACCCCAGCAGGGCTGCGCGCAGGCTCAGCATGTTGTCTTCCACCGTGCCGAGCAGCGGAGGCAGCTCGCTCAGGAGCTCGCGGCGCAGCGCCATCGAAGCGCCCAGCACCGTCACCAGCTTGCCGCGGCGCAGGAACCAGTGCTGGTCAGTGCGCAGCGGCAGCGCGCGCACCCGCGTCGCGAGCAGGTTGCCTGCGGCGTCGATGTCGTCGACCGCCGAGCCCGCCAGCATGGCCTGCGGATCGGCCGCCAGGGCGTCGACCAGGCGCGCCACCCGCTCGGGGTAGGACACGTCGTCGCCCGAGCTGCAGACCAGAATCTCGCCGCTGGCGATTTGCGCCAGCTCGTTCAGATGCGCGCACAGGCCGAGGTTGCGCGCGCTGCGGCGAACCGTCACTCGGTGCGGTCCCGCGTAGCCGGCGACGGCGGCCTGCGCGGCCTCGAAGGTGCCGTCCTCGGAGTGATCGTCGGAGATGATGATTTCGCAGGGGCGGGTCTGTGCCAGCGCCGCCTCGACCGCCGCGCCGATCGTGCCCGCCATGCGGAAGGCGATGACCAGCAAGCTGGCGCTCGGCGCGCTCACAGCGGCTGGCCGCGGCCGAGGAGCCAGAGCTTGATGAACTTCTGGCGCACGTAGTTGGCCTCGACGCAGGCGTAGACCAGTCCGCGCCAGCCGTCGAGAAAGCCCGCCCGCAGCACGTAGCCGCGGAAGAAGCGCCACCAGGGGTTGATCACGATGTTGCCGATCCGCGCGCGTCGTCCGCTGGCGTGCAGGTGTTCGGCCATCAGCCGCGCGTAGCGTTCGAGACGGGCAAGCTGGTCGCTGAACGAGCGGTAGGCATCGTGGCCGAGATCGCCGGCAAGGCGAAGCACCGGGCCGTCGACGCTGGCGTGCTCGTGAATCTCGCGCGCGCCGCGCCAGCCGCCGCGGCGGCGGTCGAACAGGCGCAGCACGCGATCCGGATAGGCGTTGCCGTGGCGCAGCGGCGCGCCGAAATAGCGCGTCTCGCGGGCGCAGCGGTAGCCGGCGGCGCCGGCAAAGCTGCCCGCGCGCGCCGCTTCGATCGAGGCGCGCAGCGGCGGACCCACGCGCTCGTCGGCGTCGAGACAGAGCACCCAGTCGTGCGCTGCCGCGCGCACGGCGAAATCCTTCTGCGCGCGATAGCCGGCAAATTCATGCTCGATCACCCGCGCGCCGGCGGCTGCGGCCAGCTCGCGGGTGCCATCGGTGGAGCCGGAGTCGACCACCACGATCTCGTCGCAGAAGGCGAGCGAGGCGATGCAGGCCTCGATGCGATCGGCCTCGTTCAGGGTGATGATGCAGGCCGAGAGGCCGGGGTGAGTCGAAAGAGACATGGCGCAGACCTGGCAGTCGGTCGAGGCAACGCAAACGCGCGCGAAAACGCGGTGGGTCGCAGATGGATTTTCACCGATCTGGCGGCGGCTCGCCGGAGCGACGCCCACGAGCCGTCGAGGCGACGTAGCGGACGGCGATTTGATGGTCACTTGGATGCCGATCCGTGCGTCTGCGCTATGCTGCCTGTCTCTTTTGCGCAACGCGGAGTGTGCGACATGGCGGGCGGCGCACGCGTGCTGGTGGTCGACGACGAGCCGGATATCCGCGCGACGATCCGGGACGTCCTCGAAGACGAAGGTTACCTGGTCGATCTGGCCGATTCGGCGACCGCCGCCCGTGAGGCGCGGCGCCGCCAGCGCCCCGACGTGGCGCTGCTCGACATCTGGATGCCCGATCAGGACGGCATCAGCCTGCTGCGCGAATGGAGCGAGCGCGGTGGCTTGCCCTGCCCGGTGATCATGATTTCCGGCCACGGCACGATCGAGACTGCAGTAGAGGCCACCCGTCTCGGCGCTTGGGACTTCATCGAGAAGCCGCTGTCGCTGGCCAAACTGCTGCTGGTGGTGGAGAACGCGCTCGAAGCCGGACGCCTGCGGCGCGAGAATGAGGATCTGCGCAAGCAGCTGCCCGCGCCGACCGAGCTGGTCGGCTCGAGCGCGACGATGCAGGCGCTGCGCCTCCAGCTGGAGCGGATCGCGGCCCACGACACCGGCGTCCTGATCCAGGGCGAGGCCGGAACCGGCAAGGAAACCCTGGCGCGGGCGCTGCACGAGCGCAGCGCCCGCCGCGACGGAGCTTTCGTCACGGTGGCGGCGGGAGCCGTCGGCCGCGAACACGCTGCGGTGGCGCTGTTCGGCCAGGAGACCGCGGGCCGCATCCAGCCGGGGCTGATCGAGCAGGCCGGCGGCGGTACGCTGTTTCTCGACGAGGTGGCCGACCTGGCTGCCGATCTGCAGCTGCGTCTGGCGAGCGTGATCGAGAGACGCGTGCTGATCCGCGGCGGTGGCCACGAGTCGGTGCCGATCGACGTGCGGGTGATTGCGGCGACCGCGCAGGACCTCGAGGCGCTGGTCGCGGCCGGGCGTTTCCGCGAGGAGCTCTACTATCAGCTGAAGATCGTGCCGCTGCCGGTGCCGCCGCTGCGCGAGCGCGGCGAGGACATCCCGGAGCTGCTGCGCTATTACGCGGACTGGTTCGCCAATCGTGACGCGCTGCCCTATCGCAGCTTTCCGGTGGCGGTGCAGAACCGTCTGCGCCACTACGCCTGGCCGGGCAATCTGCGCGAGCTGCGCAACCTGGTGCAGCGGCTGCTGGTGCTCGGCGGCGCCGGTGAAGTAAGGCTCGTGGAAGTGGAGGCGGCGCTGCAACACGTGGGCGTGGCGACGCCCGGCGCGGTGGTCGAGGGCTCGGTCGATTTCTCGCTGCCATTGCGCGAGGCGCGCGAACAGTTCGAGCGCGCCTATCTGCAGCACCAGCTGAACCTTGCCGGCGGCAGCGTAGGCAAGCTGGCCAAGGCGGTGGGCATGGAACGCACCCACCTGTACCGTAAGCTCAAGGATCTCGACATCGATCCACGCGCGGTGGGCCGCGACGCTGGCTGAAGGAGATAACCGAATGCCCCTGCGTCTGCTCATCGGCTCGGCGCTGTTGCTCGCCTCCTGTGCCGCGTCGGCGCTCGAAATCGAAAACCGCAGCGAAGCGACGAAGACTTCCGCCTGCGAGATCGAGCTCGCCTGGCCGCAGGTCGGCGTGGCCGCGATCGACCGCGAACTGGGGGCCTGGATCGAAGCGCAGGCTGCCGATTTCCGACGTCAGGCGGAAGCGGAGCGCGATGCCGGCGAGAGCACCTGGACTCTCGATATCGGCTACGAGGTGGCGCGCAACGATGCCGCGATGCTGGGCCTGATCTTCCGCGTCGAAAGCTACACCGGTGGCGCCCACGGCAATCTCGCGATCGTCACCCACAACTTCCGGCTGCCGGGAGGCAACGACCTCGCGCTGGCCGAGGTGCTCGACGGCGAGCGCGGCCTGGCGCGGCTCAGCGCACTCGCGATCGCCGATCTCGAGCGGCGCCTGACGGCGGCGGACGCAACCAGCGACCGCGACTGGATCCGCCGCGGGGCGGGTCCCGAGTGGGATAACTTTGCCGCCTTCGTGCTGCTGCCCAAGGCGCTACGGGTCGAGTTTCAGCCGTATCAGGTCGGGCCCTGGGTCATCGGGCCGCAGAGCGTCACGATTCCGCTCGCTGAACTCTCCACGGCGCTGCGCGGCGAGAGCTCTGCGGTGACGCCCTCCTTCGACTGCGCTGCGGCCGCAAATCCGAACGAACGCTCGATCTGCGCCGAGCCGGTACTTGCGGAGCTGGATCGAGAGCTTGCCATGGCGTTTGCCCGCCGGCTGCGGGTTGCGTCCGACCGTGGAGCGCTGCGCGCCGCGCAGCGAGTCTGGCTGCAGCGCCGTGATGCCGCCTGTGCCGATCAGGTCGGACCCTTGCTTTCCGCCTGTCTGATCGGCATCTATCGACTGCGCGTGGCCGAATTCGCGGCCGCGCGCTGAGGTCGACGGTCGCGCCGTTCAGCTGTCGTTTGCTGCGGCGCGGAACCTTTGACGCAGGACGGACGTCTACGGAATCAGTTCATTTCACACTCCCTTGCGCCGCTGCGCCAAGCGCGGCGCAATTTTTTTGCCCGCCTGGCGGGCCAACACCGAACAAGGAGAACAAGCATGCGACTCGACGGAAAAATCGCCATCGTGACGGGCGCCGGCAGCGGCATCGGCAAGCGTATCGCCGAGGTCTACGCGGCGCACGGCGCTGCGGTGGCGATCGCGGACATCAATCTGGATGCGGCCAACGCGACCGCGAAGGAGCTCCAGGGCAAAGGTGGCAAGGCGATCGGCGTGCGCATGGATGTGACCGACGAGGCCGCGGTCGACGCCGGCGTCGAGCAGGTCGTCAAGGAGCTTGGCGCGGTCGACATCTTGGTCTCCAATGCCGGCATCCAGATCGTCAACCCGCTCGAAGACTTCGCCTATTCCGACTGGAAGAAGCTGATGGCGATCCACGTCGACGGCGCTTTCCTGACCACTCGCGCCTGTCTGCGCCACATGTATGCGCGCGGCAAGGGTGGCGCGATCATCTACATGGGCTCGGTGCACTCGAAGGAGGCGAGCAAGCTCAAGGCGCCCTACGTCACCGCCAAGCACGGTTTGATCGGCCTCGCCAAGGTGGTGGCCAAGGAAGGTGCCGCGCACGGCGTGCGCGCCAACGTGATTTGCCCCGGCTTCGTGCGCACGCCGCTGGTCGAGAAGCAGATTCCGGAGCAAGCCAAGGAACTCGGCATCTCCGAAGCGGACGTGGTGAAGAACGTGATGCTGAAGGACACCGTCGACGCCGAGTTCACCACGGTCGACGACGTCGCGGCCTGCGCGCTGTTCTTCGCCGGCTTCGAGACCAACGCGCTGACTGGGCAGAGCATCGTGGTCAGTCACGGCTGGTTCATGCAGTAAGCCGCGTCGTTCCGCTCGGATTCCCGCACAGGAAGCTCGTCGATGCCCACTCTCAAGCCCGCAACCACCGCGGTGACCTCCGCGACGGCGGCCCGCGGATCCACGCCATCCGCTGCCGCACCTGCTACCACGCAGACTCCTGCCGAGCTTGCGGCAAGCTATGCCACCGTCGCCTTGGTGATGCAGGGCGGCGGCGCCCTCGGCGCCTACCAGTGCGGCGTGTATGAAGCCCTGCACGCGGCGAGCCTGCGGCCCAACTGGTTTGCCGGCACCTCGATCGGCGCGATCAACGCGGCGATCCTCGCCGGCAACGCGCCGGATGCGCGGGTCGCGCGGCTCACCGAGTTCTGGGAGACGATCTGCGAGCCCAGCGGACTCGGCGCGCCGATCGCGGCCAGCGTGCGCAGCCTGCTGCCGTGGCTGCCGCCGAGCCACGCGCTCGACGCCTGGGCCAACTCACTGGGCGCGTTGGGCGCGCTGATGTTCGGCCAGCAGGGCTTTTTCAACGTGCGTCTGGATTCGCCCTTCCTGTTCAATGACGGCAGTCCGGCGGCGACCAGCTTCTACGACACCGCACCGCTGCGCGCGTCGCTGGAGCGCCTCATCGATTTCGACCGCATCAACTCGGGCCAGGTGCGCCTGTCGATCGGGGCGACCGACGTCGCGACCGGCAACATGCGCTATTTCGACAGCGCGCGGGAGCGGATCGGCCCCGAGCATGTGATGGCCTCTGGCGCGCTGCCGCCCGCATTCCCCGCAATCGAGATCGAGGGCCGCCACTACTGGGACGGCGGGCTGGCCTCGAACACTCCGCTCGAGCACGTCCTCGCCGACACCCCGCGCCGCGACAGCCTGGTGCTGCAGGTCGATCTGTGGAGCGCGCGCGGTCCGCTGCCGCACGGCCTGATGGACGTGTTCGATCGGCAGAAGGACATCCAGTATTCCAGCCGTACCCGGCTCGGCACTGACCACGTGGCGCGCCTGCAGAAGCTGCGCCACACGATCCGCCGTCTGCTCGACGAGGTGCCGGCGGAGCACGTCGCGCCGGAACTGCGCGAGGAGCTCAGGCCCTGGACCTGCAGCCACGTCTTCAACATCGTGCACCTGATCTATCAGGCCAAACCCTACGAGGCGCAGTTCAAGGACTATGCCTTCGGTCTGGGCACCATGCGCGAGCACTGGGCCGACGGCCGCACCGACATGGAGCAGACGCTCGAGCACGGCGATTTCTTCGTCAAGCCGCCGAGTCAGGAGGGCGTTGCGACCCACGACGTGCATCGCCTCGCTGCGCTGCGCCGTCGTCACGCCTGAGCCGCGCGCCATCCGCGCCCGGTTTCGAGACCGCGCGGCAGGCCGTTCCAGCCCGTCTGCCGGCTCTGCTTCGCGTACCCCGGCTTGAGGCCCGCCTGCACCGGCTGGGGCGCGAAACGGAGCTTGCCCCGCGCTTGCGCGGCTTGATCCCTGCGCATCCAGAGTGCGTCAGCGCAGGCCCGCTCAGCGTGCTTGACCTGGGATACCGGCAGGTCGGCTCGCACGGTCACCGGCGTTGCGGCTTCGATCGATCTTCCGCTGTCGTCGATGAGTCGCGCGTGATGGCGGCCTTCGGGTCCACCCGGTGGCGGAGCGGTCACGACTTCCGGCCCGTGTCGCGGTCGACCTCCGGCGCCACACTGCGAAGCCTTGTTTGGCTGCATTCCTCCATAACCCTCATGTCGAGACGCTTCGCCTGCACGCTGTCGGTTTTCCTGTCGCTCGTGTCGGTGGCGCCGGTCAGCCTCGCCGCGCCACCGCTCAGCGGCGGCGACCTGTTCAATCTGGAGGCGGCCAGCGATCCGCAGATCGCGCCGGACGGCAAGTCGCTCGTCTATGTGCGCCGCGCCAACGACATCATGCGCGACCGCGCGCGCAGCTCGCTGTGGCTCGTCGATGTGGCGAGCGGCGCGCAGACGCCACTGGTCGCGGGGCCGGGCTCCCACAGCCAGCCGCGCTGGTCGCCCGACGGCAGTCGCCTCGCCTACATTTCCAGCACGGACGACCAGGCCGGCGCGCAGCTCTATGTGCGCTGGATGAAGACCGGCGCCAGCGCTCGCATCACTGGCCTGCCGGCGACGCCGCGCGGCGTCAGCTGGTCGCCCGACGGCAGCCGCCTCGCCTACGTGATGTTCGTTCCCGAACCGGGCAATCCGCTCGGCAAGCCGCCGCCAAGGCCGGAGGGCGCGCAGTGGGCGGAGCCGCTGCAGGTGATCGACAAGGTGGTCTACCGCACTGACCTGGCCGGCTACTCCAAGCCCGGGCATGCGCAGATCTTCTGGGTCGCCGCCGACGGCGGAGCGCCGATCCAGCTCACCACTGGCGCCCACAATCTCATGCCGCCGCTGGCCTGGGCGCGCGATGGCCGCTCGATCCTGTTCAGCGCCAACCTACGCCCGGACTGGGAGCGCGAGGTGGTCGACACCGAGATTCAGGAGATCGCGCTCGACACCGGGGAGATCCGTGCGCTGACCGACCGTCGCGGCCCCGACGGCGCGCCGGCGGTTTCGCCCGACGGCAAATGGATTGCCTGGACCGGCTTCGATGACCGTTTTCTGGGCTACCAGAACCGCCAGCTCTCGCTCATGCGCCGCGACGGCAGCGGGCAGCGCGTGCTCACCGCCGCACTCGACCGCAGCGTTGGCGCACCGGTCTGGGCTGCCGACGGCCGCAGTCTGCTCGTCAGCTGGGGCGAAGGCGGCGGGACCCGCCTAGCCCGCGTCGGCCTCGACGGCTCCATTCACATGCTGAGCGATGGGCTGGTCGGCAGCGACTTCGACCGACCCTACAGCGGCGGCCAGTTCAGCGTGGCCCGCGACGGCACGCTCGCCTGGACCGGCGGCGACAGCAGCCATCCCGCCGACGTCTGGGTCAGCCGCGCCGGCAAGGCGCGGCGGCTGACCCGACTCAACGAATCCCTGCTCGCCACGCGCGCGCTCGGCAAGCTGGAGAAGCTGCCGGTGGTGGCTTTCGACGGCCTGCCGATCGACGCCTGGATGCTGCTGCCGCCCGGCTTCGACGCGAGCCGCAGGTACCCGCTGATCCTCGAGATTCACGGCGGCCCCTTCGCCGCCTATGGCCCGGCCTTCTCCAGCGACTTCCAGCTCTACGCCGCCGCCGGCTACGTCGTGGTCTACGCCAACCCACGCGGCTCCACCGGCTACGGCGAGGCCTTCGCCAACCAGATCGACAAGAACTATCCGAGCCGCGATTACGACGACCTGATGAGCGTGGTCGACGCCGCGATCGCCAAGGGCTTCGTCGACGCCGACAACCTGTTCGTCACCGGCGGCTCTGGCGGTGGCGTGTTAACCGCCTGGATCGTCGGCAAGACCGACCGCTTCCGCGCCGCGGTGTCGCAGAAACCGGTCATCAACTGGGCGAGCTTCGTGCTCACCTCGGACATGAATCCCTACTTCGCCCGCTACTGGTTTGGCAGCTACCCCTGGGAAGACATCGAGCGCTACTGGAAGTACTCGCCGCTGTCGCTGGTCGGCAACGTCAAGACGCCGACCATGGTGATCGTCGGCAGCGCCGACTATCGTACGCCCGACAGCGAGTCCGAGCAGTACTACACCGCGCTGCAGCTGCGCGGCGTGCCCACCGTGCTGATCAAGGTACCTGGCGCCAATCACGGCGGTCTCGCCGAACGGCCCTCGCAGTCGGCGGCGAAGACCGCCGCGATCCTCGCCTGGTTCGAGCGCTACCGCGGTCCGCCCTCGCCCGTGGCTCGACAACGCTCCGATCGTGATGCCCCGTAAGGAGGGCGCGAAGGCCCGATCGATCTGTCACGCTGCCGCAGCAAAGACACGGCCCTGATCGCACTTTCCGGCGTTCCTGCGCGAAAGAATGGGCGCTGCGGGAAAGCGAGGCAGTTCGAATCACCTGATCGCCACTCGCGCGAATTTGCTTTTTGCACGATCATGCTTCGGGGGCCCGCGAGGACGGGGAAAAGCATGGGGTAGCGAACGGCAGCCGGCAGGTCGCGAGAGGCGGCGCACTCGCTGCGGCGCTGGCGCTCCTGGTTTGCGCCTGCGCCGAGCAAAATGAACGCCCGCTGGCCGTGGGCGCCGACCTGCGCCTCGGTCATGCTGCGCTGTTTTCCACGCGGGAGCGGGGGTTCGACGACCGGGGAAAGATTCGCGTGCTTGAACTCGTCTCCGCCGGGCAGGTGGCCGCGGCGCTGCGGATGGGGACGCTGGATGTCGCCGCGCTGACGCTGGACGAAGCGCTGCAGCTTCGCGAGGCCGGCATGTCGGCGGCGATCGTCTGGGTTCTGGACGCCGCTGCGCGCGGTGACGTGCTGGTCGCGCGCGAGGAAATTGCCGAGCCGAAAGATCTGCGCGGGCGTCGCATCGGCGTGGGTTCGAACGGGGTCGGCGTGCGGCTGCTGGCCGCGGCGCTGCGCCAGGGCGGGCTGAGTGTCTCCGACGTCAGCCTGGTACCGAGCGAGCCGGAACGCGGGTTGGAGCTCTGGGAGTCCGGTGAGGTGGACGCGCTGATCACGTTTGCACCGTTTCACCGGCAGCTCGCCGCGCACGGCGCGCGCCTGCTGATGGATGCGGCACGGCTGCAGCTGCCGGTTCACGAAGTTCTGCTGGCGCGGTCGGAGGCCCTGAGCTGCTGCGCGCGCGAGATCGCCGCGCTGGTCGACGCAATGCTGCACGCACAGGCCGACCTGGCGTGGAATCCGGCGCGCGCGGCGCGCTCGCTTGCGCCGCGCTACGGGTTTGCTCCGGAGCAACTAGAGGACGCTCTGCGGGCGCTCGAGCCGCTCGACTCCACGGCGAACCGGAGGCTCCTGGGCGATGCGCAGGAGCTGCTTTCGAGCGCGCGCCTGGTTGCAGGGGATCTCGAGAGCGCCGGTCTGATCGCCGGGCCGATCGTCGTCGACGGGCTGCTCGACGGTCGCTTTGCCAGCGGCGGAGAAGCGGTGCTCCGATGAGTCGTGGAGATGCGGCTCGAGCATTGCGGGTCCTGCACCTGGAGCTCTGGATTCCACTGCTGCTTGGCGGCTTCTGCCTGCTTCTCCTCGCTGCCGTGTTTGCCCTGCAGCGCTTCGACACGCAGCGTCGTTTGCGGTATTTCACCGAACAGGTCGCCCGGGAAACCCTGCTTGGCGCCCAGCTCGACATCGACGCCGCGCTACGCTCGAAGCATGGCCGCAGTCTGGACGGCATCGTTTCCGCTCTGGGCCTGCATGCCGACGTGGACTATGCGGTGCTGCTCGACAGCGACGGCCGGGTGCTTGCAGCCACCCGTCTGGCCTGGAAGGGGCAGCCGGCGGCATCGGTCGTTGCAGATTACCTTCCGCCGCCGGCCGGCAGCCGCGCGCCCATGCAGGCGCATGGAATTCAGCTGCGCGTCGATTCGGCGAGCAAACGGCTGATTGCGGAGGCGCCGATCGCGATGTCCCCGTCGGATTGGCTCGCCGCGAGCCGCCCCGGACGGCTGATTCTCGCCTTCGATTTTGCCCCCCGCGCAGCGACCGTCGAGCGATTGATGTGGGAGCGTGTATGGTCGCTCCTTGGCGCCTTGTTGCTTGCGCTGGCGCTGCTCTATCTGGCCCTGCGCCAGCTCATCCTGCGTCCCGTGCAAGTGCTCGCTGCGAGCATGGAGCGCATCGGCGGCGGCGATCTCGACGTCGCCCAACCGTTTCGCGGTCGCGGTGAGTTTCTGCGCCTGGGTGCCGCGATGAGCGGGATGGCCGCCGAGCTAAGGGCCCGCGACGTCGCGCTGCGCGAAAGCGAGGGGCGCTTTCGCCAGCTGGCCGACGGCGCCTTCGAGGCCATCCTCGTGCATGAGCACGGCCATATCCTCAACGCCAACGCCGCGGCAGAGCGCCTGTGGGACGTGCCGGCCGGAAGCCTGGTCGGGCGCGAGCTGCTGCCGCTGATCGCGCCGCATGATCGCGCCAATGTGGTCCGGCGCACCGAGCGGGAACTCGCCGGCACCTGGATCGTCGACGTGCTCGACAGCCACGGCCAGGTGGTTCCTACCGAAGTCAGTGCGCGTCACCACCAGGCCGATTCCCGCCCGCTGCGGGTGGTCAGCCTGCGGGACCTGCGTGAGCGCCGGGCCGCCGCGGCCGAAGTGCAGCGCCTCTCGAACGTCGACACCGTGACCGGTATTGCCAATCGAAGGCTTCTGCTCGACTGGGTAGCCGAAGAGTTGGTCGGGTCTCCCGGGCGCGACCGGCGCGGTGCACTGGCGGTAGTGAACCTGGATGGTTTCAAGTCGATCAATGATTCCCTCGGCATGGCCGCTGGCGACGCGGTGCTGCGCGCGGTGGCGCGGCGCCTGAGCGAAGGCTTGGGCCCCAACCAGCACCTCGCGCGGGTGAACGCCGATACCTTCGCGCTGCTTTTCACCGGCGTCGAGGGCGAGTCCACGACGGATGCTTCGACTGTCGTCGGCCGCCTGATCGAGCAGAAGCTTGCCGATCTCGCCCGGCTGCTGGTCATTCATGAGCAAATCCTGTACCTGAACGCGAGTGCCGGAATCGTGATGGTCACGGCGGCCAGCACGGACGCCGCGGAGTTCCTGCGGGAGGCCGAGACCGCGATGCATCAAGCCAAGCAGCGAGGCGGCGCCCGACTGCATTTCTTTGCGCCAGAGCTGCAGGAAGCGGCACGCCGGCGTCTGGCGCTGCGCAGCGATTTGCGTGCAGCGATTCACGACCGTTCCGAGCAATTGCAGCTCCACTTTCAGCCCCAGGTTTCGGCCGACGGACGGCGCTTCACCGGAGTCGAGGCGCTGCTGCGTTGGCGCCATCCGCAGCGGGGCAACGTGATGCCGGACGAGTTCATTCCGGAGGCCGAGTCCAGCGGCCTGATCGTGCCCCTCGGCTTCTGGGTGCTGAGGCAGGCGCTCGATTTCCTGGCGCGGCTGCGCGAGCGAGGGGCGCAGGCATCCTGGGCGACCGACCTGAGTCTCGCGGTCAACGTCAGCTCGCGGCAGTTTCGCGAGCCGGATTTCGCGCTGCGGGTAACCGAAGCGCTCGATCGCGCCGGAATCGAACCCTCCGCGCTCGAACTCGAGCTGACCGAAAGCGTGCTGGCCGACGATCTGGAGGGGACGCTCGCCAAGATGGCCGCACTGCGACGACTGGGGATCCGCTTCGCACTCGATGATTTCGGCACCGGCTACTCGAGCCTGTCCTACCTGAAGCGCCTGCCGATCGACACGCTGAAGATCGATCGCTCCTTCACCATGGACATCGATGCGCCTGGTGCGGTGGATGATTCGCGGCGTCCGGCGGCGCTGATCGACACGATCATCACGATTGCACACCAGTTCGACCTGCAGGTATTGGCCGAGGGCGTCGAGACCGCCAGTCAGCGCGAGCGCCTCGCCGGCGCCGGCTGCGATTTCTTTCAGGGCTATCTGTTTGGCCGCCCGCTGCCGGAAGCGGATCTCCACACCTGGATTGACGATTTTCTGGGCACGGTCGCATGAGCCGATCCGCCGAGTAATCCGAAGATCGCGCAAGGCGCGGTCCGCCGGAGATTCGTGGAGTCGACCTCAGGCAGCGGCCGGCTCTCAGTGGAAATCCCGCGAGCGGGCATCCAGCGGACCGAGCAGTGCGCTCCAGTCGAGCAGCTGGCGGGCGACCAGGTGGCGCACTCCTTCTGCCTGCTGCCAGCGACCGCTGACGGCGAGCAGGCGCGCCTCGAGAAAGGCGCGGCGGTGGTGCTCGGCAACCGTGCGGTGGACGATCACGTTGACCGCGCCGTATTCGTCCTCTAGGGTGAGGAAGGCGGTGCCGCTCGCGGTCTGCGGGCGCTGACGCATGGTCACCAGCCCGGCGGTGCGCACCAGGCTGCGGTCGGGGCGGGCGGCCAGGCTGCGCGAGTCGAGGCAGCGGCGGGCGGCCAGCCGGGCGCGGATCTGGCGCAGCGGGTGCGGGCCGAGGCTCAGGCCGGTAAGCGCGTAGTCGGCCAGCGTCTCCTCGGCCCGGCCCGGCGGCGGCAGGTGGACCGGATCCTCGGCCACCGCGGCGGCGCCGAACAGCGGCAGCTGCGGCTCGACCCCGGCCGCGGCCCAGCGCGCGCGATGGCGATGTCCGGCCAGGCCGCGCAGGGCGCCGGCCTCGGCGAGCAGGGCGCGCTGGCGCGCGTCGATGCCGGCGCGGGCGCAAAGGTCGGCCAGGTCGGCGAAGGGCGCCGCGGCGCGTGCCCGCGCGATGCGCCGCGCCGCGTCCTCGCGAAAGCCGCGCAGCAGGCGCAGGCCGAGGCGCAGCGCCGGCTGCCGCTCCGCCGGAGCGGAATCCTCTTCCAGCGTGCAGTCCCAGTCGCTCCAGCGCAGATCGATCGGACGCACCGCGATGCCGTGGCGGCGGGCGTCCTGCACGATCTGGCTCGGCGCGTAGAAGCCCATCGGCTGCGAGTTCAGCAGCGCGCAGGCGAAGGCGGCCGGCTCGTGGCGCTTGAGCCAGGCGCTCGCGTAGACGATGCCGGCGAAGCTGGCGGCGTGGCTTTCCGGAAAGCCGTAGGAGCCGAAGCCGCGGATCTGCTCGAACAGCTGCGCGGCGAACTCGGCGCCGTAGCCGCGCGCCAGCATGCCGCGGGTGATCCGCTCGCGGTGCTCCTCCATGCTGCCGTGGCGCTTCCAGGCCGCCATCGAGCGGCGCAGCTGGTCGGCCTCGCCGCCGCTGTAGCCGGCGGCGACGATGGCGATCCGCATCACCTGCTCCTGAAACAGCGGCACGCCCAGGGTGCGCTCCAGCACCTCGCGCAGGTCCTCCGAGGGGTACTCGACCGCCTCCTCGCCGCGGCGCCGGCGCAGATAGGGGTGCACCATGTCGCCCTGGATCGGCCCCGGTCGCACGATCGCCACCTGCACCACCAGATCGTGGAAGTTCGCCGGCCGGTGGCGCGGCAGCATCGCCATCTGCGCGCGGCTTTCGATCTGGAACACGCCGAGGGTGTCGGCGCGCTGGATCAAGGCGTAGGTTTGCGGATCTTCGGCCGGGATGCTGGCGAGGCTGAGCTCGCGGCCGCGCCGGGTGCGCAGCAGATCCAGGCATCGGTGCAGGCAGGACAGCATGCCGAGCGCGAGGCAGTCGATCTTGAGCAGACCCAGCGCGTCGAGATCGTCCTTGTCCCACTGGATGATGCTGCGCTCGGGCATGGCGGCGTTTTCCACCGGCACCAGGGTGAACAGCGGCGCGTCGGAAATGACGAAGCCGCCGACGTGCTGGGACAGGTGGCGCGGGAAGTCGAGCAGCTCGCCAGCGAGCTTCAATACGCGCTGCAGCAGGGGGCTGGCGGGATCGAAGCCGCGCTCGAGGAGCCGCGCAGCGGGCAGCGTGCGGCCGTCCCAGCCGGCGCAGGCACGGCTCAGGCGGGCGATCGCTTCGCCCGGCAGGCCGAGCGCGCGGGCCACGTCGCGCAGCGCGCTTTTGGTTCGGTAGCAGATGACCGTGGCCGCCAGCGCCGCGCGCTCGCGGCCGTACTTGGCGTAGATGTACTGGATGACCTCCTCGCGCCGCTCATGTTCGAAGTCGACGTCGATGTCGGGCGGCTCGTTGCGCTCGCGCGAGATGAAGCGCTCGACCAGCAGGCTGCTGCGGGCGGGATCGACCTCGGTGATGCCGAGCGCGAAGCACACCGCCGAATTGGCCGCCGAGCCGCGGCCCTGGCAGAGGATCCCGCGTGAGCGGGCAAAGCGCACGATGTCGTGCACGGTGAGGAAGTAGGGCTCGTAGCCGAGCTCGGCGATCAGCGCCAGCTCGTGCTCGATCTGCGCCGCGACCGGCGCCTCGACGCCGTTCGGCCAGCGCCAGTGCAGGCCGCGCTCGACCAGCTCGCGCAGCCAGGCCGAAGGCGTATGGCCGGGCGGCACGAGCTCGGCCGGATAGCGGTAGCGCAGCTGGTCCAGGCTGAAGCGGCAGCGCGCCGCGATCGCCACGCTCTGCGCCAGCAGCGCGGCAGGGTAGATCGCCGCCAGCGCCTCGCGCCGGCGCAGGTGGCGCTCGCCGTTGCGGAACAGGGAGGCGCCAGCCGCCGTCACCGTGCTGCGCAGGCGGACTGCGGTCAGCACGTCCTGCAGCGCGCGCCGCCGGCGCAGGTGCATGTGCACGTCGCCGGCCGCCACCAGCGGCAGGTCGAGCGTGCGGGCCAGCTGTCCGAGTTCCGCCAGCCGGGCGCGATCGTCCGGCCCGCAGTGGAGCTCGACGGCGAGCCAGAGCCGCCCGGGAAAGCGCCGGGCCAGCCAGGCGCCTTCGGCCGGTTCGGGCGTCTCGCCGGGAATCCACAGCGCCAGCAGGCCCGGCAGGCTGCGCTCCAGATCGGCGCGCTCGATCCGATAGTCCCCTTTTGCCGCCGCCCGCCGCCCGCGCGTGATCAGCGCGCACAGGGCCGTATAGCCGGCCAGGCTTTCGCACAGCAGCACCAGCTTCGGCCCGTCGGCAAGGCGGATCTCGGCGCCGACGATCAGCTTGAGCCCGCTCGCCCGCGCCGCCTCGTGCGCGCGCACGATGCCGGCCAGCGAGCACTCGTCGGTGATCGCGAGCGCCGCATAGCCGCAGGCCCTGGCGCGCTCGAAGAGCTCGCGCGCGCTCGAGGCGCCGCGCTGGAAGCTGAAGTTCGACAGGCAGTGCAGCTCGGCGTAGGCCGGCGCAGTCGCCGCTGCGCTGCGCTGCGGTTTTCCGCCGCCGCTCATGCGAACCAGCCGTGCAGCATGAACGGGCCGCGCTCGCCGGGCGCGCAGAACACCCAGGCGCGCTGGCCCTGGGCGGTGCGGGCGAGATAGTAGTCGCGGCGCAGGTCGCCGCCGTCCCACCAGCCGGTCTCGATGCGCTCGGGTCCGGCCAGGAGCTCCGGCGCCGGCCCGCGCAGCGGAATCGGCGCGGGCAGCAGCCAGGTGGGGCGCGGCAGCCGCGCCGCCGGCGCGGCCCGACCCGATTCGGTGATGCTGGCCTGCGCCCGCTCGGGGCGCGGATCGACCGTGCAGCTCAGCCGGTCGATGGCGCCTTCGCCGAGTCGCGCGCGCAGACGCTCGCGCAGCTCGTCCAGCGGTACCGCTTGCGCCGGGCGGGCGTCGAACAGATCGCGCGCGAGCGGCGTGAAAGACGGCAGATCGCGCGCCAGCAGGCGCAGCGCGCGCACCGGCGCCGGCAGCGCCAGGCGCTCGAGGCGCCCGCGCGCGCAGTCGAACAGCAGGCCGGCGTCGCGGCCTGGAGTCAGCAACTTGACCTCGATTCGCGTCGGCTCGCGGCCGGCATGTTCGAGCAGCAGGCTGAAGTGCTCGACGCCGCCGTCGCGGGCGATCAGAAATACCGCCAGGTCCGCGGTCAGCCGGCGCAGCGGAAAGGTCAGCGCCTCGCTGCGCTCGAGATCGAAATCCCAGGCGAGACGCAGGTCGCAGCGTTCGGGCGGGCGATAGCGGAGCAGGGCGTCGGGCGCGGCGCCAGTCAGCCGGTCGAGGTGCTGCAGCAGCGCGCCGCCGAAGCGCCGGCGCAGGCCGTCGCGCGGCAGCCGCAGCAGCGCGCCCAGGCTGCGCACGCCGACCGCAGCCAGCCCCTCGGCGGCGGCTTCGGGCAGGCCCGCGTCGGCCAGCTTCAGCGAGGCCAATGCGCGGCGCTGGGCGTCGGGGGCGGTCAGCGCCAGGCCGTCGTGCACGCCGGCCAGCGCGTGCGCCGCGAGCGCGCCCGGCGCCAGCGCGATGCGGTGGTGAAAGCCGAGCGCGCGCAGATCCTCGCGCAGGCGCGCCTCGAAGCGCGGCCAGGGGCCGAACAGGGCCAGACTGCGGCTGGCCTCGAAGGCCACCGCCTGCGGCAGCAGTGCCACTTCGCTGCTGTAGCGCCAGGCCCAGGCGGCGAGAAAGCGCTGCCAGCGGGCGCCCGTCGTGGGCTCGTGACGGACGATCTCGAAGCGGCCGAGCAGGGCTTCGGCCACCGCCAGCGGCATGCCGGGAGCGAGGCCGGCGGCGCGCGCGGGCGCGTTGACCGCCAGCAGCACGGGCGCCTGCGCCGGCCCGTCGACCAGCACCAGCGGCGCGTCCGGCGACGCGCGCTGACGCAGCACGGCGTCCAGCGCAAGCTGCGGAAAGCGGATGCAGGCCCAGAGCATGGCGCTAGGCGAACGGGAATCGACTCACGGCCGTACGCACGGCCAGGCCAGCGGCCGCGCCGGCGGATTGGCGCCGCGACACTTGCGCAGGATCAGCTGACGGGCCGGCCGGGCGACGATCTCCAGGCGCAGCGCGGCAGGCGAGGGCTGCACGGCGTGGCGGCGGTCGCGGAAGGCGAAGGCCAGCGCGCTGCCGGCGGCGGCGGCGACCTGCAGGCGCCGCAGGGCGCGCTCGTCGGCGCCCGCGGGCCAGCTCAGCACGGCCGCGCAGCTGGCCGAGCGCAGGCACTGCTCGGCCGCCCAGAGGGCGTCGTTCGGCTCCGCCGCGGCGAGGATTTCCAGCTTCGACAGGACCACGCCGCGGGCCCCCCAGCCGGGCGCATAGAGCCGATAGGGCGGCGCGACGACGAAGATCGGGCGCTCGCCGCGGCTCAGCCGCGCCAGCGTCGGCAGCACCAGCTCCAGCTCGCCGACGCCGTCGGCCGGCAGCAGGATTTCGCTCAGCGCAGCCTTCGGCCAGCCGCCACCGGGCAGCAGCGCGTCGAGCGCAGGCCAGCCGCTCGACTCGCCATCGGCGCTCGGAGCGGCGTGACCCTGCCAGACCTGGCGGCTGGCCAGCAGCGATGCAAGCGCGGCGCTGGACACGGCATCAGCGCTTATGGAAAAGCTTTACGCAAAGTCGCAGGCCCACCGTACCCCCGCAGGCGGGTGTGCCGAAGGGAGCGGTGTGCCCGCCCTGCCGCGACCGGCTGAAAGCGGGCATTCGGGCGTGCATCAGGAAGCTCACGCGATCATGGTCCCGCAGCTGCACTTGCTCGTCGCACCCGCGCAGGCGGGTGCCCAGCGCCTTTCGTCCAGGCCCGGGCGAACGCGCCTGGAAACTCGTGCGCCCGCAGTTCCGCGCCCGCATACATCCGTCGCACCCGCGCAGGCGGGTGCCCAGCGCCTTTCGTCCGGACCTGGGGGCGCGCGCTTGGAAACGCATGCGATCGTGGTTCGGCGATCGCGCTTTGATCCCTGCGTGCGGCAGAAAATCGCTGTGGCTGCGTACCGGGATGCCGGCCGCTGGCTGCGGTTTTGCTGTAGACAAGAAAAGCAAAGTCACTGGGCACCCGCCTGCGCGGGTGCGACGAAGAATCAGATCGAACTCCCGCTTGTGGTCCAAACCGGCACCCTTCTGCGCGGGTGTGCCGAAGGGAGCGGTGTGCCCGCCCTGCCGCGACCGGCTGAAAACGTGCATTCGAGCGTGCATCAGGGAGCTCACGCGATCATGGTCCCGCAGCTGCACTTGCTCGTCGCGCCCGCGCAGGCGGGTGCCCAGCGCCTTTCGTCCAGGCCCGGGCGAACGCGCCTGGAAACTCGTGCGCCCGCAGTCCCGCGCCTGCATACCCTCGTCGCACCCGCGCAGGCGGGTGCCCAGCGCCTTTCGTCCAGGCCCGGGCGAGCGCGCCTGGAAGCTCGCGCGACCGCGGTTCCGCGACCGCATTTGCCCGTCGCATCCTCCTGCGCGGACGCGACAGCCGGGAACGGTTGCGGCTGGCTGGAAGCGCTCTGCTGGCACGCGGAGAGCCCAGGGCTGGTGCGACGGCGGGGCGGCGTGCTGGGCGTGCGACGGCTGCGGCGGGCGGGCGCTTTTCATGCGCTCTTACCGCAGCTTGCGCAGGCAGCGGGTGACCACGCCCCAGATTTCCAGGCGCTCGTCCTCGCGCGGCACGATGGGCTTGAAGTGCGGATTTTCCGGCAGCAGGGCGAGCCGGCCGTCGAGCGTGCCGAGGCGCTTGATGGAAAGCTCGCCGTTGACGAGCGCGACCACGATGTCGCCCTGGCGAGGCGCGAGGGCGCGGTCGACCAGCACTTCGTCCTGGTCGAAAATGCCGGCGCCGATCATCGACCAGCCGGAAACGCGGATCATTGCCGTGTGGTCTTCGTGGCCGGCGATGACCAGGTGTCGGTTGAGGTCGACGGCGTCTTCTTCAGCCGCGTCCAAAGTCACCGGCAGGCCCGCCGGCACCCGGTTGGCGAAGGCGCTCAGGGCGATCGTCGAGGGCTCGGTCGCCAGCGGCCGTGGCGCCTCGAGCGCGGTCGGCTGGCGGCAGGCCTCGAGCCAGGCGCGCACCGCCGGCACCTGGCTTTGCGGAACGCGCAGGCGCTGCGTCGGCTCGCCGGCGGGGCGACCGGCGCCAGGACGGAGACCGCCGTGGGGAGGACGGGACATGGCTGTCCTTGATTATTGGGACGACAATCAAGATAGCACCCCGTCGCGGTCGGCGAAAGCGCCCCGCTGCACGCCGCCTGAGAACGCTCGGCGCACGCTTTCGCGCCGCGGGAAACGCGCTCCGGTGTCGTTCGCCGGCGGCGGACGGTTTCGCTCGCGGGGAGTGGTCGCGTGCGCACGGATCCTGCAACGCAGCATTCGGTGTTCGGGCGCAATCGCGGGGGATTTTTGTGAATCGATCTGCCGCGTGACCAATGTCCAGCGGAATTGCGTGCCGCAGGAGATTCCAACCGTACTGACGCGCATGTGTTTTATCCGTATGGATGTCCAAGCTCGTGTTATTGCAATGCAGCATGCTTTTCGCCGCGCTGAATTTGCAATGGAGTCATTCCGGGGAGCTTGCATTTCGGAGCGAAAACCGGCGTATGATCCGGTCGCCGGCAACGGCTTTGGCTTCACTTCTTATCCGGGGAAATTCCAGCATGAAAATCACGACGCATTCTGCGTTGCGGCGGAGCACATTGCTTTTTGCCGCGTTCGCCTGCTGCGGCCTTGCCTCCGTGCAGGCCGCCAGTTTCAGCAATGGCAATCGGACCGATCTCGATACCTACGCGGATCGGGCAAACTTCAGCGCCGTCACGGAAGATGTGCTCTATACCCGCTATATCGTCACCTATGCCGAAGGCAGTGCCGAGAGCTCGCTGTCGAGCGCGCGCCAGGCGGACTTCCAGCGCGTGGCGATGGAAACCGGCCTCCGCGTCAGCGGCGTGCGCACCCTGGCCACCGGTGCCCAACTGGTCGAGGTGAGGGGCGACAAGCAGCGCTTCAGTTCCTACGCGCAGTCGGCGCGGGAGGTCATGGTCTCCTTTGCGCGCAACAGCGAAGTGGCCTACGTCGAGCCGGACCGCATCATGCGCCCGACTTTGACGCCAAACGACAACTATTTCGCCAACCAGTGGGATCTCACCAATCCGACCGGTGGCATCGGCATGCCCAGCGCCTGGGATATGGCGACTGGCGCCGGGGTCAAGGTTGCCGTGCTCGACACCGGCATCACCACCCACAGCGATCTGTCCGGCCAGATCGTCGGCGGCTATGACTTCATCAGCAGCTCCGCCACCGCGCGCGACGGCAACGGTCGCGATTCGAATCCCGCCGACGAGGGTGACTGGAACGCCGCCAACGAGTGCGGCAGCGGGGTTCCGAAGTCGGATTCGAGCTGGCACGGCACCCACGTGACCGGCACCATCGTCGCCAAGACCAACAATGCCGCCGGCATCGCGGGTATCGCTTACGGCGCCAAGGTCGTGCCGGTGCGCGTGCTCGGCAAGTGCGGCGGCTCGGTGTCCGACATCGTCGACGCCATCGTCTGGTCCTCCGGCGGTTCGGTCAGCGGCGTGCCCGCCAACGCGAACCCGGCCAAGGTGCTGAACCTCAGCCTCGGCGGCGGCGGTGCCTGCGGCTCGTTCCAGGCGGCCATCAACACCGCCCGCGCCAATGGGGCCACCTTCGTGGTCGCCGCCGGCAACGAGAACCAAAACGTCAGCAACTCCTCGCCGGCCAACTGCAGCGGCGTGGTCTCGGTGGCTTCGACGACCAAGACCGGTGCGCGCTCCTCGTTCTCCAACTACGGCTCCACCATCGTCATCTCGGCGCCGGGCGGCGACGGTTCGGGCGGTGCAGGTGACATCCTGTCGACGCTCAACGCCGGCGCGACCACTCCGGCCGGCGAGACCTATGCCTACTACGCCGGTACCTCGATGGCGACGCCCCACGTGGCGGCGCTGGTCGCGCTGATCTATCAGCTCAAGCCCAGCGTGACGCCGGATCAGGTCAAGACCTATCTGACCCAGAATGCGCGTCCGCTGCCGGGTGCCTGCTCGGGCGGCTGTGGCGCCGGCATCATCGATGCGCCGGCGACCCTGCAGGCTGTCGCCGGCGGTGGCGGCAACCCGCCGGCCGGCGGCGTGCTGCAGAACGGGGTGGCGGCCACCGGCCTGGCGGCGCCAGCCGGCGGCACGGTCAGCTATACCATGCAGGTGCCGGCGGGCTCGAGCAATCTGGTCTTCCAGATGTCGGGCGGCACGGGAGACGGCGACATGTACGTGCGCTTCGGCTCGGCGCCGGGCACGGCAGCGGGCACCTACGACTGCCGTCCATATCTCTCCGGCAACAACGAGAGCTGCACCTTCGCCAGCCCGCAGGCGGGCACCTGGTATGTGACGATCCGCGCCTACTCGGCCTTCAGTGGCGTGAGCCTCAAGGGCAGCTACTCGACGGGCGGTGGCGGCAACCCGCCGGCCGGCGGCGTGCTGCAGAACGGGGTGGCGGCCACCGGCCTGGCGGCGCCAGCCGGCGGCACGGTCAGCTATACCATGCAGGTGCCGGCGGGCTCGAGCAATCTGGTCTTCCAGATGTCGGGCGGCACGGGAGACGGCGACATGTACGTGCGCTTCGGCTCGGCGCCGGGCACGGCAGCGGGCACCTACGACTGCCGTCCATATCTCTCCGGCAACAACGAGAGCTGCACCTTCGCCAGCCCGCAGGCGGGCACCTGGTATGTGACGATCCGCGCCTACTCGGCCTTCAGTGGCGTGAGCCTCAAGGGCAGCTACTCGACGGGCGGTGGCGGCAATCCGCCGGCTGGCAACGTGCTGCAGAACGGTGTGCCGGTCACGGGCCTGTCGGCGACCACCGGCAACTGGAGCCAGACCTACACCCTGGTGGTGCCGGCTGGAGCGAAGAACCTGAGCATCCAGACCAGCGGCGGCAGCGGTGACGCGGATCTGTATGTGCGCATCGGCGCGGCGCCGACCAGCGGTACCTATACCTGCCGCCCGTGGCTCAGCGGCAACGCCGAGACCTGCTCCTGGGCCAACCCCACGGCGGGCACCTACTATGTGCGCCTGAACGCCTATTCGAGCTTCTCGGGAGTCACCTTGAAGGCCAGCTTCACGCCCTGACCCGCGGGTCGGGTCGAGTGGATCCATCGGGCCCCGGCAGTGCCGGGGCCCGATGCTTTTCGGCGTCTGCCGGCGGCGCCGAGCGGACGCCGCGCGACTGGCCGCGGTAGCATGTCGAGGCGGCGCGCCGCAGGCGGCCGCCCCTGTGCCAACCTCGACTGCAGGCTGCGAACGGCGTGCAGGGCTGCGCGGCCGGGTGCGCTTGCCGTCCCGTTCATGTTGAAGCCGCCAACCCGTCGATGCCGCACGAGCTGTCGCTCATCCTGCTGATCGCACTGCCCTTCATCGGCAGCCTGATCGCTGCGCTGCTGCCGGCCACCGCGCGCCGCACCGAAGCCTGGCTCGCGGGCCTGGTGGCGCTTTGCGTGCTGGCGCTCGCGCTTGGGCTCTATCCGGCGCTGGCCGATGGCGGCGTGCTGCGTTTCGCGGCCTCTTGGCTGCCGGTCGCGGGCGGGGATTTCAGCCTGCGCCTGGATGGTTTCGCCTGGCTGTTCGTGGTGCTGGTGGCCGGGATCGGCGCACTGATCGTGCTGTATGCGCGCTACTACATGTCGAGTGCCGATCCGGTGCCGCGCTTCTTTTCCTTCCTGCTCGCCTTCATGGGCTCCATGCTGGGCCTGGTGCTGTCGGGCAACCTGATCCAGCTGGTGCTCTTCTGGGAGCTGACCAGCCTGTTCTCCTTCCTGCTGATCGGCTACTGGCACCACAGCCCGGCGGCGCGCGAAGCGGCGCGGCTGTCGCTGACGGTCACCGGCCTCGGCGGTCTGGCGCTGCTGGCCGGGGTGGTGTTGCTCGGACAGGTCGCCGGCAGCTACGACCTCGACCGCGTGCTGGCGGCCGGCGAGGCGATCCGCGCGCATCGCTGGTACGCGCCGGCGCTGGTGCTGGTGCTGCTCGGCGCCTTCACCAAGAGCGCGCAGTTTCCCTTTCAGTTCTGGCTGCCGCAGGCGATGGCGGCGCCGACGCCGGTATCGGCCTACCTGCACTCGGCGACGATGGTGAAGGCGGGGGTGTTCCTGCTGGCGCGACTATGGCCGGTGCTGGCTGGCACCGACACCTGGTTCTGGCTGGTCGGTGGCGCCGGTCTGATTACTCTGCTGGTCGGCGGCTACATCGCCATTTTCCAGCAGGATCTGAAGGGCCTGCTGGCCTATTCGACGATCAGCAATCTCGGCCTGATCACCCTGCTGCTCGGCCTCAACAGCCCACTGGCAGCGGTGGCGGCGGTATTCCATATCGTCAACCACGCCACCTTCAAGGCCTCGCTGTTCATGGCAGCCGGCATCATCGATCACGAGGCCGGCACCCGCGACATCCGCAAGCTGAGCGGCCTGTACCGGCTGATGCCCTGGACCGCGACCCTGGCCATGGTCGCCTGCGCCGCGATGGCCGGGGTGCCGCTGCTGAACGGCTTCATCTCCAAGGAGATGTTCTTCACCGAGGCAATTTTGGCCACCACGCCCCTGCCTCTGCTGGGTGAACTGCTGCCCTACGCCGCCACCCTGGCTGGCATGTTCGCAGTGGCCTATTCGCTGCGCTTCATCCACGGCGCCTTCTTCGGGCCGCCACCGCAGGATTTGTCGCAGACACCGCACGAGCCGCCGCGCTGGATGCGCTTCCCGGTCGAGATCCTGGTCGCGCTGTGCCTGGTGGTGGGCATCGCGCCCGCGCTGACGCTCGGTCCGTTTCTGGCGCTTGCGGTGCGCGCGATCCTCGGTCCGGCGACGCCGCTCTACGATCTCGATCTCTGGCACGGTTTCAATCTGGCGGTGTTGATGAGCGGGTTCGCGCTGGCCGGCGGCGCGCTGCTGTATCGGCTGCTGCGTCGCTATCTGGAGACCTCGCCCGACGGCCCGCCGCTGCTGCGCGAGGTGGCCGGTCAGCGCATCTTCGAGCGCATCCTGACCACCGTGTCCTGGCGCTGGGCGCGACGCCTCGAAGTCCTGCTCGCGACCGCGCGGCTGCAGTGGCAGCTGCGCGCCTTGGTGGGCGTCGCGCTGCTGGCGGCGGCGCTGCCGCTCCTGGGGGAGAGTCTGCTCCGGGCTCCAGCGAGCCTGGCCGGCGCCGATCCGGCGCTGGCATTGGTCTGGTTGGCCGGCTGCGCCGGCGCCGTGGCCGCCGCCTGGCAGGCCAAGTACCACCGTCTGAGCGCGCTGATCGCGCTCGGCGTCGCTGGCCTCGCAACCTGCCTCACCTTCGTCTGGTTCTCCGCGCCCGATCTGGCGTTGACTCAGCTCCTGGTCGAGATCGTCATGACCGTGCTGATGCTGCTCGGCTTGCGCTGGCTGCCGCGGCCGGCCGCGCGCGAGACGCTCACCCCGCGCAAGCGCCTGCGCCGCAGTTTCGATCTGCTGCTGGCGGCGGCGGTTGGCGGCGGCCTCGCGCTGAGCGCTTGGGCGGTGATGCTGCGCCCGGCGCCCGATCGCCTGGGCCGCTTCTTTCTCGACCAGGCGCTGCCCGGAGGCGGCGGGCGCAACGTGGTCAACGTGATCCTGGTCGACTTTCGCGGTTTCGATACCCTGGGCGAGATCTCGGTGCTCGCGATCGTCGCGGTCACCGTGTTCGCTCTGCTGCGGCGCTTCCGCCCGGCCGCGGAAAGCATCGATAAACCCGAGCAGCAACAGGTGCAGGAAGCCTTCGACCGGGCTCACGCGGCGCGCAGCAGCGGCGCCAGCCTGCATGAGTACCTGATGGTGCCGGCGGTGCTGATGCGCTGGCTGTTTCCGTCGATGCTCGCGGTCGGCGCCTTCCTGTTTCTGCGCGGACACGATCTGCCCGGCGGCGGCTTCGTCGCCGGCCTGACCGTCGCGATCGCCCTGATCGTGCAGTACATGGCTGCTGGCGTGCGCCGGGTGGAAATGCAGCTGCGCGTGCGGCCGCTGCGCTGGATGGCGCTCGGCCTGCTGGTCGCGCTTGCCACCGGCCTTGGCGCCTGGCTCGCAGGCGAGCCGTTTCTCAGCTCGCAGCACTTCGATCTGGAGCTGCCGCTGCTCGGCCATCTGCCGCTGGCGAGCGCGCTGTTCTTCGATCTCGGCGTGTTCGCGCTGGTGGTCGGCGCGACCACTCTGATCCTGATCGCGTTGGCGCACCAATCGCTGCGGACGCAGCGACCGCCTGCGGTCGCCGACGGCGGTGGGGAAGGGCGCTGATGGAGCTTTTGATCGCCCTCGCCATCGGCGTGCTGGCCGGCTCCGGAACCTGGCTGCTGCTGCGCCCGCGCAGCTTTCAGGTGATGATCGGCCTGGCGCTTCTGTCTTACGCCGTGAACCTGTTCATCTTCGCCATGGGCCGGCTCGTCGTCGATGCCGCCCCAATCGTCGCCAATGGCGCGGCGGCGCAGGCCGATCCGGTGCCGCAGGCGCTGATTTTGACCGCGATCGTCATCGGCTTTGCCACCACCGCCCTGCTGCTGGTAGTGCTGCTGGCCAATCGCGGTATGGCCGGCACCGACCACGTCGACGGCCGGGAACCCGAGCAGTGAGTCTGAGCGAGCACCTCGCGATCCTGCCGATCCTGCTGCCGCTCGGGGTCGGCGCGCTGATGCTGCTGCTCGACGAGTCGCAGCGGCCGCTCAAGGTGGCGCTCAACCTCGGCAGCACCCTGGCCCTGCTGGTGATTGCCGGAAGCCTCTGCCTGCGCGCCGCCGACGCCGAAATCGTGTATCGCCTGGGCGCCTGGCCGCTGCCCTTCGGCATCGCGCTGGTGGTCGACCGGCTGGCGGCGGCGATGCTGCTGACGACGGCCGTGCTGGCGCTGGCCGCGCTGCTGTTTTCGCTGGCGCGCTGGCACCGCGTGGGCGTGCACTTCCATCCCCTGTTCCAGTTCCTGCTGATGGGCCTCGACGGCGCCTTCCTGACCGGCGACCTGTTCAACCTGTTCGTCTTCTTCGAGGTGCTGTTGGTGGCCTCCTACGGCCTGGTGCTGCATGGCTCCGGGCGCCGCCGGGTGCAGGCGGGCTATCACTACATCGTGGTGAATCTCGCCGCATCGCTGGTCTTTCTGCTGGGCGTCGCCCTGGTCTACGGCAGCAGCGGCACGCTCAACATGGCCGAGCTTGCGCTGCGCGTGCCCCAGCTCGCCGGCGCCGAGCGCGGCCTGCTCGAGGCCGGCGCGGCGTTGCTTGGCGTCGCCTTCCTGGTCAAGGCCGCCGCTTGGCCGCTCGGCTTCTGGCTGCAGCCGGCCTACGCCCTGGCCGCGGCGCCGGCGGCGGCGCTGTTCGCGATCCTGAGCAAGGTGGGCGTCTACGCGATCGTGCGCCTGTGGCTGCTCGCGCTGGGCGCGAGTTTCGGCGCCGACTGGCTGCTCGCCGCCGGGCTCGCGACCCTGATCTTCGGCACCCTGGGCGTGCTCGGCGCGCAGGGGGCAGGACGGCTCGCGGGGAGCCTGGTGCTGGTTTCCTCCGGCACCCTGATCGCCTTCATCGCGCTCGGCGACGCGCGCATCATCGGCGCCGCGCTCTACTATCTGGTGAGTTCCACCTTCGGCCTCGGCGCCTTTTTTCTGCTGGTCGAGCTGATCGAGCGCGACCGCTCCGCGGCTGCCGACATCCTGGCGGTAACGCGCGAGGCCTTCGGCGACGACGGCGCCGAGGAAAACGAAGTCGAGACCGAGATCGGCGTGGCGATTCCGGGTGCGATGGCCCTGCTCGGCCTTGCCTTTCTCGCCTGCGCGCTGCTGCTGATCGGGCTGCCGCCGCTGTCGGGCTTCACCGGCAAATTTCTGCTGCTCGACGGGCTGTTCGCCGCCCGCGGCGGCTCGGTTCTGAGCTGGTTGCTGTTAGGCGTGCTGCTGGCTTCGAGCTTCGCCGCGCTGCTCGCCCTGACTCGCACCGGCCTGCACCGCTTCTGGGCACCGCTGCGGCCGGTGGTGCCGCGGGTGCGGGTGCTGGAGATGCTGCCGGTGGCTCTGCTGCTCACCGCCAGCATGGTGTTGACGGTGCAGGCGGATGCGGCTTTCGGCTACCTGCGAGCCGGCGCCGCGGCCCTGCTCGGAGCAGCGGCCGTTCCAGGGGCGGGACCGTGATGCGCCGCTGGCTGCCCTATCCGCGCGCCTCGTTGTTCCTGCTGCTGGCCTGGGTTGTGCTGGCGCCGGCGCCGAGCGCTGGCGTGCTGCTGTCGGGTGCGCTGCTGGCGCTGCTCCTGCCGCGGCTGCTGGCGGCACTCGAGCACGGCCCGCGCGGCGCGCGACGCCCGCTGCTCGCCCTGCGCCTGGCCGGGCGCGTCGCGCTCGACGTCACCCGCTCCAACCTGGCGGTGGCGGCGATCCTGCTCGATCCGCGCTCGCGCGGGCGCCGCGCTGGCTTCGTGCACATTCCGCTCGCACTGCGCGAGCCGAATGCGCTTGCGGTGCTGGCCTGCATCATCACCGCGACCCCCGGCACCATCTGGGTGGCCCACGACCCGGATTCGGGCGAGCTCATCATCCACGTGCTGGACCTGGTCGAGGAACAGGTCTGGATCGACGCGATCCGCCAGCGCTACGAAGCGCCCCTGCTGGAGATTTTTGGATGAGCCTCGGGCTGCTGGCCGTTTCCCTGCTGATCGCCCGCCTGCTGCTCGCGCTGGCCATGGGCTGCGCTTTTCTGCGGCTCGTGCGCGGGCCGCGCGCGCAGGACCGCGTGCTGGCCTTCGACGCGCTCTATCTCGACGCGATGCTGCTGGTACTGAGCTTCGGCATCGGCAGCGGCGGCAGCCTGTATTTCGATATCGCCTTGGTGATGGCGCTGTTCGGCTTCGTCGGTACGGTGGCCTTGGCCAAGTTCCTGCTGCGCGGTGAGGTGATCGAATGAACACCGGCGTGCTGCCGCCGTGGGCCGAGATCACCGTGGCGGTGCTGGTCCTGTTGGGCGCCGCGCTCAGTCTGCTCGGCTCCGTGGGCCTGCTGCGCCTGCGCACTTTCTACGAGCGCGTGCACGCGCCGACCCTCGGCAGCACGCTCGGCGCTGCCAGCATCCTGCTGGCTTCGATGCTGCAATCCTCGCTCATCGAGGCGCGCCCAGTGCTGCACGAACTCCTGCTCGGCGCGCTGCTCTTCACGGCCACTCCGGCCGCGCTGACCGTGCTGGTGCGGGCGGCGCTGTATCGCGATCGACGTGAGGGCGACCCCGCTGTGCCGCCGCGCCGATTGGATCCATGAACGATGCGCCACGTTGGCGCTTGCCTTCCTGGCGGCGGTTCCCGGCGCGGCGCCGTAAACTAAGGGGTGTCTGAACAACTCGACACGCTCGTCACTCCCGCGAAAGTGGGGGTCCAGCGCCTTTGATTTCAAGGACTTGAAGTCGCTGAATGCTCGCCTGCGCGGACGTGACGGGCTTGTTCAGACATTCCCTGACCCGCGTAAGTCGGTGGGGTTTTGCCATGAGTGAGGCGCGGATCGCGCTGGTGCTGAGCGGCGGCGGCAGCCTCGGTGCCGTGCAGGTGGGCATGCTGCAGGCGCTCGCCGACAGCGGGTTCCGCGCCGATTTGGTGGTCGGCGCCTCGGTGGGAGCGCTCAATGGCGCTTTCTACGCGCAGCAGCCCGATGCCGGCGGCGTCGAGCGCCTGGCCGCGCTGTGGCGCGGCCTGCGCCGCGACGACGTGTTCCCGCTGTCGTTGCCCGGCACGCTGCGCGCTCTGCTCGGGGGCCGCGGTTATCTGAGCAAACCCGATCGCCTGCGCGGCATCATCCACCGCGCGCTCGATGTGCGCCGCATCGAAGACACGCGGATTCCGCTGCACGTCGCGGCGACCGAGGTGATGAGCGGCGCCGAAGTGCTGCTGTCCAGCGGCGACATCGATACCGCGCTGCTTGCCAGCGCCGCGATTCCGCTGGTGTTTCCGCAGGTGGAGATCGACGGCCGCAGCCTGATCGACGCCGGGGTCAGCGACAACACCCCGATCGCGAGCGCCGTCGAGCTCGGCGCGCGACGGATCGTGGTGTTGCCGACCGGCACCAGCTGCGCTCTGCGCGAGCCGCCGCGCGGCATGCGCGCGTTGGCGCTGCACGTGCTCGCGCTGCTCAGCATGCGCCAGCTGGATCGCGACGTGGAGCGTTTCGCGCAGGCCGCCGAGATCACCGTCGTGCCGCCGCTGTGTCCGGTGAGCATCGGCGCCTTCAACTTCAGTCACACCCGCGAGCTGATGCTGCGTTCGTTGCGGCAGACCCGTGTCTGGCTGGCCGAGGGCGGCATGGCGCAGAGCGGACCGCTGCAGGTGCCCCTGGCGCACTTTCACGCGCCGCATTGCGAACCATCCCGCACGCGTGCCCTGTAAAAGGCCGGCCCCGTCAGGGCCCGCTGTGCTTCAGCGAATCGCCTGCTCCAGAGGTTGCGGCCAAGCCGAGGGGGTGCTCAATATCCGGTTTCGCGCAGGCTCGATCGGATCTGCTCGTGGCGCACCCGTACCTCGCGGCTGGGCGCCGGCGACAGCAGGCTCACCGCGACGATCGCGATGCTGGCGAGGGCGAAGCCGGGAATCATTTCGTAGAGCCCGCTGCCGAACTGCTCGACCGCGATCAGTCGCCAGAGGATCACGGTCGTCGCGCCGACGACGATCCCGGCCAGCGCGCCGGCGCGGGTCATGCGGCTCCAGACGAGCGACAGCACCACCACCGGGCCGAAGGCCGAGCCGAAGCCGGCCCAGGCGTAGGCGACCAGGCCGAGCACGCGGCTGTTGGGATCGCGCGCGATCCAGATCGCCAACAGCGCAACCGCCAGCACGGTCGTCCGGCCCATCCAGACCAGTTCGCGGTGGCCGGCCCGTGGCCGCAGAAAGCCGCGATAGAGATCTTCGGTCAGGGCGCTGGCGCAGACCAGGAGCTGGCAGCTCAGGGTGCTCATGATCGCGGCGAGGATGGCCGAGAGCAGGACGCCGGCGAGCCACGGATTGAACAGCGCTTCGGCCAACACGATGAAGACCCGCTCGGGGTTTTGAACCAGCGGCGCGGCGAGCTCGGGATGCTGGGCCGACCAGGCCACTCCGGCCAGGCCCACGGTGACCGCGCCGAACAGGCAGAGCACCATCCAGGTCATGCCGATCCGCCGCGCCTGCGGGATCACGCTGACCGAGCTCGCTGCCATGAAGCGCGCCAGGATGTGCGGCTGCCCGCAGTAGCCGAGGCCCCAGGCCAGGACCGAGAGGATCGCGATCAGACCACCGTCGCCGACCCAGCGCAGGCGTGTCGGATCGACCTGTTCGATCAGCCGCTGCGTTTCACCGATGCCGCCGATGCCGAGGATCACGATGACCGGGGTCAGCAGCAGGGCGAAGATCATCAAGGTGGCCTGCACGGTGTCGGTCCAGCTCACCGCGAGGAAGCCACCGATCAGGGTGTAGAGAATGGTCGCCGCCGCGCCCCACCACAGCGCCCGCGCGTAGGGCAGGTCGAACACGTTTTCGAACAGCAGGGCACCGGCCACCATGCCGCTGGCGCAGTAGATGGCAAAAAACACCAGAATCACCAGCGCCGAAACCACTCTCAGCAGGCGCCCGTCATCGGCAAAGCGCGAGGTGAAGTAGTCGGGCAGGGTGAGCGCGTTGTTGGTCCGCTCGGTATAGACCCGCAGCGGCCCGGCGACGAAGCGCCAGTTGGCCCAGGCGCCCAGGATCAGGCCGATCACCATCCAGGCTTCCGATAAGCCGATCAGATATAGCGCCCCCGGCAGGCCCATCAGCAGCCAGCCGCTCATGTCCGAAGCGCCGGTGGAAAGCGCGGTGACGTAGCTGCCGAGCGAACGCCCGCCGAGGATGTAGTCGTCGAGGCTGGTGGTCGAGCGCCAGGCCACGAAGCCAATGCCGACCATCAACAGCAGATAGACGCCGAAGGTGATCAGCAGCGGCGCACTGGCGCTCATGGGCGCTTCCCCGAAACCAGAATCGGGCAAGCTTAACCCAGGGAGTATCTGAACGAGTCGACACGCTCGTCACTCCCGCGCAGGCGGGAGTGCCTTTGCTTTTTGCTGGATCAAAGTCACTGGGCACCCGCCTGCGCGGGTGC
>CAZORA010000007.1:0-87839 GCA_964582225.1 uncultured Dokdonella sp. | reverse complement strand
CGAGCCTTCGGCCTCGAGCAGCTCGCGCACGCGGGCGCGGACCGCGGCGGGCGCCTGGCGGGTGGCGAGCCAGGCGGCGCGCGCGGCGGCCGGCTGCTCCAGCGCCTCGCTCAGCAGCTGCAGAACCTGTGCGTCGAAGTTCTCGTTCACGTCTGTCGCCAGCGGGCGCCCTCCCGGGTCAGCCCAGTGTAGCCTGTCGCTCGTGTGCATCAGTGGGCGCCGCGCCTTGCCTTTCGTGCGCTTTGTGCCGTCGCTATACTCCGGCGGTCGCTTTGCCTGTCCGCGCCAGCAGGCGCGCCGTCCACGCCGCAGAGGTGTCTTCGTGAGCAGCTCCCTCAATCAATCCGACTCTTCGTTCCTGAAGCGTTTCGCGGTCATGATCGCGCTGCTTGCGTTGGTGTCCCTGGGTCTCGGCGCGCTGTCCCATTTTCTTGATGCGCGGACGCCGACCCTGGTCAACCCGGATCAGAAGCAGCAGGCCGCGGATCGCATCGCGCCGGTCGGTGGCGTCTACGCGGGCGATACCGGGCGCGCCGCGATGGCGGCCGCCACGGCCGCCGCGAGTGCCTCGAGCACGCCACAAGCGGCCTATGGAGGCACTACCGACGGCAAGCAGATCTTTGATCATCTTTGCGGCAGCTGCCATCAGAGCGGTATCGCCGGCGCACCGAAGGTGGGCGACAAGGCTGACTGGGCCGCGCGTCAGGCCGAAGGTGAGGAGACCCTGGTGACCCACGCCATCGACGGCTACACCGGCAAGACTGGTGTGATGCCGGCCCGCGGCGGCAATCCGGCGCTGACCGACGAGCAGGTGAAGGCCGCCGTCGACTGGATGTTGGGCCAGCTGCACTGAGTCCCTGTGTGACCAGCGCCCGCCTGCCTGCGCGCGGTCCATAAACGAGGTCGACAATGAAAAGATCAATCCTGCTGCTCGTCCTGATGTCGCTGACCCTGGCTGCGTGCTCGCGCCTGCGCGAGCCGAGCGATGCGCAGCTCAGCCTGTTCCTGAGCGTCGGGCAGACGCCTTCGGCGGAGGTCGACGCACGCCTGTCGCGGCCCTGGGTCGATTGCCTGCGCGCGCTGTCGGGTGACCCCGAATTGGTCAAGGGGCTGTCGATCCGCTATGCGGGCGAAGATGGCAAGCAGAAATGCCGCAGCCAGGTCGAGCAGCGCCTGGCTGATGTGGCGCGGAATCCGGAAGGCTTCAGTTTTAGGGAAATGACCGCGCCCACAGCCGTGCGCCGTGCGCTCGCGCAGCTCGACCTGCGCGATCAGTCGCGGTTGGGGCTGGCCCGGGAGAAATCCGCGGAAAGCGCGATGCCGCCAGCCATGCGGCGCGCTCAGAGCGAGATATTGCCGCCGGCGGCACCAGATCCGTCGCTCGATCTCGGACCGGCTGGACAGACGCTGAGCGAAGCCGAAGCCCTGTGTCTGCAGGTGCAGACGCAGGCGCGCAGCGCAGACGATCCACAGCTGATGCGCTTCGCCCGCTACTGCGGGCGCTCGCTGCGTCGACTGCGTGCGACGATGGAAGGATTGACGCGGAACAAGGGCGATGCACAGCGAATCGCGCAGGCGCAGGAGAGCGCGCAGCGAATGATCCAGGCCGCGCATCGGGCGCTCGATGCTCCGGCCAACTGAAGCCGCGTCCGGCACATGCTCGAAATCGATGGGCTGCAGATCGACGAAGCCGAGCTGAGCGAGCGTTTCGTGCGCGCCGGTGGCCCCGGCGGGCAGAACGTCAACAAGGTTTCCAGCGCGGTCGAGCTGCGCTTCGACGTCGCCGCTTCGGCCAGTCTGCCGGAAGCGGTACGCGGGCGCCTGCTAGCACGACGTGATCGACGCATGACGGGCGACGGCGTGCTGGTGATCCAGGCCGCGCGGTTTCGCGACCAGGCGCGAAACCGCGAGGATGCCCGCGCGCGTCTGGCCACGCTGCTGCGCACGGCCATGCAGGAGCCGACGCGGCGTATCGCTACCCGTCCCACCCGAGGCTCGATCGAGCGCCGCCTGCAGGCGAAGAAAGTCCGCTCCGTGGTCAAGCGCGGGCGCGGCGCGGGCTGGAGCGGCGAGTGATGGTGCGCGGCGGCCTGCCGCTGCCACTGCCCGCGTCGGTGCCGCAGTTTCCGCGTGGCGCGGCGCGCGAGTTCGCGGCCTGGCTGCTGGGGCGCTGCGGCTGGCGACTGCGTGGCGAGATGCCCGATCTTCCGCGCGTGGTACTGGTGGTCGCGCCGCACAGCTCCTGGTGGGATGGATTCTGGGGACTGCTGTTCAAGGTGGCGCTGGGAGTCGAGGTTGCCTTCATGGCCAAGCGCGAGCTCTTCGTCGGCCCGCTCGGCTGGCTGCTGCGCCGCCTCGGGGGAATTCCGGTGGAGCGCAGTGCAGCGCACGGGCTGGTGGAGGACATGGCAGCCCGCTTTGCCGCCAGCGAGCGTCTGTGGCTGGTGCTCGCTCCGGAAGGCACGCGGCGAGAAGTCGCGGAGTGGAAGAGCGGCTTCTGGCGCATCGCCCGCGCTGCCGCGGTTCCGGTACTGCCCGTGGCCTTCGATTATTCGGGTCGAAGCATCATCCTCGGATCTCCGCTGCCTGCGGGCGACGACCTCGAGGCTCATCTGCGCGTGCTGCGCGGCTTCTACGCGCCGATCCGCGGCAAGCGCCGAGGAGTCAGCGGGCTCTGAGGCTGCGCGCCAAGCGGCGGTGCGCCTGCAAGCCGCCGCGAATCGCGGCACCGGCCCGCTGCCACCGAATTCTGTGCGCCAATTCACATTCGTCATGTGATCCGGGCACGCCGAGCGCTGCGATGCCGTCGCAAGACGCAGGTTCCGTCAATGCTAGGATGCCAGGCACAAGCCGACAGGGCTTGCAAGAGGGCATCGTCATGAGAACGCGCTTGGGGCACTACGACATCGTCGCCGAGTTGGGCCGGGGCGGTATGGGCGTCGTCTACAAGGGTTTCGAGAGTTCGCTCAATCGCTATGTCGCGATCAAGGTGCTGGCCGACTCGCTGGCGCACGATGAAGCCATTCGCGAGCGCTTCCTGCGCGAGGCCCGCAGCATGGCCGCGCTCAACGATCCGCACATCATCCAGATCTACTTCATCGGCGAAGACGAGGGTCAGCCCTATTTCGTCATGGAGTTCGTCGAGGGTGAATCGCTGGGCTCGATGCTCAAGCGCGACCATCGCTTGACCGTCGAGCAGGCGGTGAAGGTGATCCACCAGACCGCACAAGGCCTGGCCACCGCGCACGATGCGGGCGTCATCCATCGCGACATCAAGCCCGGTAACCTGATGATCAGCAGCCGCGGTGCGGTCAAGATCGCCGACTTCGGCATCGCGCTGTCCAATCAGGATCTGTCGAAGAAGCTGACCACGACCGGCGAATTCGTCGGCACGCCGGGCTATCTGTCGCCCGAAGTCTGCCTCGGTAAGCCGGTCGACCAGCGCTCCGACATCTTCTCGCTCGGCATCGTCCTCTACGAAATGCTGACCGGCAGGATGCCCTTCAACGACGAGTCGCCGCTCGGCCTGATGCTGGAAGTGGTGCGCGCCGAGATCCCCGACGTGCGTACCTTGAACGACAGCGTCGATTCCGACGTGGCGAGGATTCTGGCGCGGATGATCGCCAAGGACCCGGCTGACCGCTATCCGAGCTGCCATGAGTTGGTGGTCGATCTGCAAAGCCACCCGCTGGTCGCCAAGGGTGGCCCGATCACCGTGCAGACCAAGCTGTCGGCTGCTGCCGCCACGGTGATCGGCCAGAAGACTCCGGCCGCGGCCCAGGTCTCGTTGCCGGTCACTCCCCCGCTCTCCGGCGCGACACCGAGCACGGCGAATACCCGCATCACGCCGATGACCTCGGCGGCGCCGCCGCTCGGTCCAGCCGAGGCCTCTGCGCATCGCCCGGTGCTGCGCCGGGGCGGCGAGCGCCGCGGCAGTGGGCCGTGGCCGTGGGCCATCGCCGCGGCGCTGGTGCTGGCACTGGGCGCCACCGCCTGGGCCTGGCGCGCGGAGCTTCCGGGCTTCACCGAAGCTCCTGCGGGCGCGCTCGCGCAGGTGCCGGTCGAAGCGGCCGGCGCGCCCCCCGTCGCGGCGGCGACCCCGGCGGCGATTCCCACGGCAGAGGCGACGGCCGAGACTGCGCTGTCGGTCGATCCGACGAACGTCGTTGAAACCTCCCCGGCTTCCAGCCCGGACTCCGACGCCCAGGCTGGCGAAGGCCCGGCCGCGCGCGCCGCGCAGGCCGATCTCGAGGCGCTGCGCGAGCTGCCTGCGGCGCAGGCAGCGGCGCATGCGGCCGCCGAGGGCCAGCAGGTCGCGATCGCAAGCCCGCCGCCGAAGCCCGCGGCGCCGTCGAAACCACGCGTGCCGACGATCGCCATCGTGCTCGGCGGCGACGACGTGATTGCTTCACCGGCCGGTGAGGCACTGCTGGATTTGCTGCAGCAGCGTGGCTTCCGCGTGATCGAGGCAGGCGCGGCCGGCGGCGCCGGGCCGGACCTGCAGCGCCTGGCGGGCAAGGCGGACGCCGTGCTGTTCGTCAACGCGCGGCCGGTAGGCACCCAGGACATGCAGTACTACGGCCAAGTCTCCACGCTCTACACCGTGCAGCTCGCGGTCAAGGCCTATCGCGTCAGCGACCGCAGCGTGCTGTGGAGCAGCCCGACTCAGCAGGTGAACTTCACTTCGCTGAACGCTGCCGACCAGGCCTACTCCGCCGTCGAACCGATGCTCGATCAGGTGGACCGCCGATTGGACGAGTTCCGCCTGCGCAGCGGGCGGCGCGGCTGATCGGCTGCGCGTACGCGGCGGCTGGCGGCGACCTGACTCAGGCTGCCGCCAGCTTGGCGTAGGCGAGCACCAGCCGCTTGCTGCCGGCGTCGGCGAAGCGGACTTCGACCACGGTGTGCGCCCCGGCGCCCTCGTAGCCCAGCACCACGCCCTCGCCGAAAGTCTGATGCAGGACTCGCTGGCCCAACTTGAAGGGCAGCGCCGCGGCGGTTTCGGCCGGCGCGTGCCAGGGCCGGCTCACCTGCACCCGCGGCCGCAGCTCTTTCAGCAGCTCGGTCGGGATCTCATCCAGGAAGCGTGACGGGCGGGCGTGGGTTTCCCGACCGTGCAGACGCCGCGATTCGGCGTGGCTCAGGACCAGCTGGCGCTGCGCGCGCGTGATACCGACGTAGGCGAGGCGTCGTTCCTCCTCCAGCCGTCCTGGCTCGTCGAGCGACTTCTGGCTTGGGAACAGGCCGTCCTCCAGGCCAACCAGGAACACCTGCGGGAACTCGAGGCCCTTGGCCGAATGCAGAGTCATCAGCTGCACGCAGTCCTGCGAGGCCTCGCCCTGCGCCTCGCCGGCCTCCAGTGCGGCGTGGGCAAGAAAGGCCGCCAGTTCGGACAAGCCGGCCTCCAGGTCCTCGGCCGAAAGCTGGAATCGGCTGGCGACGTTGACCAGCTCGTCCAGGTTTTCCACCCGCGACTCGGCACCGCCGCGGCTATCGTGAGCGTAGTGGTCGCGCAGCCCCGAAGCGGCGAGCGTGCGGGAGACCCACTCGGCCAGGGTCGGCTCGACCCGCGTCGGCGTTTCTTCCGCAGCCGCGATGTCGGCGCGCGCCAGGCCGCCGATCAGCTCGAGAAAACCGTGCAGGGCGGCGCGCCCGCGGGTGCCGGCCGCGTCGGCGGTGAGTTCCGCCAGCGCCGCCTCCCACAGCGAGATCTGTTCGCGCTGTGCGCGCTGGCGTAGCAAGTCCATGCTGCGCGCGCCGATACCGCGCGGCGGGGTATTGGCGACGCGCGCGAAGGCGATGTCGTCGTGGCGGTTGACGGTCAGGCGCAGGTAGGCGAGCGCGTCCTTGACCTCGGCGCGTTCAAAGTAGCGCAGGCCACCGTAGACGCGAAACGGGAGGCGGCGCTGCATCAGCTGCTCTTCGAACAGTCGCGACTGCGCGTTCGAGCGATACAAGATCGCGAGCTCCGAGGGTCGCGCGCCGGCGTGAATCTCCTGCTGGATGCGCTCGACCACGTAGCGCGCCTCATCCTGTTCGTTGTAGGCGGTGTAGAGATCGATTGACGCGCCGCGCTCGTCGGCGGTCCAGAGCTGTTTCCCGAGCCGCCCACGGTTGTGCGCGATGACCGCGTTGGCGGCAGCCAGGATGGTGCCGGTCGAGCGGTAGTTCTGCTCCAGACGGAGCGTTGTAGCGCCGGGGAAGTCGCGCAGGAAATCCTGCATGTGTTCGACCTTCGCGCCGCGCCAGCCGTAGATCGACTGGTCGTCGTCGCCGACCACGAAGACCTGACCGCTGTCGCCGGCGAGCACGCGGATCCAGGCGTATTGCACGCGGTTGGTGTCCTGAAACTCGTCCACCAGCAGGTGCCGGTAGCGCTCGCGATAGTGCGCGAGGAGTGCATCGTTGCCGAGCCAGAGCTCGTGGGCGCGCAGCAACAGCTCGCCGAAGTCGACCAGGCCCGCCTGCCGGCAGGCCACTTCGTAGGCGCGATAGATCTCGATCAGGCTGCGCTGGCTTGCGCTGTAGCCGGCGTCGAGCGCATCCGGCCGCTTGCCCTCGTCCTTGGCTGCGTTGATGAACCAGGCGACCTGCCGCGGCAGGAACAGCTTCTCGTCGAGATCGAGGCTCTGCACGGTACGCTTGATCAGGCGCTGCTGATCGTCGGCGTCGAGAATCTGGAAGTTTTCGGGCAGACCCGCCTCGCGCCAGTGCTGGCGCAGGATGCGGTGGGCGATGCCGTGAAAAGTGCCGATGCTGAGCCCGCGCGCCTGGTGTCCGAGCAGACTCTCGGCGCGGCCGCGCATTTCGCCGGCCGCCTTGTTGGTGAAGGTGACCGCCAGCGCCGCCCACGGCGAGACTTGCTGCTCGCGGAGCAGCCAGGCGATCCGCTGGGTCAGGACGCGCGTCTTGCCGGAACCCGCGCCGGCGAGCACCAGATAGTGTCCGGGAGGTGCGGTGACGGCCTCACGCTGGGCCGCGTTCAGGCCCTCGAGCAAGCGGGGTGCACACATCCGCCCATTGTAGGAGATCACGCCGACCACTTCGGTCGCGGGAGGCTCAGTCGCTGTTGCGCGCGAGCGCGACGATTTCCTCGCCGAGCGGCAGTCCGCCGGCGACCAGCGCGCGCTCGATCGCGCCAAGAAGCCGCCAGCGCAGATCGCCGAAACGCCCGCCGCGCTCGTTCGCCTGCGCCGCGCCGCGCAGCCGCGCGCGGCGCAGGCCGGCGCTGATGCGCAGCATGCGCGCGGCACCCGCGGCGCGGGTGAACAGCCGTTCCGGCCGCAGCCCGGCCGCCTGCAGCGAAGCGCGCACGGAGGCCGTGGTGTGCAACGCGAGGTGCCGCGGTGGCTCCAGTCCGCGCCAGTCGGCGCCGAAGTAGCGGTGGCCAAGCGCAGCGAGGTTCGGAGTAATCAGCACCAGCCGCCCGCCCGGTACCAGGATCCGCCGACAGGCTTCGAGCTGGCGCGCCGGCTCGACCAGATGTTCGAAGACGTGGACCATGCTGATCGCGTCGAAGCTCGCCTGCGGCAGCGCAACTGAGAGCAGGTCACCCTGCTGGACTTCGAGGCCGGCCGCGCGCGCGGTCGCGACTGCCGCCGGATCGGGCTCGAGGCCCTGCACGCGCCAGCCGATGTCGCGCATCGCCGCGATTTGTGCGCCGGAGCCGCAGCCGACGTCGAGCAGCCGGCCTTGCGCGACCCAGGGCAGGAACAGGCGCGCGGCCAGTGCGCGCTCGCGCTGCCGCGGGCGCAGCGCGAGGGTCAAGGCGCCAATGTGTGCCGTCCATCCCGCCGGGCGCGGATAGCCGAGCTTGCGGGCGGCCCACAGCTGCTGGCCGCGCGAGCCCGGCAGGTGCACGCGCCGCGCGGATTCGTCGTGGGTGTAGTAACTCCGGTAGGCCTGCCAAAGATCTTCCGGCAGCGGCGCCGGGTCGAGCCAGGCACAGCCGCAGCCGGGGGCGCTGCAAACGCGCAGTCGCCATTCACCTGCGGTGCCGAACAGGAGGTCGCGCAGACGTTGGTAGCGAATCTCGCCGCGATCGCCGCAGACGGGGCAGCTCGGTCGGGCGATGCTGCGCATCAGCTGGGCGCCTCTCCGCTTGAAGAGGTGGAGGGCCTCGCCTGTCGCGGCCAGCGTCGATAGGCCCACTGGTATTGGACGAAAGCCCGCTCGATGCAGCGCTCTACGCCCTGGTTCAGCGCCGTCGCGCTGCGCAGTGGATCGGGGTCGGCGAGGCCGTCCGGGGCGGGCAGGAAATGGAGGCGGTAGCCCGCGCCCCGCGGCAGGCGCTCGGCGAAGGCGAACAGCACCGTCGCGCCGGTGCGCTCGGCCAGGCGTGGCAGGAGCACCATGGTCGATGCCGGCACGCCGAACAGCGGTGCGTCGACGCCTTCACCCTGGCGTGGCTTCTGGTCGGGCAGGATACCGACCACCCCGCCACCGAGCAGGCGCTTGAACAGCCGCCGCACGCCGGCGCCGTCGGCGCGCACCTGCTCTACCGCGAGTGCGCCACGCACCCGCAGCAGGAGCGGCTCCAGCCACGTCAGGCGCGGCACCCGATACAGGATCGCGAGCGACGTGTGCGCCGCCAGCCAGTAGTTGAGCAGCTCCCAACAACCGAGATGCGGAGCCGCTATAATCAATCCCCTGCCGCTCGCGACTGCCGTATCGAACAGGGCCTGATTGCGCACCTCGCGCACCAGAGAGAGCACCCGAGCGGGTGGGTTGCCCCAGATTTTCGCGGTCTCCAGCAGCGACTTGCCAGCCTCGTCGAGCGCCTGCCGCGCGAGCGATTGTCTGGTTTTGGCGCTCTTTTGCGTTAATACGAGAGAAAGGTTGCGCTCCGCGGTCCGGCGCGGGGGCGCGGCGGTCAACCACAGGATCCGGCCGAGCAGGGTTCCCGCCGCGTGGAGCAAGCGCAGCGGCAGGCGCCCGACCAGGCGCAGGCAGGCGTGCAGCAGGCCGGCAGGCCAGACGTGCGGCGGGGAATCCATGGTATGGGCGGATTGTAACGGGTCGATCGGGGCGGGGCAGGCTGGCGAATGGACCTGAGGCGAGGCAACTCGAATGATCGCACTGATCCAGCGTGTCGCGAGCGCGCGCGTGGAAGTCGCCGGCGAGACGGTCGGCGCGATCGGCTGCGGGCTCCTGGCGCTGGTGGCGGTGCAGCCTACCGACGGCGAGACTCAGATGTTGCGGCTGCTCCAGCGCATGCTCGGCTACCGGGTGTTCGCCGACGCCCAAGGGCGCATGAACCGCTCGCTGCGCGACACGCAGGGCGGCCTGCTGCTCGTGCCGCAGTTCACCCTGGCAGCCGACACCCGCAGCGGTACTCGACCGGGCTTTTCCACGGCGGCGGATCCGGCCCAGGCCGAACTTTGGTTCGCGCGTCTGGTCCAAGCTGCACGCGAAGCCCACGGGGGGGTGGAAAGCGGTCGCTTCGGGGCCCATATGAGGGTCCACTTGATCAACGACGGGCCAGTGACGTTCTGGCTGGAGGCGAAATGAGCGCACTCCAGCGCGTGACCGGACGTCGGATCAACGGGTTCGAGCGCGCCGTGCACGTCCTGATGCAGCCCACATCCAATACCGAGCGGCGGCCGACAGCGCCGCTGACCGCGTGACGCGGAGCGAGAGTCTTCACCAGTCTGCAGTATTCATTCCCGGGATTCCCATGGCGCAAGAAACCAACCAGGACCAGCAGTCCGAGATCAAGACGCTGATCATCAAGGGCAAGGAACAGGGCTACCTGACCTACGCCGAAGTCAACGACCACCTGCCCGACGACATCGTCGATCCCGAGCAGATCGAAGACATCATCGGCATGATCAACGACATGGGTATCGAGGTGCACGAGATTGCACCGGATACCGAAGCCATGCTTCCGGAAACACCGGTCGCGACCGACGATGAGACTGCGACCGAAGAGGCCGTGGCCGTGCTCAGTGCGGTCGACGCGGAGGTCGGCCGGACCACCGATCCGGTGCGCATGTACATGCGCGAGATGGGCACCGTCGAGCTCCTTACCCGCGAAGGCGAGATTGCCATCGCCAAGCGCATCGAGGAAGGTCTCAACCAGGTGCAGACCGCGCTGTCTTGCTTCCCCTGGTCGATCCAGCTGCTGGTGGAGGAATACGACCAGCACCTGGAGGGCAAGAAGCGCCTATCTGAAGTGATTGCCGGCTTCGCCGATCTCGAGCAGCAACAGGAAGAGGCTGCCGCCGCGGCGGCCGACGAGCCCGCGCAGGAACCTGAAGGCGAAAGCGAAGGCGACGAAGACGCCGAGGACGAACAGGAGACCGAGGAGGCCAGCACCCCTGACACCGGGCTCGACCTGGTCGAAGTCGGCCGCCGCATCGACGAGCTGCGTGAGCTCTACGTGGAGTTCCTGAAGGCGGCCGAGAAGCACGGTGGTGCGGCGCGCAAGACGCAGAAGGTCCGCGAGTACATGGGTGAGCTGTTCCTGCGTCTCAAGCTGCCGGCGATCATGATTGATGGTCTGGTGCGCAAGCTGCGTGAGATCGTCAATACGATCCGCCGCCACGAGCGCAATATTTCCGAGCTCTGCATTCGCCACGCGCGCATGCCGCGCAAAGAGTTCCTGAAGCTTTTTCCCAGCAACGAGACCAGCCTCGAGTGGGTGGACGAGCTGGCCCGCAAGCGCCAGAAGTGGTCGCCCGGCATCCGCGCCGAACGCGATGCCATCGTGGCCGAGCAGAACAAACTGATCGCGATCGAAAACCTGCTTTACCTGCCGATTGCCGACATCAAGGAAATCAACCGCGCGATGTCGATCGGCGAGGCCAAGGCGCGTCGCGCCAAGAAGGAGATGGTCGAGGCCAACCTGCGCCTGGTCATTTCGATCGCCAAGAAGTACACCAATCGCGGCCTGCAGTTCCTCGATCTCATCCAGGAAGGCAACATCGGCCTGATGAAGGCGGTGGACAAGTTTGAATACCGCCGCGGCTACAAGTTCTCCACCTACGCCACCTGGTGGATCCGCCAGGCGATTACCCGCTCGATTGCCGACCAGGCGCGCACCATCCGCATCCCGGTGCACATGATCGAAACCATCAACAAGCTGAACCGCATCTCGCGCCAGATGCTCCAGGAAATGGGCCGCGAGGCGACTCCGGAAGAGCTCGCACAGAAGATGGAGATGCCCGAGGACAAGATCCGCAAGGTACTGAAGATCGCCAAGGAACCGATCTCGATGGAAACCCCGATCGGCGACGATGAGGATTCCCACCTCGGCGACTTCATCGAAGACGCGGCAATCGTCTCGCCGGTCGATTCCTCCACCAATATCGGTCTGACGGAAACCGTGCGCGAAGTTCTCGCCGGGCTCACGCCGCGGGAAGCCAAGGTGTTGCGCATGCGCTTTGGCATCGACATGAATACCGACCACACCCTGGAAGAGGTCGGCAAGCAGTTCGACGTCACCCGTGAGCGTATCCGCCAGATCGAGGCCAAGGCCCTGCGGAAGCTGCGCCATCCCAGCCGCTCCGAGCAGCTGCGCTCTTTCCTCGACATCGAATAGCGCCGATTCTGGCGTAGAACCGGAAACGCCCGCAGTCGCGGGCGTTTTCATCTCTGTCGGATCGGGTTCTTCACGCGGCCTGGCGGCCGCGCCGGGCTACAATCCGCAAGCGGCACCTCGTCCCGGCGACGGGCGCCGCCGGCAAGCCGCCGGGCCTATAGCTCAATGGTCAGAGCAGGGGACTCATAATCCCTTGGTTCCAGGTTCGAGTCCTGGTGGGCCCACCAAGCGGGCTCCGCAGCTTCGCCCGATCTCCGGGGTCTCGCGCGTCAACCGGACGCCCGCCTGCTGCCCGCGGCGCGTGCGAAACCCGTTCGATCATGGGCTGCATGAAAGTCCATCGGGCAAATCCAGGGCCTGCGCCCGGCGTGGGTGATTGACGGGTGCCGGCGCTCCGTTACCCGCGACTTGGGAATGCCTGAACAAGCCCGTCATGCCCGCGAAAGCGGGCTTCCAGCGACTTCAAGTCCCGGAAATCAAAGGCACTGGACTCCCGCCTTCGCGGGAGTGGCGAGCAAATGTCGACTGGTTCTGATATTCCCTTGGCGCGCCTTTTGCAACGAGGAATGCTGAACTTCGCGCTGTCTGCGCACGAATCGAGGAAGCAGCCGCACCGTGGAACTCCATGCATCCCTCGTCGCCACCACCCTGGTGCAGGCCATCGTGCTGGTGGGCGCCATCAGCTGCCTGACCTGGCTGTTGCTTGGGCTGTATGTCAATCTGTCGCGTTCGACGGCGCTGCGTTTTGCGCTGGGGAATTTGCTGCTGGTGGTCGGGCTCATCCTGATCCTCGGGCGCAAGCGGATCGACACCCATTTCGATTTCTGGCTGCACTACTGGTTCGCGGACCTGCTGGTGCTCTTGTGCGCCGTGGCGTTCCGCAACGGCGTGCGTACGTTTCGCCAGCTTCCCCCGCGACTGCGCGAATCGCTGTTCATCGTCGCGCTGGCTTCCGGTGCCTCCGCCTTTATCCCCTACCCGGAGTTTGCGATCCGCCCGCGGGGGATCCTGTTTTCCCTCCCGCTGGGCTGGATCGCCCTGCGCTTTGCTCAGGACTGCACCCGCCAGCAAGAGCGCATATTCCGCTTCCCGCTGAACGTCGTCGCCTTCGTGTTTGCCCTGCTGGGCCTCCTCATGTTCGTCCGCGCGCTAGGCCTGGCGTTCTGGCCGGAAGTCGTCTTGCCGTACGAGTCGACGCAGGAGGGAGTCTCGATTCCGCTCCTGTGGAGCGCGTTCTTCGTCATGCTGGTGGCGAATGCCGGTCTGATCGGACTCGCGGCGGCCCGGCTGGTGCGCGAGGTCAACCATCTGGCCAACCACGACATGCTTACCGCCTGCCTGAATCGACGCGCTCTGAGCGAGCGCCTGGAGGCGGACAGCCAACGCAGCGCGGGCAGAAGCGAACCGCTGGGTGCGCTCATGCTCGACATCGATCACTTCAAGCGCATCAACGACCGTTTCGGCCACGCCGCAGGCGACGCCGCACTGCGCTACGTTGCAGATGTGCTGCGCGGGGAGTTGCGGAGTGTCGATGCGCTCGGGCGCTGGGGCGGGGAGGAGTTTCTGATCCTGTTCCCCGGCACCGATCGCGCTGCAGCACACGCCGCTGCGGTGCGCATCCAGGGAGCCCTCGCCGAGACGCCCTGGGTCTGGCAGGATCAAGCGCTCACGCTGACGGTGAGCATCGCCGTCTGTTCCGCAAACGGCGCTGGAATCGACCTGAAGGCGCTCGATCGGGCCCTGTACCGGGCGAAGGAATCCGGCCGCAATCGGGTGGAAGTCGTGTCCTGAATCCCCTTCCGATGCCGCCTTGAACCTCGCCTCACGGGCTGCGCAGGGCCGGCCGGCGATCTTCGCGGCCGTGCCCTTCGGGTACCGACGCGCGGCCGTTCATTCGAAGCCGTTGGCGAAAATGCGTTCGCCGATCCCGCCGCCGCCAATGTCCGTGGCGCAGCGGGCGTCCGGCTGGTACTCGAGGGCGCCGATGTCGGGTAGGCCATCGCTGCGCGCGGTGCCGCAGAAATCGTCGACGACGAGCGGCGCCGGCGCGCCCTGGTCGACGAAAGCGCCGCCGTCCAGCAGGCGAAAATCGGCGCTGGCGGGATCGACGAACCAGGCGGCGAATGTCACCACCGTGATCCCGCTCAGGTTGCCTTCCGCCGTGTGAGTGCCGCCATCGCGGTTGCGGATCACGCCGCTCAAGAGGTTGTTGCGCAGGTCCGCACTCGAGGTGGTAAAGCGCACGTCGATGCCGCTCGTCGCGTACAGCGTGTTGTGCTCGATCCGGCTGTTCGCGGCGCGGTTCAGATAGATGCCGACGTCGCTGCAGTCCATGATCAGGTTGTTGCGCATGACCCCGTTCTGGTGCTCGGTCTCGCAGCTGCCGTCCTCGCAGTACTGCGCGCCGGTGCCGCCGCCGCCGAACGACAGGCCGATGCGCACGCCCCCCGCCGTATGCCAAGCACAGCGCACCAGATTGCGCTCGAACAGGCCGTCGCGCGAGTTGCCTTTGAGGAAGGCGGCATAGCTGACCTCGTCGCCGCCCCCCTTCTGGCCGTCGTAGATGGTGTTCGCGCGCACGATCCAACGCCGGCCGCCTACCACGTCGATCTTGGTCACCGGATTCGCCGTATTGCGCGCGCGCGTGTCGTACAGCAGGTTGCGCTCGATCAGCACGTCGTCTGGAAAGACCATGTCCGCGCCGAGCACCATGCCGTTCGCCTTGATCTGCGCGTTGAAGTCGCGGAGTTCGCAGTCGCGAATCACGAGGTGATCGGCGCCGCCGATGACGTGAAACGCGTGTTCACAGTCGCTGTCGCTGGCGCAGGTGCCTTCGATGTCGAGGCCTTCGAAGCGCCACCAGGCGCCGGATACCTTGAAGCCCTCGACGGCCGTGCCGGCGCTGGCGAAGCGCAGCAGCACGCTCCGCGGCGTCGCTGGGCGCAGCACGATTGGCGCCGCGGCAGTGCCGTCGACTTCCGCCGTCAGGTTGCCACTGACCGCGTAGGCTCCGGCTGCGAGCACGATGTCGTCGCCCGGCTGCGCGGCGGCCAGCGCATTGCGCAGCGCCGGCACCGAGTCGACCGGCACGCTGCGGCCCTGCGCCGGGGCGGCGACGCACAACGCGGTCAGGCAAGCCAGTGCGCCAGCGGCGCGGTGCAGGCCGATGGCGTTACGCGCGATCCAACCAGGGCAGACGATCATCAGGCGGCTCGGGGGTGGCCAGGAATCCGACTACCATGCCGCCATGGTGCTGTAAAGGGGGTGACGCGGGTGACCGCGGGACGTGGGTTGACGCAGGGTGGTTCGGGATGATCCGGTGACTCGCCGCCAGCAGTGCTCCTCCACGCTCGGGTTCGACACGAAAATTTACGTCTGAATTCGCTTGCTGAAACTGGCGTGAGATGCAAACTCTCGTGAACACCAGCCGCGTCGTCCCCCGCATCCTGCGCCGAGCCCGCGACGTGCGCCAGTCGCAGCTGCGGAGGTTCCAACCATGATTACGCTTCTTCACCGGACGGCCTGCGCGCTGCTGGCCCTGGGGTTGCCACTGCTGCCCGGCGTTCTGCCGTGCGCCCGTGCGCAGAGCGGCTGTGTCGAAGATCTGCCGCAGCAGATGACCGACGCGGAACGTGTGATCGACACCTGGACCTGCGTTCACGCCGGCACCTACCGCTTCGGTAACCTGCACATCGTCCGCGGCGGTACGCTCGAGTTCGCCGACGAACAGATCGACTTCAGCGCCGCCAATATCCTCGTCGAAAACGGTGGCACGCTCCGCGCCGGCAGTCCCGCAGCGCCGATCGGCAGTCACGGCGGCCGGCTCGTCATTCGCCTCTGGGGCGAAGACCCGGTCGCCGCCAACCCCCACGCCGAAGTTACCGGCGTCATCTGCCAGTCTGATGAACAGGGGCACTGCGGCATTCCCGATGAAGTTTGGAACTCCAACCTGGACGCAAGCGGCAAGTGGCTGCCGGCCAACAGCGCGCGCACGATCGAGGCCGCGAACCTGAAGGAGACCTACCCCAACGCCAAGGATGACCCGAAGATCGCCCACGATTACTTCTATTCCTATCACCCGCTGCCGCATGCCGGCGGTCGTGACGCACAGGGTCGCCAGGGCTATTTCGGCAGCAAGGTGCTGGGCGTTGCCTATGGTGGCACGCTCGAGCTCTACGGCCGCAAGGGCGCGAGCTTCGCCGGACGCGGTGAGTGCGGCGCGAGCTACCCCACGAGCAGCGCGAGCAGCTGGGCGCGGCTCGCCGCCTCGGTAGAGCCGGGCGCGAACCAGCTGCAGGTGGATCGCCCGCTGTCGTTTTCACAGGGTGACGAAATCGTCCTGACCAGCACCGACTACCTGCCGGGCCACTCGGAAACGCTGACGGTGGGTGCGGACGTGAGTTGTGTGACCAGCATTCCGCTGACAAACGGCGTGCAGTTCGCGCATAACGGCAAGCGCTACTCGCTGGGTCAGACTCCGCTCAGCGTCGGTCCGACCCGCACTGGCAACGGCGAGGCGCTGGAGACTCGCGCCGCGGTTGGTGTGCTCAGCCGCTCGATCCAGATCGCCTCAGCCGGCGACCACTCCGGCGAGCCGTTTCCGGACGAGGCCAGCGGTTACTACTACGGCGGTCACGTGGTCATCCGGCAGGGTTTCGCCAAGGCGCAGATCCAGGGCGTGGAGTTCCGCCAGCTCGGCCAGGGCGGAGTGATGGGGCGTTATCCCGTGCACTTCCACCTCGTGCGCCACGTGCCGCAAGACACCTTCCTGCGCGATTCCTCGATCAACGAATCGATGACCCGATGGGTGGTCCTGCATGGTGCGCAAAACGTCTATCTCGAGCGCAACATCGGCTACAAGTCGATCGGTCACGGCTTCTATCTCGAGGACGGCACGGAAACCGACAACGTGCTCACCGCCAACCTCGGCGTATTCGCCCGCGCCGCGGTAGACAACGCGCAGAACCCGCGCAAGGTACCTGGCATCCTGGCGCTCGACGACGGCAGCGACGCCGATCGCATGCCCTTCAAGTCCGACTACGACCATCCGACCGTGTTCTGGATCATGAACGGCTGGAATCGGTTCACTGACAACATGGCGGTCGGCGCCGGCACCTGCGGCGCCTGCTATTGGCTTCTGGACGGTGCCAACAGCGGCATGTCGCGCAGCATGAAGTGGACTTCCTACGCTTCGATGCAGAGCTCACTGGATCGCGCCGGCATGACCCCACTGCAATCCTTCGAGGGCAACTTCTGCTCGACTGCGATGACCGCCTTCCAGACCGTGACCGCCACCTCCGCCTGCCATGGCGTGCAGAGCGGCGGCGATCCCGGGCTGACCCTGCGTCCGGTGTCGAACCCCCTGGTGCCACAGGCGCCGGACGCCGATTACTACCCGCTGCTCGGCGATGGTGGTCGCTTCGCCACCCAGTGCAGCGGCGAAGACTGCAGCACCCTGCCGCGCTGCGGCGGCGACCGGCTGGAAAACTGCATGGTCACCGTGCTCGATCGCTTCAACACCTCGTTCAACTGGGCCACCTTCAATTTCGCCGCGATCTGGCTGCGCCCGCAGTGGTATCTGGTGACTGACAGCGTGATTACCGACGTGCAGCAAGCCGGTCTCACCATGGTCACTGGCGGCGGCTACAGCGAGTCGGACGTGGTCCCGGGGCACTGGGCGCTGGTGCGCAAGAGCGCTTTCGTCGGCAGCACCCAGCCCGACAATCCCTACGCCTCCGACGGGGGGCCCTTCAATCCACAGGCTCTCGAATGCGCGACGGACGCGGCCGGCAACCGGCCGGGAAACTACTGCCTGTCGAAGGACGAGGGCATCAGCCACCAGATCGACAACTTCGGCATGTACCAGCGCATGTTCAGCGTCTACGACGGGCCGGCCTGGCAGGAATCGAACGCGTATCTCGAAATCCACTCGCGAACTGTCGACGACTGCAGTCCTTTCGTCGATGAGGCGAACCGGGTCGGCAGCTGCCAGCCGGCCGCGAGCAGCCGCAAGCGGCAAAGCGCTTGGCTCGCCGGTACGGTCAAGGGCCTGCTGCGCAGCGGCGGGCGCTGCTACATGCCCAACGCGGCGATTGGCTGGAAGCAGCCGAACGGTTTCTACTACCCACCGGCCTTCCACTCGCGCGATCTCTACTTCGAGAACGTAGACACGCGCCACTACGTGATCACGCCCTTCTACAAGAACGGCAGCTTCGAAACCGATTACGACAAGCTGGCGGAGAAATACTGCGTCTGGGACCGCAACACTTTCGTTGGCTTCGCCGGCAACGACCGCCAGACGGTGCTGAACGACGATGACGGCACCCTGACCGGCTTCGTCAACAGCACCGTGGTCAACAACGACCAATATTTTGCCGGGCCGATCGACTCCACCGAGTGCAAGTCGGCCGAATCCTCGCGCACCAGCCCCTACCACTTCGTCACCACCGTGATTTACCCGACCCAGGTCGGCGGCGACTGGAGCAAGACCTGCACCAGCGAGCGCTGCTACGGCGTGCCGCTGATCCGGCAGAATCGGATGGAGAAAACAGACGAGGGCATCGCGCACGAAATGCGCATGATGGGTCAAGAGACGGGCCAGCGCAGTTCGCTCACGGTCAACGGCGGCACCTATTTCATCGACACCAGCGCCTCCGGCGAACTGCAGGACCAGGCCTGCCACGCGATCCCCGGCGGCGGCGCCTGCGACCGCACCGTCTTCCGCGCCGGCGAGACCTATCACCTTTTCCAGCTCTACGCCGACCAGGGCACCAGCCAGACCTATCGCATCTACGTCGGCGCCGACTTCGACCCGGCGAGCATCGGCCTCCTGCGTGCCCACATCGGCACCAACCCACCGACCTTTGCAGCGCAGCCCGGCGCGCCAACCCACAGCGGCTGGTACCAGGACGACCCGGCCAGCGGCATCTACGAGATCACCTTCGGCGCCGCCGATTTCCCCGCGCCGACGCTCGCCGACCAGCAGGCCGAGCTCAACTACAGCTGCCAGCCGCGCTCGTTCTGCCGGGTGCAGGGCGAACAGTGCGTCAGCGCCGACGGCAGCGCGGAGCACGACGCCGTCTGCTCCTGGGCCAGGGCGCTCCCCGACTGCCCACCTGCCGGCTGCCCCGGCTTCAGCTTCACTCTGCCGGCGAGCTTCAACGTGCCCGCGCAGCGCATCGCCGCGCCCGAGCCGACCTGCGTGCAGCGGGTGACGCCTTGGGACACACCGCTCAGGGCGATTGCCAGGACCTTCGACGGCTGTCCCGACCAGCGCGACGTACACCCGGAAGACTTCTGCGCCGGCGGTCTCGGAAGCAGCCCGCCGGTCGTTCCCTGGAAGCCGATCGTCCGCCCCGAGCCAGGCCGCGACGTGCGCTGAGACGCGAGCTGACTCCGCTCAGCCGCGCGCCCGCCCGCGCTCGCTACACTGTCGGCTCTTACTCGCCAAGGAGCAAGCTGCCGTGAGCGTAGACGAGTTCAAGCCCGGAACCATTCGCCGTCTTGCTGCTGGTGGCTTCGAAGGCGTGCTGCAGCGTGAGTTCGACCACGCGCCGGCGGAGCTTTGGCGTCGCCTTACCGAGTCCGCCGCGATGGCTGAATGGCTGGCCCCCGGATCGATCGACCAGCGCCCCGGTGGCACCGTGCGGATCGACTTCGCCGACAGCGGTCAGGTGATCGACAGCCATCTTCTCGACTTCACTCCCGGGCGCGTCCTCGCTTACTCCTGGAGCCGCGGCGAGCAGCCTGAACGGCCCCTGCGCTGGGAGCTCTTCGACGTCGACGCCGGCACCCGTCTCGTCCTCAGCGTGCGCGTTCCCGCAGACGAAGACATCGCCAAGGCCTGTGCTGGCTTTGAAGGCCACCTCGAAATGCTCGCCGCCGCCCTCGAAGGCGTACCGATCAAGTTCCCTTTCGACCTCTTTCTTGCGGCGCGCAAGAGCTATTCCGCCTTGGTTGCCCAAAGCGACTGACAGCCAGTTGCTCCGACCGCGCTGACCCCAACCTGCTGCGCGCGACGCTCGCCGTTCGCGGCGTGGACGTCCCGCCCCTGATTCCGTGAGCGCGCGCCGACCCGATCCGAATCGTCGGGTCGGGTCGGCGGGTCGCTCGTAAGCTCGCCAACACCAACTGCGTCCCGGCAGCAGGCGCTGCAGACGAACCTGGTGTTCGAGAGCGATCACCTCGGCGCCGCCGTCGAGGGCGAGGCCGGCGAGCTCGGGGCGTGTGCTTGTGCCGCTTGCGTATCGGCGGAACCGCGCGCGCGACTGGATTGCAGCTGCGCGAGCAATGGGTCCAGTTCACCGCGAAGCTGGAGACGGGCGAGCGCTTCGAGTCCCTCGGCGGCCTGCGGCTCGGTGGGATCGAAGGCGGGGTCGAGGGCGAGGTCGGCAACCAGGTCGAACCAGGCCGCATCGTGGAGGCCCGCCGCGCGGAGCAGGAGTCCGGGGAGCATCCAGCTGTGGGTGTCTAGCCGTTTCGCGCGCTTGCTTGCAGTGTCGAGCAGGAGCCAAGGCACCGGTTGCTCGATGGCTTGGCGACCATTCTTGAAGCCGAGCTGCTGGTAGACCGGCGCGAGGCCGGGCAAATGGTCGCCGTAAAAGAGCAGCAGCGTGCGCCGGCGACGCTTGTGCAGGGCCTGGGCGAGGCGCCCTAGCTCGCGGTCGGCGTCGTCCAGCAGATACAGGTAGTTGCCGAACCACAGGCGACCGCCGGCGTCGAGGGCAGGCGGCATCTGCAGCCGAGCGAGACGTTCGGGATCGAGGTTGGGCCGCCAGTCGAAGGGGCCGTGGTTCTCCATGGAAATCGCGAACACGAAGTGTGGCCCTTCGCTTTCGTCCAGTTCGGCCAGGATGCGGTCGGTCATGGCCGCATCGGAAAGGAACAGGCCGACGATGCGTTCGCCATCGAACTGAGTGCTGTCGATGAAGTGCTCGAAGCCGAGTGCGGGGTAGGTGCGGGCGCGATTCCAGAATGCGGCCGGGTTGGGGTGGATCGCGATACGACGGTAGCCGTGTGCGCCGAGCAGTCGGGCAAGATTCGGGTAGTCGGCGTGCTTGAGCTCGAGCCACGGATACTGTACGCCGCCGAGGCTCGTCAGTGGCGCGCCGGTGAGAACCTCGAATTCAGTGCGGATGGTGCCGCCGACGAAGGTTGGTACCCACAGATCGCCGGCGGTCGCCCGCCGGCTCAGGCGGTGGTAGGCCGGCAGCCAGCGGTTCTCGACTACGCCGCTGACGCGCGCCGGATCGAACAGCGACTCGCTCTGCACGACGACGATATCGGGTAGAGGGCGAGCCTTTTGCGAGCGATGGTCGCGGTCAGGGAGGGCCGCGCGATGGCGTTCGAGAAAGCGCGCAGCGAGCACGTGATCGCCGCTGGGAATGTCGCCGCTGCCGATCTGCCAGTTGTACAGCACCAGATTTCCGAGCAGACCGACGCGCGCGCTGCTGAGCGTCTGCTCCCAGAGCTGGAAGCCGAGCGCGTTGGCATCGAAAAGGCGCGGCCAAGGCGCGCTGCCCGTGACCAGGCTGGCGCCGCCCACGAGCGCAAGCACCCCGAGCACAGCGCGATGCATGCCGGACAAAACACGCGGGTACAGGCGCCAGAGCAGCGCGGTGATCAGTGCGGCGAGGGCGATCAGGAGCCACTGCCCGAGCCCTACATGGACGTACTTCCAAAGCAGATCGAGGGTCGGCCCCGGGTTTGCGAGCAGCTGGAAATCCGCCGGCAGGAGAGGCATTTCGAGCGTCGCGAGCTTGGCCACGTTGGCAGCGTGGAGCGCCGTCAGCAGCAGGATTACCAACCACGCGGAGAACAGCGCGCGTCCGGTGGCTGCGAGCAGGAGGGCGAACACGATCAGCGGCGGCAGCAAGTTCAGGCCGACGACGCCAAGCCACTGCGGAGACCCTGCGCTCGGGGCGCTTGCGACCGCCGGATCCAGGAGCGCCACGGCGGCCGTGATCAGCAGCAGGCTAGCGGCGGCAAGCGCGCCCGCGGGCTGGCGCGGCTTCGAGCGGTCGGCAGTATTCGGTCGGTTCATGCGGGCGCAGACGATGCCATGAACTGGGTGAACGGATGGTTATGCTGCGGCGATCGCCTGCGGCAGTGGTCGCCGGTCCGCGGCGCCTGCCACAATCGGCGCATGAGCTCCGCCCCGTCGTGGTCGCGTGCCACCATCGATTTTCTGCATGAGCGAGTGCTGCGCCTGGCCGTGGCCTGTCGCGACGCGGGCGTGCCGTTTCACGATGATGCCGGCGTTACCGAGCAGCTGCAGCGGGTGCTCCTCGCGAGCGATTTCGCCCACGCCAGCCTGCTCGCGGAGCCGGCTCTGCTGGGAGCGGAGTTCCTCGCCCTGATGGCCGATCCGCGGCCCGCGGACGCCCGTGCCGTGGTGTTCGAAGGGCTGCGGGATGGTGCCGCGCTGCGCCGCGAGCTGCGTCGCTTCCGGCTTCGCGAGGCGCTGCGCCTGATCTGGCGCGACGTCAACGGTGCCGACTCGCTCGAGAGCACCCTGAGCGGTGCGTCCGCGCTCGCCGAATCTTGCCTGGAAGCCGCCCTGCGCGGCGCCGAGCGCGAGGTCGAGGCGCGCCACGGCCTGCTTCGCGATGCCGCCGGTCGCCGCCAGCGCCTGGTCGTGTTCGCGCTCGGCAAGCTCGGTGGCGCCGAGCTCAATTTTTCCTCTGACGTGGATCTGGTGCTGGCCTACGCCGAAGCGGGCCGCAGCGCGGCGCTGGCGGGCGAGCGCGTGCGCGCGCTCGATGCCGACGAATATTTCACTCGCCTCGGGCAAGCCTTCGTGTCGCTGCTCGCCGACCGCGACGCGGACGGTTATGTGTGTCGGGTCGACCTGCGCCTGCGGCCCTTCGGCAGTTCCGGCCGTCTCGCACTGTCATTCGCGGCGATGGAACAGTACTTCCAGCGCGAGGGTCGCGACTGGGAGCGCTACGCCTGGATCAAGGCGCGCCCGGTGGCGGGCGACCGCGCGGCGGGCGCGCGCTTCCTGGAGATTCTGCGACCTTTCGTGTTCCGGCGCTATCTCGACTACGGTGCCTTTGCCGGTCTGCGCGAGATGAAGGCCCTGATCGACGCCGAAGTGGCGCGCCGCGACCTCGCCGACAACCTGAAGCTCGGTCGCGGCGGTATCCGCGAGATCGAGTTCATCGTGCAGCTCGAGCAGCTGATTCGCGGCGGCCGCGAGCCGGCGCTGCGGGTTCGCGGCCTGCTGCCGGCGCTGGCCGCCTGCGAGCAGCTGGGCTACATGCAGGCGGGGCGCGCGGCTCGGCTGCGCGCAGCCTATCGGTTTCTGCGGCAGATGGAAAACCGTCTGCAGATGCTGGACGATCGCCAGACCCACGAGATCCCGGCCGCTCCCGAGCAGCGCGAGCGGCTCGCCCTCGCCTTGAACCTGCCCGACTGGGCCGCGCTTGAGCAGGCGCTGCGGCACACCCGTGAGATCGTGGCCGAGGAGTTCGCCAGCCTGATGGCAGTCGATGCCCGCAAGCGGCAGCACGCCGGGAGCGCGCGCTGGTTGGCCTTCTGGCGCGCCACCCAGGCTGGCGACGTGGGCGCCGAGTTTCTGCAGGAAGCGGGTTTTCACCCGCCACAGCCGGTGCTCGATGCGATCGCCACCTTGCTGGCGGGCAGCAGCCTGCGCAGCATGTCGGCGCGGGCGCGGGCGCGGCTCGACCGGCTGATGCCCGCGCTGTTCGCCGCGGCAGCGGCAACGCCGGAACCCGTAGCCTGCCTGCTGCGACTGCTGCGCCTGGTGCAGGCGGTGGCGCGACGTTCGGTGTATCTGGCGCTGCTCGACGAACAGCCGGCCGCTCTGCGCCGGCTGGTCGAGGTGTTTTCCGCGAGCGCCTTCCTCGCCGAGCGGGTGATCGCGCACCCGCTGCTGCTCGACGAGCTGTTCGACGCACGGCTCGACCAGACGCCACCGCGCGGCAACGCGTTTGCGGACAAGCTGGCGCGGCGGCTGGCTACGCTCGGGCCGGATAATCCGGAAGCGGAAATCGAGCTGATCCAGGAGCTGCGCCAGTCGGCGCTGTTCCGGATTGGTCTGGCCTTCATCGGCGGCGCGCTGGACGCCCGCGCCTGCGCACGGGCGTTGACCGAGCTTGCGGAAGGCGTGCTGGGCGCCGTGCTGCGGATAGCCGAGCGCGAGCTCGTCGCCGCTCACGGGCGCTTCAACGGGGCCGGCGCAGCGTCACCGTCGCTGCATCGATGGGCGCCTGTGGCCGAGCCGGATGGGTCGCTACTGGCGGCCGAGGCCGCGCTTGCGGCGCCGCGGGCCGACGGCGCGCGGTTTGGCGCTGAGCAGCCTTCCGATCTGGGCATCTGGGCGGCGGACGCGGCGCCGTCCGCGGGCCTGAGTGTCATCGCTTATGGCAGCTTTGGAGGTGCCGAGCTCGGTTTCAATTCCGACCTCGATCTGGTCTTCATCTACGACAGCGAGCGGACGCCTGGCGAATCGGACGGCGCCCGCCCGCTCGACGCCGCGCGCTATTATGCGAAGCTCGCGCGACGGGTGGTGCATCTGCTCGACCTGCCGACCCGCGCCGGCCGCCTGTACGAAGTCGACGTGCGCCTGCGTCCAGATGGCAACACCGGCATGCTGGTGCTGAGTCTTTCCGCATGGGAAGGCTATCAGCGCGAGCGCGCCTGGCTCTGGGAGCTGCAAGCGGTGGTTCGCGCCCGCGCGGTGGCCGGCGACGCGCGCACCGCGCGGCGCTTCGCCGGACTCCGCCGCGAGCTCTTGTCCCTGCCGCGCGACGGCGCGCAGACGCAGGTCGAGATCTCCGCGATGCGGGAGCGCTGGCGCGAACAGCAGGATCGCTCCGATGCGGCGCGCTTCGATCTCAAGCAGGGCCGCGGCGGCCTGGTCGATATCGCCTTCCTGCTGCAGGCGCTGGTGCTGCAGCACGCTGAACGGCACCCGGAACTCCTCGACAGCGGCAACGGCGCCGATCTGATCGAGCTTGCGGCGCGCGTCGGGGTTCTGACCGCAGCCGACGCGCAGGTTCTGGCGGTGGCCCACGCCGAGCTACTGGGACGGGCACTGCGCTGCACGCTGGATGCGTGCCCGCGCCTGGTCGGGTGCGACGCGGAGCTCGAGCAGACATGCCGCAGTGTGCGCGAGATCGCCGCGCGCTGCGGTCTCGACCTCGCGCTACCTGCGGAAACAGCGACTCGCCGCTGAATTGGCGTCGATCGCGGCGGGGGGGGTTCCTGCCGTTGTCAACGCAGGCGCGCATACGTTCACTTCAGCCCGTTGCGATCAGAAGCGCGGGACTCCCGCCGTCGTGGTAGTGAAGAGCGGGGGTCGGCCGCTTCAGGCCTCGCTCAGCCCTTCCTCGTTATGCGCTCCGCCGCGATGCTGCTGGCGCCTGGCGCCGGATCGAAGCCGCCCCGCGCCTGCCGCCAGCGCTGGCGCACCAGTTCGGCGATGGCTGCGGTTTCGCGCAGCGGTGCCGTCAGCGCGCACTGGTCGGCGGCGTCGAGGCGGCGCAGATGGCCGCTGGCGAGGAGTGCCGCGTGCAGCTGCGCGAGCTTGCCGAGGATCGGCTTCGACGCAAAGGTGTAAACCGGCTTGCCGGTGGCGCAGGCCTCGCTCAGCATGTTGACCGAATCCGGAGTGACCACGATGCGGTCGGCCCAGGCCAGGAAGCCGGCGTAGGGGTTGTCGCTACCGCCGTCCCAGAAGCGGCCGGGAAACTCGGCGAATGCGGCGCGCAGGCGCTCGACCGTCGATCGCGGGGTGCGGCGCGAGACGCTGACCAGGAACGTCCCACCGCTCGTTTGTTGCTGCGCGCGAAGCCGCCGCAACAGGGCATCGAAGTAGGCGGCATCGAGCTTCTGGGCGCGGGTCGAGGCGCCGATCAGGACCGCGGTGCGCGGTGCCGGCAGGCTTCCCAGCGCCGCGAAGCGACTGCGACCGGCGGCGAGCCAGGCCTGGTCGACCGCATTGAGCGCGCCGATGCTGCGCAGCACGTTGGCGCCGCGCACGCCGTCGTGCTGCGGGGTGATGATGAGATCGAAATGGCGGGCGTCGATACGCGGATTCAGGATCTGCACGCTGAAGCTGTAGCCTGCGCTCCAGCGACGCAGCGCGCGGGTGACCAGGGCGGCGCGGCGGCCGCAGCCGATGGCGATCTCGGGCCAGGGTGGTGCGAGCGAATTGCCGCGCTCGTCGCGCACCGCGGCTCGCGCGCCCCAGGCTAGGCGCGGCGCCAGCGCCGCCCAGGGCTGGCGTAAATGGATGCGCAGGACCTCCGGTGCGAGACCGAGCGCGTGAGCCAGTGCCAGTGCCTGGCGCTCATTGCCGGCGGCACCATCGCTGACGACCCAGCACCGTACGGGATTGGTCGAGTTCACCGGCCGCAGGCCCTCGGGTTGCGCGGATCGAGGCCCACGGGCGCGCAGCGGATGCCGTCGGAAACACTATGTTTCATGCTGAGGCCTTGTGCGACCGGCGTCGTTCCAGCACCCTGTGTCGCCCGAACTTCCCGCTTCGTTTTGCCGAGGAGAATCCGCATGCTGCAGAAACTTGGTCTGGCCGTTGCCTTCGCCCTCGTCGGCGTGATCCCCGCGCACGCGGCGATGGACGCCTACGAGCTCGATCCCCACCACACCCAGATCGTATTCAGCTGGAGTCATTTCGGCTTTTCCAATCCTTCGGGCCAGTTCGGCTCGGTGCAGGGCACGCTGCAGTTCGATCCGGAAGCGCCGGAGAACTCGAGCCTCAAGGTGACGGTCGCTCTGCCCAGCGTCAACACCAATGTGCCGGATCTCGATGAACACCTGCAGAAGGCGGATTTCTTCGACGTGGCGACCTATCCGGTGGCGACCTTCACCAGCACCAAGGTGGAAGCTGGCGCCGAAAAGGATCGGCTCAAGGTCACCGGCGACCTCGATCTGCACGGCGTAGTGCGCCCGTTGGTGCTCGACGTTACGGTCAATCGCGTCGGCAAGCATCCGATGAGCAAGGTGCAGGCAGCTGGCTTCAACGCGACCGGCGTGCTCAAGCGCTCCGAGTTCGGAATCAAGCAGTATGCGCCGTTGATCAGCGACGATATCCGCCTGCAGATCACCGTCGAAGCGCTCGCCAAGGCTACGGCGAGCGAGAACGGCTGAATCGGCGGCGCGCGGGAGCCGCACGCCGCGTGAGGCTCGGGGCTGACCCTCTGCCGGAGCGTCAGCCCTTTTTCACGCCCGCATTCTTCAGCGCCTCGAGCTTGCCGAGGTCGATGCTGGCCGCGGCGGCCTTCAGCTCCTCCATGCTGCCGGCGCTGCCGCTCAGCTCCACCTGAAAGCGCTCGCCCAGGATGATGCTGAACTTGCCGCGCTTGGCGCTGCTGTCCCACTCTTCCTGAATCAGGCGACCGTTCTGGCGATAGGTCTTTTCATAGCCGTGGTCGCTCTCGCTTTCGCTGCCGATCGCCGCGAAGCCCGCCAGCGCGAGAAAACCCTTGGCGCTGCCGAGGTCGCTGATTTCGAGTTGCAGCTCACGGTTGCCGTCGGAGTAGGTCGCTTCGGCCTCGGCGATTTGCATGCCCAGCGCGGCGCTGCGTTCGGCGGAGAACTTGGTGCGCGGCAGGCCGGCCAGCGTCTGCGGCAGGAAGGGCTTGAGCGCGTCGGGCGCCAGCGCCTCGACCTCGCCGCTTCCACTGATCGCGCCGAGCATCGAACCGATCGCCTTGCCGGTGGCCTCGCTGTCGCCGGACTTCTGCGCCTGCTCCATCTTCTTGCTGGCTTCTTCCATCCGCTGGCCCATGGCTGCGAGCTTACCCAGCGCGCTGTCGCTGTCGATGGTCACATTGCTGTCGCTGCTGCCAAGCTGGTTGAGCGCGTGGCTGCCCATCGAGGTGCCGGCCATTGCGCCGACGATCAGGGCAATGATCCACATCAGCACGATCGCCAGGATGATGCTGACGGCGGTATAGCCGCCGACCCGGTCTTGCGGTGCTTTCATCAGCACCGGCAGCCCGAGGTAGAGCAGGTAGATCGCGTAGATTCCGCCAGCCAGCGCAATCAGCCAGCCGATGCCGGGCAGGATCAGGCCGATGCCGGCGATCCAGCTCGCGGTCCAGGCATAGGCCGTAACCTTGAGTGCCTGCTGCTGATTCTTCTGGGCGCCGAATTTCGGCGCCAGCGCGTCGATGATCAGGGCGACCAGATAGACCGCCACGAGGCCCAGCGCGTAGCTCACGATCGCGCTCGACAGGCCGCTACCGATCGGTACGCGGAAATGACCGACGAAGGGGATGCTGTAGCCCAGCACGCTGCCCTTGATGAAGCCCGCGATTGCGGGAATCGCCGCCAGAATCAGGATGTAGTTCTTGTACAGATCGGCCGTGCTGGTGTTTTCCGCGTCGATGGCCGGCCATTCCGTCTTGGGTGCGATCAGAATCGCCTTGACGCGGGCGATCAGCTTGTTGATGTCCACGTTTTCCTCCGCCAGTTTGGTGGTTGAAACGCGCTTATTCTAGCGGGCTGGCGCGACGTAGGTCGGTCTTGTGAAATCGAACGCGGAAATTGGCTGCGCTGAGAAAGGTTCGCGGTGGGCCGGGTGATCGGCCGTCGTTTGCCGAAGCCATGTCGCCGCGCAGGAGCCGCGAGCGGATTGCAGCTCGATGCTTCACGTGCCAGGTCGGAGTCCACTACGCGCGCAGCTGAGCGTGTCTACCGTGCGGCGGGTCGCTGGAGGCTCAGGCGGGGAATGTTGGCATGAAACGTGCTGTAAACTTTGGAGGTTTCACGCACGGAGCCTCCCATGTCGAGTCCCGCTTCCAGTTCCAGCTCCGCATCATCGATCACCCCGAGCGCCCATCGGCACTACCGGGTCACCCGGGCCGAGCTTCCGCTCAGCTGCCCGACTCCCGAGATGTCCCTGTGGAACGCACATCCACGGGTCTGGCTGCCGCTCGACCAGCAAGGAGGTCACGCGCGCTGTCCCTACTGCAGCGCGGAGTACAGCCTGGTCGACTGAGGTATTTTCGCCGTGCCGGCCAATTCGGTGACCGTGGTGCAGCTGGTGCCGGCACTGGAGGCTGGCGGAGCGGAGCGCTCGACGCTGGAGATCGGCCGCGCGCTGGTCGCCGCCGGGTATCGTTCGATCGTCGTTTCCGGCGGTGGCCGCATGGTTGCGCAGCTGTGCGCAGAGGGCAGCGAGCACCTCGAGATGCCGATCGGGGTGAAGTCGCTCAACAGCCTGACGCGAGTTGCCGCCCTGCGCGCGCTCGTTGTTCGCGAGCGCGTCGACATCGTGCACGCGCGATCGCGGCTGCCGGCCTGGCTTGGCTGGCTCGCGCTGCGCGGTCTGCGCGCGCGTGCGCACTTCGTCACCACCGCCCACGGCATGAACAGCCGCAGCCGCTACAGCGCGGTGATGACGCGCGGTGAGCGCGTCATCTGCGTGTCGAACAGCGTGCGCGACTATCTGCTACGGAGTTACCCGAATACCGATCCGGGCAAGCTGCTGGTAATCCCGCGCGGCGTCGACCCGGCCGAGTTTCCTTACGGCTACCAGCCGGATGGCTCCTGGCGCGAGTGGTTTTTCGCCGAGTTTCCGCAGCTTGCCGGTGCGCCCCTGCTGACGCTGCCCGGACGCGGCACGCGCCTCAAGGGACATCGCGACGCCATTACGCTGCTCGCCGACCTGAAGGCGCGCAACGTGCCGGCACGGCTTCTGCTGTTGGGGGCGCGACAGGCCGGGCGGGAAGCCTACGTGGCCGAGCTCGAGCAGCTCGCGCGCAGTCTCGGCGTCGATGATTGGCTGGTCATCAGCGCGCAGCGTGACGACGCGCGCGACGTCTATGCGCAGTCGGCCCTGGTGCTGCAGCTTTCCGACAAGCCGGAGTCTTTTGGCCGCACGGTCATCGAGGCGCTGGCGCTGTGTCGGCCGGTGCTCGGTTACGATCACGGCGGGGTGGGCGAATTGCTGGTCGATCTGTATCCATCGGGGCGTGTGCCGCCGCATGATCGCGAGCGCCTGGTCGAGCGCGCCGCCGAGCTGCTGCGTGCTGCGCCGGCGATTGCTCCCTTGACCCGTTACCGTCTGGCCGACATGCAGCACGACACCTTGGCTCTCTACACGGAACTCGCCTCCACACGCGGCGCGCAGGCCTGAAGCGGCCGTTTCCGTCGCGCGATCCGGACTGCGCCGCCAGCGTCGATTGCCCGCCGTCGGAGGAACCCGATCCATGCGCGCCGCTGCCCGATTCGATGCCTGGCCCCTGCTGGTGCTTGCGGCAGTGGTCGTGCTGCTGCCGGTCGGCCGCACGGCGGAGCTGCCGTGGTTGATTGGCGCCCTCGCAGGGCTGCTGCTGGCGCTGCGTCAGCCGTCGTTGTTGGGTTTGCCTGCGGCGCGGCTCGCCACGGCTCTGTTTGCCTGCTATTGGTTGCCCGAACTTCTGTCCGCGCCCCTGGCGGTGGCTCCGGCCAAGAGCTGGTCGACCGTGGCGGCCGGGCTGCGCTTCCTGCCTTTCGCGTGGTTTGCGGTCTGGGCGCTCGGCGGCGCGGACCGTGCCCGGCGCCTGCGCAACGCAATCGCGCTGGTGGTCGCGCTCTGGCTGATCGACGCCGGCGTGCAGATGCTGACCGGCTACGGGCTTGCCGGAGCAGCCGAAGAGGAGCGCATTTCCGGCATCTTCGGCGCCGGCAACCTGAAGTTCGGTCCGGTGTTGGCGGTGCTGTCTCCCTTCATGTTGTTCGCCGCGCGCGATCGTTTCGGCCGTCCAGGCCTGGTGTTCGCGCTGCTCGCGCTACTGGTGCCGGTGCTGCTGGCGGGCTCGCGTGCCGCCTGGGTCGCCTACCTGCTGGTTTGCCTCGTGATCGGCTGGGGCGAGACGCGGAACCTGCGTCGCTTTGCTGGCGCGTTACTGGCCCTGGCTTTGGCGGTCGGCGTAGTGGCGGGCCTGGCGCTGCGCGATTCTCCGCGCTTCGAAGCGCGCATCGAGCGCAGTCTGCTGGCCTTCGCGGGCGGTCCGCAGCAGCTCGACGCGGCGTTGGCCGGGCGGCTGCGGATCTGGCGGGTCGCGTTCTTGATGACTCGCGACCATCCTTGCACCGGCGTTGGCGTGCGCGGCTTTCGCCATGCCTATCCGCGATATGCGTTGCCGGGTGATGATTTCATCGATGCCAGCGCGGGTACGGGTGCCGCTCACGCGCACCAGATCCTGCTCGAAGTGCTGAGCGAGACCGGGTTGATCGGGTTGCTCGGCTGGCTTCTCGGCGGCGCGCTCGCGCTGCGCGGCTGGCAGCGCGCCGGGCCGTCGGCGCGCCGCGCCGCTCGCGCACCGGCGCTCGCACTGCTTGCCATGACGTTCCCCTTGAACACCCATCTAGCCTTCTATTCGGCGTGGTGGGGACTATTCTTCTGGTGGCTCGTCGCGCTTTACTGTGGCGCGCTGGGGCTTCGCGATGAGGCGCCGCCTACCGTGGCTCAGTAGACCGCGGGCCATCCCGGAGGCCGGGTCTTGAAGCGCTTGTGCAGCCACAGATACTGACTCGGCGCCTCGCGCACCATGCGCTCGATGCAGGCGTTGACGCGGGCGGTATCGGCAACCGGGTCGGCGCTGGGGAAATCGGCAAGCGGTGCTTCGATGCGGATGGCATAGCCTCCGTGATCGAGCCGGCGATGGAAGAAGGGCATCACCAGCGCACCCGACAGCCGCGCCAGGTGATGCGTGGCGGTGATGGTCGAGGCCGGCACGCCGAAGAAGGGCACGAAGACGGTCTCCTTGCCGCGCATGTCCTGATCGGGCGCGTACCAGAGGACGCCGCCGCGCTTCAGATGACGCACGCTCTGGCGCAGTTGCTCCCTGGTGAACATCGCTTCCGCATAGCGCAGACGCGCGCGCCGAATGGCCCACTCGAAGGCGGCGTCGTCATGTTGGCGGTACATGCCGGCAATCGGCACGCGCATCGAGACCAGCCGCGCGCAGAGTTCCAGGTGCGAGAAGTGCGCGCCGACCAGCAGCACGCCGCGGCCCGCCTCCCGCGCTTGTCGCAGATGCTCGAGGCCTTCGATTGAGAGCGGGATGCTCTCGACCGCGCGGCGCGAACCCATCCAGGCCAGGCTGAACTCGGCCATCATCAGGCCGCTGTCACGCAGGGTCTGCCGCAGGAGGATCGCGCGTTGGGTCGCGGACAACTCGGGGAAGCACAGCGCGAGATTGCGCAACGCCACATGGCGGCGGCTGCGCATGAGGCGTCCGGAGATCGAGCCGGCGGCGCGTCCGCCGGCCAGCAGCCAGCTGCGCGGGAGCAGCGTCAGCAGTTTGATGCAGCCGATGCCGATCCAGGCGGCCCAGTGGCGGGGTGCGAGCAGGGCGAGGTGAAACGGCGGAGGAGACTGCAGCATCCGCCGATTATCGGCGAAGCGTCCGCTTTGCGCGGGATGCAGCGACGTTGGTGCGGCGGGGCCCGCCTTGGCGTCGATAGGCGACCGCTATACTGCGCGATCACTGTTCGTCGATCGCACTCGTGCTGCAGCGTTTCATCTACGCCCTGGCCCTGTACCTGCTCACGCCTTACGTGCTGTATCGGCTGACGGCGCGCGGGCTGAAATATCACGGCTATTTTGCGCGCTGGCGCGAACGCTTCGGCTTTTTCCCGGACCCGGGGCTGCGCGACAGCATTTGGGTACACGCGGTGTCGCTGGGGGAAGTCAACGCGGCGGCGCCGCTGATCGATGCGCTGATGGCGCGGCATCGTGACAGCCGGCTGGTCATCACCACCGTCACCCCGACCGGCTCGGATCGGGTGCTGCAGCTCTACGGCGACCGCGTGTTTCACGTGTATCTGCCGTATGACCTGACGCGTGCGGTCAAGCGCTTTCTCGATCGCATCCGGCCGCGCATCGCGGTCATCATGGAAACCGAAATCTGGCCCAATCTATTCATGGCCTGCGCCGCGCGCAAGATCGCCATCCTGGTTGCCAACGCGCGCCTGTCCGAGCGCTCGCTGCGCGGCTACTGGCCGATTCAGCCGCTGGTTCGCCGCTCGATTCGCTGCGCGGATTTCGTCGCCGCGCAGTCGGCCCCGGATGGTGAGCGTCTGCGTGCGCTCGGTGCGCCTGAGGATCGCATCGCGGTGGTGGGCAATCTGAAGTTCGACCTCGAGATCTCGGCGGGCGTGCGCGAGTGGGGCCAGGCCTTCCACGAGGCCGCGGGCAGCGCGCGCCCGGTGTGGATTGCCGCGAGCACCCATGAGGGTGAAGAGATCGCCGTGCTCAAGGCGCACGCGGAGGTGCTGCGGCGCTTTCCGGATGCGCTCGTGCTGATCGCGCCGCGTCACCCCGAGCGCTTCAAGCCGGTGCTCGCGGCCTGCCGCGGCTATGGCTTCCACACCGGCTCGCGCAGCGAGGACGGCACTGCCGACGGGCGCTGCCAGTGCTTCGTGATCGACTCGATGGGCGAGCTGATCCAGTTCTATGCGGCGGCCGACGCGGCGTTCGTCGGCGGCAGCCTGGTGCCGGTGGGCGGCCACAACCTGCTGGAGCCGGCAGCGTTGGCGCGGCCGGTGATCGTCGGCCCCTATACCTTCAATTTCGCCGAGGTCACGACGGACCTGATCGCGGCGGGGGCCACCGTGCGCATCGCCGGTGCCAGCGAGCTGGGCCCGAGCGTGCTGCATCTGCTGTCGGACGGCGCCGAGCGCCGCCGCATGGGCGCTGCTGCCCGCGCATTCATGCAGCGTGAGCGGGGCGCCGTGGCTCGCACCATGGAAATCATCGAGCGCCTGCTTGCATCCTCGGCGCGCACGTCGACGACGACCGGAGATGCCGAGGTCTGATAGCGGCTGAGAGCAAGCCTTGCGGCGGCGGCAAGGCGTCGTTCTACTCGAGCAGGGCGTTGATTGCTTCGAGGTCGCCGAGTTCAATCACCCCGGCCGCCTGCTTCAGCAGCAGTCCGTCGAGCACGAAGGCGTGGCGCGCGGCCGAATAGCTGCTCTGCGCCGCGAGCAGAGTTTGCTGGCTGATCAGCAGGTCGACGATCGTGCGGGTGCCGACCTCATAGCCGGCTTGGGTGGCCTCGACCGAACTTTGCGCCGACACCACAGCGGCGCGTGTGGCTTCGACCTCGCTCGCGCCGGCAATGACCGAGCGATAGTTGTTGCGGGTGGTCGCCTCCACCAGGCGTCGGTTGAATTCGAACTGATCCTGCGCGAAGTCGCGGTTATGCACGGCCTGACGCACGGTCGACTGGGTAAAGCCGCCGCTGAAGATCGGCACGTTGAGGCTCAGCGTGATCGAACTACCCCATTTCGGATCGCCCGCGTACTGTGGAAAGCTGCCAATGCCGCCGAAGCGCTGGTCGCCCCAGGTGGGCATGCGCGAGTAGCCGAGCTGCGCGCTCAGCGTGGGCAGATGCCCCGCCTGCGCCGTACGGATGTTCGTGTTGGCGGCGTCCACCTGCAGTGAGGCCGCATGCAACGCCGGGTTCTGCTTGAGGGCAACCTGCACCCAGTCTTCGGGGCTTGCCGGCGTGGGGCGGTCCAGCGGCAGCTCATCACGCAGGCGCTTGAATTCGCCGGGTTCCTTGTCGGTAAGCTGGCGCACCGCTTCGCGTGCCTGGTCGACCGCGTTGCGATTGGCGATTACGCTGGCCACTGCCTGGTCGTGCTGCGCCTGCGCGTCGTGGACGTCGGTGATGGCGGCGAGACCCACCTCGAAGCGTTGCTGCGCCTGCTCCAGCTGGCGCGCCAGGGCTTTTTCGTTGGCGTCGGCGAACTTGAGCGCGTCGATCGCGCTCAGCACGCCGAAATAGGTGTTCGCCACCCGCACCAGCAGGTCTTGTTGGGCGGCCTCCAGCGTGGCCGCGCCGGAATCGGCGGCGTAGCGACTCGCCTTGAGCGAGGTCCAGCGACTGATGTCGACCAGGCTCTGGCTGAGCTGCAGGCCGATCGAGCGGGTGTGTGTCGTCGCAGTCAGGCCATCGGCGGCGACGCGCTGCGAGGGGTCGTGTGGGTCCGGCGCCATGACGATGCCATTCTCTCCGCCACGGCTGTGGGTGTAGTCGAGCCTGGCGCCGAGCTGCGGCAGCAGCTGGGCGCGTGCCTGCACGACGCCTTCGTCGGTCGCCAGCTTGCTCGCCTCGGCGCCGGCCAGGGTTGGATCGGCGGCGCGTGCTTCCCGGTAGATGTCGAGCAGATCGTCCGCCTGGGCGACGGGCAGGCCCAGGGCGAGAACCAGGGCCAGGGAGAGTCGGCTAATGCGAATCATCGTAAGTCCTTGGGCGTTGTGCCGCCTGGGCTGCGCCGGAGCAAGATGCCGTCGACCGCATGAATCGCGGCGGAATCCGCACGTTCTCCAGCGAGCGTTCAGCGGAGCATAGTTCACGCGGCAGCGACGTGGATGGGCAATTGGTTGGGCGGCTCAGAGTGCGAAGCGCCTCGGCGGTGCGGCGTTGCGCAGATAGGGTACATCCGTGTCGAAGAGGCTCTGTTCCTGCCAGCGCGCCGGCGTGGCCTGGGTGTAGAGCCGGGCTTCGATTGCCGGGGTGGTGCCGACGAAGGCGAACAGGCGTCCGTCTGCGGCGACCAGCTCGCGCAGCGCGTCGCTCGCCGCGTGCACCGCACCGCCCACGACGACCACGTCGAACGCCGCTGCGGGGCGGTATCCGGCGAACGCATCGGCGGTCTCGATCTGTACGTTCCGCGTTCCTGCCTCGGCCAGGCGAGTGCGTGCAAGCTTGCTGAACTCCGCATGGATGTCGATGCTGGTCACGCTGGCTGCGAGACGGGCGAGACAGGCGGTGAGAAACCCGCTGCCGGTACCGATTTCGAGCACCTTCTCATCACCTTCCAGCGCCAGCGCCTGCAGCAGGCGTCCTTCGACCACCGGTTTCAGCATGACCTCGCCGTGGCCGAGCGGCAGCATCAGGTCGGCGAACGCCAGCGTGCGGTAACGCTCGGGTACGAAATTCTCGCGACGCACTGCAGCCAGCGTCTCCAGGACGCGCGAGTCGGTCACGTCCCAGGGCCGCACCTGGTTTTCGACCATGTTGATTCTGGCCTGCTCGAAGTTCATCGCCATCGTTGCCGTCTCCGGGGCGGCCTGAAGGGGAGCGAAGGATAGGCACTCACCCGGCGGCGAGCAAATCGGGCCGTCGCGTTCCGCGCTGGAGCGGTTCCGTGCGCAGCGAGCTGCCGAAACCCGCAGGCACCGCGAGTGTCGGCCGGACGTCGGATATCCGTCGGTCATCGGGTGGCGCGCCAGCGGTGCCGCCGAGCTCTTTCACTCGCCGCGCCAGGCGCGCGTCGATCCGGTCGAGTTCGATTACGCTGGGCTGCGCCAGCTGCTGCAGCGCGAGCCAGCGGCAGAGCAGCGGTTGTTCGTCGCCCGAGAGCGTTCGCCAGGCGGCTCGCGCAGCGGCGCGCAGTCGCTGCTGTCGAAGTGGAACCCGGGCGCCGGTGGCTTCGATCGCAGCCGAGAACGCGCGTTGCGCAAGGCGCAGGGCGAGACTTGCGATGGCCATGGCAGCGGGTGAAACCTCGCCCGCGTGCAGGCAGGGGCTTGCGTTCGATTGCATGGGTGCAACGAGCTCCTCGGCAGCGCGCATGGCCGTCACGCAAACCAGACGAGAACAGCCAGTCCGGTGGTTGCGTGCTGCGAAAAACGGTTCTTGTACTGCGTGGTATAGTAAAGAACCTTCAGCAACCTGTCCAGCGTTCCGATCGTGTCGCTTGTCGTCAAGAATTGTGGTCCGGGGCGACCGAAAGACCCGGAAAAGCGTGCTGCGATCCTGGCAGCCGCCAAGCGCCTGTTTCCGCTTTCCGGTTTCGAGGCGACCAGCATGGACTCGATTGCGAGCGAAGCCGGCGTCTCGAAGCTGACCGTGTACAGCCACTTCACGGACAAGGAGACGCTGTTCGCTCAGGCGATTCGCGCGAACTGCGAAGAACAGATGCCGGATACGCTGTTCGATGTCGATCAGCACGAGCCGCTTCCGCTGCAGCTCGAAGCGATCGCGCGCGCGTATTTCGCCCTGATCACCACGCCAGAAGCCGTTGCCCTGCATCGACTGCTGATCGCGGGCGGCGGGCTCTCGCAGAAACTCGTGCGCCTGTTTCTGGAGGCCGGCCCGCAGCGCCTGCAGGGTGATCTGGAGGAGTTCCTGCATCGGCACGTCCGCTCCGGCCAGCTCGAGATCACCGACGTCGGCGTGGCCGCCCGGCAGTTTTTCACGCTGCTCAAGGGCGATCTGCACGCGCGCATGCTGTATGGCTGCTGTGAGCCGGTGTCGGCGGCCGACGTGGACGCGCATATCGCGGCGACCGTTGCCCTCTTCCTGCGCGCGTATCGGCCTTTGTCCTCTGCCGAGCGCATTGCGGCGAGCGCCTGATCGCCGCTTCGGGCAAAGTTCCGCGCCGGCGGTCATCGCTCCGCGTTTCGATGACGACCGACTCCCAGCGCTTTTGCTTTCAACGCCTGGGAATCGCTGGGTGCGCGCCTTCGCAAGCGCGACGAGCCGGTTCGGAACTTCGCGAGCGCAGTTGCGGATCGACCGTCGTCGCGCGGCGCGATCAGCGGAAGCTGGCCGCTTGCGGCGCCGCCACCCACTTCACCAGGCGACGGTGTTCGTCGCTGCCGATGTCGATGATGCGGAAACCGATCCACCAGCGCCCGTCGGTATTGCTCTTGCCGCTCCAGGCCTGATGCACCCCGACCTCGATCGGGTGCAGCGTGCCGTTGGCGTCGGGCAGATGGAAGCAGAACTGATAGAGCGCATCGTCGCGGATTGGCCGTTCGGAAATCAGCAGCATGCCCTCCGCGGAGAGATCGCCCACCCGGCCGATCGGCTCGTCGGTCATCACGTCGATGACCTGCAGCGGCACGGTCGGCCGCTTGCGCTCGGCGCGCCTTCGCTGCTGCCCGCTCATGCTGGTGCACCGCTCGCCAGTCGCCGGGGCGACAGCGATTTGCGCAGCTTGGCCGCGACCACGGCCAACGCGCGATCGATGAAGGAGCCGCTCTGGGTCTCCTCGACGATGAACGCCTGTTCACGCACCATGTCACGCGCCAGCTGATTCAGCGTGCGATCCGATGCGTGCATGCCACGTTGGTTCACGAACAGACAGCGCCCGCTGACCGGCGAATACCAGGCGAGCTTCTGTCGCGTACGATCGCCCTGCTGGTTGGAAATGAACTCGAACCAGGTACCGAAAGGCGTGCGGCGCAGTCTGGCCAGCTGTTCGGCTTCGCGTTCGCCGAGGGGGATCGACTCGGTCGGCTGCGCGGGAGGCGGAGTCTTGGTCTGTCCGCCCAGGCGCGGGTGTGCCTCGAGCGCCGCATCCAGATTCTCGGCGGCGTTCTCGGCCTTCTCCTTCGGCACGGACAGTCCGTCGAACACGTTACGGACGTCGTCTTTGTGCAGTCCGATCTGCCGTAGTCCGCTGTCCAGAGTCTGTCGCAGTTTTTCGTCGCTGGCGGCCGCGCTGCGGTCGGTGGCAAGCTGCTTGGCGGCGTCGACCGCGCGTTGGTACTCGTCGCTGGCGATGCCGTGACGCAGCGCGCTGAGCGCCAGGGCATCGGTCCACGCACGCTCGAGCAGGGTCTTGACGAAGGGATCGGGCGTGCTCTCGTTCAGGATGCGCTGGACGTCGGCCTTGGCCGTGCTGCTCGCGGCCTCGAAGCGATCGCGCCCGCGCGCCGCCTCGATCAGCCGGCGCTCCGAGAGCTCGGCGCGGCGTGCGAGGGTCTGCATGTACTGCGTCAGATCCTTGAGCAGCTTGGCGAAGACGCTGACGTCGCCGTTGAAATCGCTGACCACCTGATCGACCAGACGCTGCATCTTGCCGATGAGATCGGTATCGCTATCGTCGGCCCAGCGCGTCGACGCTTCGCCGATCGTATTCAAAAGCTCGCGTGCCGGGTGGTCCTGACGGGTGAAGAAGGTCTGGTCCGCGAGCGCTACGCGCAGCACGGGGATGTGCAGCCGCGAAAGCAGCGAACGGGTTTCGTTGCTTTCTTGCAACTCGTTGGCGATGTGGTCGAACAGCATTCCGACCAGATCGACGGTGTCCGCGTCCGACTCACCCAGCGTGCGTGGATGTCCGGTGGGGCTCGTGCGGCGCAGCTTGACGAGCAGCGCATTCTTCAGGAATTCGCTGTCGTGGCGAGCGACCCCGGCGGCGGTGGCGGGGCTCCGCTGCAGTCCGTCCAGCAGATCCTGCAGCTCGCTGGTGCTGGCCGCCTCACGCGCAGGCGCGCTTCCGCTGGGGCCTGAATCGAGCTGTCGATGCTGGCGGATCAGCCCCAGCAGGTTCTGGTACAGGTCGCTTGCCTCCGATGCAGCGGCCGCTGCGCCCGGCGGGGGGGAGCTGGCGCGTGAGGGGGCGGCTCTGGGCGCAATGCCGGCCTGGCTCGACGGCGCTTTCGGCAGCAGCCCCGCCGCTGCGCGCAGCACCGCGGCTGCAGTCCCGGAAAGGCCCGCGGATTGCGCCGGAGCGGGCGCTGCCGCGCCTTTTTCGGGCTGCGGATCGATCTCGGCAGGCGGCGTTCCGTCGGTAGGCGTCTCATTCGCGGAGGCAGCGCCGGATGCTGCGCGGCGGTAGCTCGCACTGCGGAACTTGAGGTTGGGCAGAATCCGCTGCTGCGCCAGCGACTCGTTCAGCGCTGCGTAGAAATCGCCCAACGCCCGGCTCAGGCCCTGCTCGAACTGGCGATAGGCGAGCAGTCGCGCCGCAACCGTCAGCCGGCACGGCGCCAGTGCGCCACGAAATGCGTCGCACAAGCGGGCCGGCCCGAATGGCAGCTCATCGTTCGCCAGCACGGGTGCCGCGTCGAGCACGGCGATGCGGTGGGCCAGCAGATACAGGGCCTCGCTATGCCGAACTTCGGCTCGACTGGCGATGTCGCGCAGCGCGAGCTCCTCGTCCAGTTCTTCGCTCTCGACCAGCTCCAGCGGCTCGGCGTCCAGCTCGGGTTGGCTTCGGGCAGCCTGCGCAACCGGTGATGCGTCGTCGCGCAGACGAGCCACATCCTCGTCCAAGCTTTGCAGGAAGCCAGGCTCGACCTGCTTGCGCCCCAGCTTGATCTGATGCAGAGCTTCGAACTGCCGCTGCTGCTCCGCGTTGTCGGCGGCTTTCTCGGCGAGCCCGAAAAGCGCGTTTTCGTAGCTGTCGAGCACTTCGCGCAGCAGTGGTTTGAAGCGCTGCTCGGCAATGGTCAGGAGCTCTTCACACGCCGCTTTTACGCGTGAGGGAAGGTCACTTCGCGCGCTCAAGTTCTGCCCGCTTCGCGGTTCATCCACGGCCGTCTTGCTCATCCATCTGTGGCAGGCGTGCGCCAATCCTTAGGAACTGCCGTCGCGCCGCGCTTCCCCGGTTATCGATCGGCAGCACGCGCCGCCCGCAGGCATTGTCCAGACTGCGGGCGGCGTGCGAGCGGCGCGTCAGATGATGTCACAAAACGTCACAATTACGGACGCCAGATGACTTCCAGGTGGGCCGCGCGCCCGGATGCATTGTAACCGCGGACCCACTCGTAGTCGCGATCGGTGAGGTTCTCCAGCCGCAACCCAAGGTTCCAGCTGTGATCGATGTCCCAGCGCGCACGCAGGTTGAGCAGGGCGTAGCTGCCCAGCGCGACGCCGCCGACGTCAGGCCGGCGGTCGATCCACAGCGCCTCCGCGCCGAGGCTCAGGCGCTCCAGAAATCGCCGCTCCAGCACAAGCGAGAACTTGTTGCGTGCGCGACGCAGAAGTGCCATGCCGGTGTCGCGATCGCGGGCGCGTTGCCAGGTGTAGTTGACACTGCCGAACCAGCCTCCGAGTTCGGCCATCCAGCCGAGTTCGGCGCCGTCGATGCGCGCGTGAGCGATGTTTTCGGCCTGGTTCTGTGGGCCAGTGAAGCTGATCAGGTTCCACACCCGATTCGAGTACAGATTGAACTTGAGGCGCTGATTTGCGGAAAACGTCGCTTCCAGCCCCAGTTCGCTGTTCAGCGAGCGCTCCGGCCGCAGCGTCGGGTTGCCGGCAAACCAGCCGCCGTAGCCGGGGTCGTAGAGTTCGTTCATGGTCGGGCTGCGGAAACCCTGGCCGAGACTCGCGTAAAGGCGCAGGCCGCGATCGTTGTGCCAGCCGAGTGCCGCCGAACCGGTATTGGCGCCGCCGAACACCGTGTTGTCGTCGCGTCGCGTGGCAAGTTCCGCGTCGATGTGATCGAACTCGCCACGCCAGCCGGCGAACAGCGCGCGGTTGTCGCGCGTGTGTCGGTAGCGTGCCACGCCGGCGAAGGTGTCGAGCGTTTGGCCGCGCTCGCGCACGAAGTCGAGTCCGGCGACGAGTCGCTGGCGGGAGTCGATGCGGAATTCGTTCTGCCACAGGAAGCTCTGGCGGCGCGTTTCATATTCCGCGCCGAAGGCTGGAGTGCGCAGATGCTCGCGGGCGTCGCCCAAATTCAGGCGGTGACTCCAGCTTGCCGCCAGCTCACCCTCGAGCGAAATGCCGGCGACCTGCTCGCGCACCTTCGAGCTGCCCTGATCGAATTCGACTTTGCCTTGGCTGCGGTACAACATCGCGGACAGGACCTGACTGCCGATGGCCCGCGCACCGCGCGCCACCAGGTTGATGTTGCGATAGCCGTCATCGTCCGGATCCCAGATGCAGTACGGATCCTCCGGGCCGGCGCAGATGCCCCGGTTGGTGGCCGAGAAGCCGTCGACGTGGCGCGCACCGAGCTGCACGCTGAAGCCGTCGGCGCCGTCCCAGTGGCCGAAGCCCGCACTCGCTGAACCATCTTCGTAGCTGCCGTAGGTGGCCGCGACGCGCGGACCTTCGAGGCGACGGGTGAAGATCTGAATCACCCCGCCGATTGCGTCCGAACCCCAGTAGCTGGCCCGCGGTCCGCGCACGATCTCGATCCGCTCGATCGCATCGATCGGCAGGTGCTCCAGGGCAAAGGCGCCCGTAGTGACGGCGGACACGCGTACCCCGTCGATCAGCACCAACACTTGGTTGGAGTTGGTGCCACGCAGGAACAGCGAGGTCTGGTTGCCGGGGCCGCCGGTGCGGTAAAAGTCGATTCCCGGCTGCAGGCGCAGCAGGTCGAGGGTGTCGCGGGCGACGCTCTGCTCGATGTCCGCCCGGGTGATGATGCTGACGTCGGCGAGGGTTTCATCCACCGTTTCGGCGACCCGCGAGGCGGTCACCTGGACGGTAGGCTGCAGGTCGATTTTTTCGGCCCGCAGGGGCGACAGGACGAACGCGCCGCAGAGCGCGGTGAGAAATAGGACGGAACGCATGGATCACTCCTTCACTTGCACACCCGCAGAAACCAGGCAAGGAAGGCGAGATGGGCGCGCGCGGACCGGGACGGACCATGCCCGTCCGTTGCCCGCCGCAACGCCTGGAGCCATGGCGCAAACGCGCCTGCCGCGGGCCGGTCTCCGGGCTTGCGGATGATGGGTACGCGCTGTCGCGTGGTGATCACGCGCTGCGAGTGCACATCCGATGGACCGCCTTCCCGCCGTTTCCGGCAGTGGCGCATGGCCCATCTTGCTTCGCTTACCGTTGCGGGGGCAGCGCTGGCCTTGATCGGCGGCGGTCGGCTCGACCGTCGGCGCTCGCACCAGCTTCCCGTTTCACCCCGTGCGCGAGAGCCGCGCGCGGGACACCCGTGGTGAGCGCAGTGTACGCGAAGAGGCGCGACGCGCCTAGCGGCCTTCCGGTAGCGCGCAGAGCCGGCTGCAAAGCCCAGGAAGATCCGAGGCAGTTCGTCATGTCCGTGAAGCGGGCGGCTTTCGACGCTAGATCGCTGAAAACAACAGGCGCCTCGCTCCGCCGCGCGCTGAGGCGACCGCGCGTCCCGGATGCTGAAGCGTTCATCTGCGACCTCCGCGGTGCGCGCGGAAGCGGCGAGACGAACGCCGCCTGCCCGGATGTTCCCGGTCGCTATGCGACGGCATTGCCGGGTTGGCTTGCCGCGGCACGATGGGCTTCACCGCTGACTTGACTTGCATCAAGGCGATCACGGCGGCGGCGCGTCGATCCTGCGCGGGCGGCTGCTCGATCCGGCCGCCCGATGCGCGGGAGGACGATCAATGGCGGCCTGGTACGGCTGGATTCAACTCGCGCACCTGGCCTGCGCGATCGTTTTCGTCGGCGCGGTGGCGTTCGAGGTGCTGGTGATCGAGAGCTTTCACCGGCAGCTCGCCGCCGCCGAAATGGCGCGGATCGAAGAGCTGATCCTGAGACGCGCGCGACGCTTCATGCCGCTGGTCGTGCTGCTGCTGTTTCTGAGCGGCTTCGCCATGTATTCGGTGCGCTGCCCCGGCTTCGGCTGCCTCGACAGCCGCTTCGGAGTGATGCTGAACCTCAAGGTGCTGCTGGCCTTCGGCGTGCTCGGCGTGTTCGTCAGCACGATCTGGGCGGGGCTGCGCGGACGCATGAGCCCCTGTCGCTTTCGCTATACGCACCGCATCGTGCTGGGTCTGATGGTCGGCATCGTGTTCTTCGCGCGGGCGATGTTCCTGCTATGAGGACGCGGGCGGCGGCAGGAAGGCCGCCATCAGGTCGTTCAGGAAGCGCTGGCCCTGCGCGGTCGGGCGGATCTGTGCCGGGTCGGGTTCGAGCCAGCCGTGCGCGCGGAGCTCCGCCAGCGGGCGCGCGATCGCGGAGTCGGCGAGCCCCGTGCGCGCGCCGAACAGCGCGCTCGGCACCCCTTCGACGAGGCGCAGCGCGTTCAGCATGAACTCGAAGGGCAGCTCGCGCGGATCGACCGTGGTTTCCTTGCCGAAGGTTTCGCGGCGCGCGGCGCGTTCGAGATAGCCCTGCGGCGTCGTCAGTTTGGTCGTGCGCACGACCGCGCCGCTGGCGGGGTCGCTCAGCTTGCCGTGGGCGCCGGCACCGATGCCGAGATAGTCGCCGAAGTGCCAGTAGTTGAGGTTGTGCGCGCAGCGACGGCCAGGGCGCGCGTAGGCCGACACCTCGTACTGCGCGTAGCCGGCCGCGGCGAGCGCGCGCTGGCAGGCCTCCTGCATGTCCCAGGCGCTGTCCTCGTCGGGCAGCGGCGGCGGCCGCTTGGCGAACACCGTGTTCGGCTCGATGGTGAGCTGGTAGTGCGAGACGTGGGTCGGCGCCAGCGCCAGCGCCCGCGCGAGGTCGGCAAGCGCGCCGGCCACGGTCTGCGTCGGCAGCGCGTACATCAGGTCGAGGTTCACGTTGTCGAAGCCGGCGGCCTGCGCCCGCTTCACCGCGCGCTCGATCTCGCCGGCCGAGTGGATGCGGCCGAGGCGGCGCAGCAGCGCGTCGTCGAAGCTCTGCGCGCCGATGCTGAGCCGGTTGACCCCGGCCGCGAGATAGCCGTCGAAGCGCCCGTGCTCGACCGTGCCGGGGTTTGTTTCGAGCGTGACTTCGGCGCTGGCGGCGAGCTCGATCTGCGCGGCGACGCCGGCCAGGATGCGCGCGATCGCCAACGGCGGGAACAGGCTCGGCGTGCCGCCGCCGAAGAATACGCTTTCGATCGAGCGATCGCCGATCGCGCCGCGGTGCTCACGCAGGTCGCGGGCCAGATCCGCGAGCAGCGCCGCGACGTACTCATCGATCGGCAGGGCGCCGCGCTGCGCGTGCGAATTGAAGTCGCAGTAGGGGCACTTCTTGACGCACCACGGGACGTGGACGTAGAGCGAAAGCGGCGGCGCCAGCAGCATGCCGCATTCTACGCCGTGCGGGCGGCGCGGCTGCGATCAAGGTCCGCAGCCGCGCCGCGCGCGCCGAACGTCCGTTCGACGCGGCGCAAGCCTTCAGTCGAAGTCGTCTTTGAAGATCGTATCGTCCAGCATCTGTTGCGCCGTGTAGTAGGCAATCCTGACGCCGCAGAGCTGCAGACTGGAGTCATGAACGTACGATCCCATCACCAGAGACAGCGGGCTCTCGTAGTGATCGACCGTGTAGTTGACGAGACTGCTCAAGGTCGTCCCGTAGCCACTGTCACCGCTCGAAGTCACATATCTGAGATCCTGATTCATGCCTGCGCCATCGAACTTCACGAGCCAGACGTAGAGATCCTGAGGGCTCGTGTCGTAGAAGAAGGCGCGCACGTAACGAACGTAGGCGCCCTCCGGCAGCATCAGCTTGGTCTCCAGGCGATTGCCGGCCGTCAGATACACGCAGCCATCCCCAAGATCGGTATAGAAGGTGTCCGTATCCTGACGGTCCTGGAAGATGCTTCCGGCCACGTTGAGGTAATTCCAGGTCAGCGCGGCGGGCGTTATTGCGTCGAGGGCGCTGGCGTCGACTGCGACCTGGCTGGTCGGCGGCGCCGCTGCAGCTCGGCCTTCGGCCGAGGAAAGCATTTCGGCTGGCGCCGCGCCGACGCTGGCCGATGCGAGTAGACCAGCGAGCGCCCAGCCCAGCGGCTGTAGTGTCGATCGCCGCCGGATTTGATGATTGTTCATGGCGATCTCCCGTCAGTCTTGCCAGAAAACGCGCATGCCGCACATCTCGACATCGGTCGAACCTAAGAAGCGGGTGTTGAGGGCATAGGCGAATGTGACGGGATCGATGCTGAACGTCGTGCCGGGCGTGAAGTATTCGCTGAAGTAGCCGCCGGTCTGGGTGGTCGATGCGCTGATCAGGTCGGTATAGCCGCCGGCACCGTCATAGCTCGTGAACCAGCCGCGAATTTGGTCTCCCGCATTGGGCGCATGGTAGAAAATCCGTACCCCGAGAATCTCGGCGCCTGCGGGGAGCTGCACGTCGGCGTTCAGGGTCGCATTCACATCGCTGCCGATGCAGCCAAGGCCAACGTTCGCCAGCGAATTGATGCTGTCACGGCGCACGAACCCGCCGGCTGGAACGAAATAGTAGTGCGTGCCTGCCAGTGGCGCGTTGCCGTTTTCGAGCGCGTTGTCGGCGCCCGGCAGGTGCTGGAAAACGATGGGTGCGGCGTTCATCTGCGAGCCGCTCGAGGAAGGTTCTGCGCAGGCCGAGCCGCCGACCGTGAGAAGTGCGACTGCGAGTGCGGCGCTGAGCGTTGATTTGCGAAACATAGGATGATCTCCGTGAAGCATCGTGCGGCCGAACTGGCCGCGGCGGTAGTCTGGCACATGACTGCAAGCGGTTTAAGCGGCACGCCTGACGGTCGCATCGTGCGTCATTTCACGGCCGATTCGCCAAGTGCGTCACGCATTCAAGCGCATGCGTGGAGGGCATAACACCTTCAGTGTGCCGCCGCCAGCAGCTCCAGCAGCCGCGCCAGCGCCAGCGCGCGGTGACTCAGGCGGTTCTTGCTCGCGCAGTCGAGCTCGGCGGCGCTGCGTCCGTCGCCGTCGGCCGGCAGGAACACTGGGTCGTAGCCGAACCCGCCGCTGCCGCGCGGCGCCAGGAGGATGCTTCCGTTCCAGCGCCCTTCGGCCAGCAGCGGCGCGGGATCGTCGGGATCGGAAAGCAGCACGATGCTGCAGTGGAAATGCGCGCGCCGGCTTCCAGGTCCGCACTTTTCGAGCTCGCCGAGCAGGCGCGCGATGTTCGCTGCGCTGTCGCCGTGGCGGCCCGCGTAGCGCGCCGAGCGGATGCCGGGGGCGCCGCCGAGCGCGTCCACGCACAGGCCGGAGTCGTCGGCGAGCGCGGGCAGGCGCGCCGCGCGCGAGGCGTGGCGGGCCTTGGCCAGCGCGTTCTCGATGAAGGTCGGCGCGGTTTCCTCCGCCTCGACGATGCCGAGCTCGTGCTGCCCCACCAGTTCGAACCCGCTGCCGGCGAGGATCGCGCGCATCTCGGCGATCTTGCCGGCGTTGCCGCTGGCGACGACGACCCGGCGCACGCGCGTCAGTCCCGCGCCAGGGCGCTGCGCTGCGCGGCGATCAGGGCTTCGATGCCGTCCGTCGCGAGCTGCAGCAGGGCGTCCATTTCCTCGCGCCGGAAGGCGTGACCTTCGGCCGTACCCTGCAGCTCGATGAAGCCACCGCCGTCATTCATCACCACGTTCATGTCGGTGTCGCAAGTGGAGTCCTCGGCGTAGTCGAGATCGAGCACCGGCAAGCCCTGCCAGATGCCGACCGAGATCGCAGCGACGGCGCCGTGGATCGGATCGCGCTTGAGCAGTCGGCGCTCGAGCAGCCAGCGCACCGCGTCGACCAGGGCCACGTAGGCGCCAGTGATCGAGGCGGTGCGGGTGCCGCCGTCGGCCTGCAGCACGTCGCAGTCGAGCGTGATCGTGCGCTCACCCAGCGCCTGGCGGTCGACGCAGGCGCGCAGCGCGCGGCCGATCAGGCGCTGGATCTCCATGGTGCGTCCGCCCTGGCCACCGCGCGCCGCCTCGCGCTGAGTGCGCTGGCCGGTGGCGCGCGGCAGCATGCCGTATTCCGCCGTGACCCATCCCTCACCCTTGCCGCGCAGGAAGGGCGGCACCTTTTCCTCGACACTGGCCGTGCACAGCACGCGGGTGCCACCGCAGCCGATCAGCACCGAGCCTTCGGCGTGGTGGGTGTAGTGGCGCTCGATCATGAGCGGACGCAGCTGGTCGGCCTCGCGGCCGCTTGGACGGGTCGGAATGGGCATCTCGGATCCGGCTTCGAAACAGCCGCCTAGTCTAGCCGCGGACGGGCCGCGCGCTGTGCTACCTTGCGCGGGATTCGCCTGCGGGAGCCCTCCATTGCGCAGCATGACCGCCTACGCCAGCGTCGAGGCCGATACCGCACGCGGCTCGCTGAGCTTCGAGCTGCGCTCGGTCAACCACCGCTGGCTCGAGCTCGGCCTGCGCCTGCCGGACGAGCTGCGCGCGCTCGAGCCGGCGCTGCGCGAGCGGGTGAGCTCGCGCCTTGGTCGCGGCAAAGTCGATCTGAGTCTTCGCTGGAAGCCGCGCGCGGACGCCGCCGCAATCACGCTCGACGCGGCTCTCACCGCGCGCCTGGCCGAGACCGCGCATCTGCTGGCGGCGAAATTTCCGGTGCTGCAGGTGGATTTCACCAGCCTGCTCGGCTGGCCGGGGCTGCTGCTCGAGGAGCCGCTCGATCGCCAGGGCCTGAGTGACGCCTCGCTGGACCTGCTCGACCGCGGGCTCGACGAACTGATCGCCACCCGCGAGCGTGAAGGCGCGCGCCTGGGGGCTTTTCTCGGCGAACGCCTGGACGCGATCGAGCGCATCACCGGCGCAGTGCGCGCGCATCTGCCGGCGCTTCGCCAGGCGCTGCGGGCGCGGCTCGACGCGCGCCTGGCGGAGCTGCGCCAGCCGCTCGATCCGGGTCGACTGGAGCAGGAGGTCGTGCTGCAGCTGCAGCGTCTGGATGTCGACGAAGAGCTCGATCGACTCGACGCCCACATTGCCGAGGCGCGCCGCATCGCCGGCCTCGCCGAGCCGATCGGGCGGCGCCTCGACTTCCTCATGCAGGAATTCAACCGCGAGGCGAACACCCTCGGCTCGAAGGCCGCCGACGCCGAGACCACCTCGGCCGCGGTCGAGCTCAAGGTGCTGATCGAGCAGATGCGCGAGCAGGTGCAGAATCTTGAGTAGCCGGCGTCGGTCGCGGTCGGCATCGCGGCAGCGGTTGACGCGCGCCGGAACGCCTGTTTCCATTTTGTTTTTCACCCGCGGTGATGCTGCGTGAGCGGAACCCTCTACATCATTTCGGCGCCGTCGGGCACCGGCAAGACCAGCCTGGTGCACGCCCTGCTCGAGCGCGAGCCGGAGATTGCGCTGTCGATCTCGCACACCACGCGGCCGTTGCGGCCGCAGGATCGCGACGGCGAGCAGTACCACTTCGTCAACGAGGGGGTGTTCGCGCGGATGGTCGAGCAGAACCTGTTCCTCGAGCACGCCGAGGTGTTCGGGCATCGCTATGGCACTTCGCGCAGCGCGGTCGAGCCGCTGCTGGCGCAGGGCCGCGACGTGCTGCTCGAAATCGACTGGCAGGGCGCCCGTCAGGTGCGCGCGGCGCTGCCCGAGGCGCTCAGCGTGTTCATCCTGCCGCCTTCGCGCGTCGAGCTCGAGCGACGCTTGCGCACTCGCGCGTCCGATGACGCGGCCACCATCAATCGGCGCCTGACCGCCTCCTGCGAGGAAGTCGCCCACGCCCACGAGTTCGACTATCTGGTGATCAACGACGAGTTTGCCGACGCGCTCGGCGACCTGCGCTCGATCGTCTCCGCACGTCGCCTGCGCACTGCGACCCAGCTCGCCCGCAATGAAGCGCTGCTGCGCGATCTGCTGGCCGGGGAGGTGCGCGGCTGGCGGGATTCGGCAGGCCTCGGCTAAGCTGGCGGCCTGCGAGTTCGGCGCCGCGCCGCGCGCCCTGAATTCCTTCCAGCCGCGAGATCGGATGCCGTGAGCCAAACCTCGACTGCGGACGCGCCCGTGCTGATCGAAGTGCGCGGCCTGCACACGGTGCTCGGTCGCAAGACCATCTTCGAGGGCGTCGATCTCGACGTCCGGCGCGGCCGGGTGACCGCGGTAATGGGGCCGAGCGGCTGCGGCAAGACCACCCTGCTGCGCCACATCACCGGGCAACGCCGGCCGGATGCCGGCAGCATCCGCATCGACGGCCAGGACGTGCCGCGGCTCAGGCGCGAGGACCTGTTCGGGTTGCGCGAGAAGATCGGCTATCTGTTTCAAAATTCGGCACTGCTGACCGACTTCAGCGTGTTCGAAAACGTCGCTTTTCCGCTGCGCCAGCACCTCGATCTGCCCGAGGAGCTGGTGCGCAACATCGTGCTCACCAAGCTGCAGGCGGTCGGCCTGCGTGGCGCCGCCGAGCTGATGCCGAACGAGCTCTCGGGCGGCATGGCGCGGCGCGTCGCTCTCGCTCGCGCGATCGTGCGCGATCCGATGCTGATCCTCTACGACGAGCCCTTCGTCGGTCTCGACCCGATCGCGCTCAATCAGGTGGTCAAGCTGATTCGCACCCTGAACGATACGCTGGGCATCACCAGCATCCTGGTCGGCCACGAGTTTTCGGCGGTTTCGCGGGTGGCGGACTTCGTCTATCTGCTGGCCGGCGGGCGGATCGTGGCGAGCGGCCGACCGCAGGAGCTGGCGAAGGGCGATTCGCCCTGGACCCGGCAGTTCTTCGGCGGTGAGGCGGACGGGCCCGTGCCGTTCCAGTATCCGGCGCGGGACTACGCGACGGATCTCGGCTTTCCGCCGGCGGCGGAGCGGCTCTCGTGAGCGCGGCGCGCCGTTTCAGTGCGAGCTTCGGCGACCTGCTGGCCCCGGTGGGCGCCTGCGGCCTGTTTCTGCTGCAGATCCTGGGCGCGCTGCCGGGCAGCTTGCGCTATTTCCGCGAGACCGTTCGCCAGGTGTGGTTCGCCGGCGCGATGAGCCTGGTCATCATCATGATCAGCGGGCTTTTCGTGGGCATGGTGCTGGGGTTGCAGCTCTATTACGTGCTGTCGATCTTCGGCGGCACCGCAGCGCTCGGTACCGTGGTCTCGCTCTCGCTCTACCGCGAGCTGGGTCCGGTGGTGACGGCGCTGCTCTTTGCCGGGCGCGCCGGCACCTCGATCACCGCCGAGATCGGCCTGATGCGGGCGACCGACCAGCTCGCGGCGATGGAGATGATGGCGGTCGATCCGCTGGCCTACGTCGCCGCACCGCGGTTTCTGGGTGCGCTGATCGCGATGCCGCTGCTCGCTTGCATCTTCAATGCGCTCGGCATCTTCGGCGCGCACCTGGTCGGCGTGTCCTGGCTTGGCCTCGACAACGGCAGCTTCTGGTCCAACATGACTTCCAGCGTCGACGTCTGGAAGGACGTGATCAATGGCGTCTGGAAGAGCGTCGCTTTCGGCGCCGTCGTGGCGCTAATCGCGGTGTTCCAGGGCTATACCACGCCGCCCACCAGCGAAGGCGTGGCCTATGCGACCACGCGCACCGTGGTTGCCTCGTCGATCGTGGTGCTCGCGCTCGACTTCGTGATGACCGCGTTCCTGATGTGATGCGCGAGGAGTCGATATCGTGACCCACCGATTCATCCAGCCGTCCCCCGCCGCGCCTGTCGGCGGGGCCACGCGAAGCCATCCGACCGCGCGGAGCCCGCGCGCTGCGCTTCAGTTCAGCGGATTCATGTCATGACCCAGCGACGCTCCTTTCAGGTTGGTACCGGCCTGTTCATCGTTCTCGGATTCGCGGCGCTCGCCTATCTCGCCACGCAGACCACCTCGGTGGCGAACTTCAGCCAGGGGCCGAGCTATACCCTGACCGCGCGCTTCGGCAATATCGGCCAGTTGAAGCTGCGTGCGCCGGTCAAGCTCGCGGGCGTGCGGATCGGCTCGGTACAGTCCATCGCGCTCGATCCACAGCAGCTCGAAGCCGAGGTCGAACTCGCCATCGACGAGCGCTACAGGGACATCCCCGACGACTCCTCGGCCTCGATATTCACCAGCGGTTTGCTTGGCGACCAGTACGTTGGCATCCAGCCCGGCGGTTCGCCCGACATGTTCAAGGACGGCGACCGCTTCGTGCTGACCCAGTCGTCGATGCAGCTCGAGGATCTGATCGGCAAGTTCCTGGTCGGCAGCGGCTCGTCTTCCGGCAGCAAAAACCCGCCGCCGGACTCGTCGGACGCAGAAACCCATCATTGAGGAGCCGTCATGTTGCGCATTCTGGTCTGTGCTTTTGCCGCCCTGCTGGCCCTGGCCGCGGCGCCGGTCCGCGCGGCGCCCGCCGCGCCCGATCAGATCGTGCAGAAGATCGCCGACGAGCTTGATCAGGCGGTCAGCGGTCGCAAGGCCGAATTGCAGCAGGACCACCGGCGGCTGATCGAGCTGATCGACGATGTGTTCCTGCCGCATTTCGACATCGACTACGCCTCGATCCTGGTGCTCGGCCAGTACGCGCGCAGCGCCACACCCGAGCAGCGCGCGCGCTTCGCCAAGGCCTTCTATGACTCCCTGGTCGACCGCTATGCGGAAGGTCTGCTGAACTACACCCGCGGCAAGGTGCGCGTGCTGCCGTTCAAGGGCGAGACCAACGACAAGCGCACGATCGTGCGCACCCAGGTGGTGCTGGACGACGGCAAGACGATTGCGGTCGACTACGCGTTCCGCAAGACCCGCGACGGCGACTGGAAGGCCTACGATGTGATCATCGAGGGCATTTCCTACATCACCAATTACCGCAACCAGGTCGGCGCGGAGATCCAGAAGACCGGGCTCGACGCCCTGATCGTGCGTCTCGAGAGCCAGGGTCGGGCGGCGCTCGAGGGCATGCAGGGGGAGGCTCCGAAGGGCTCGTGAGCGGCACGCTGCAAATCGAACGCCTCGCGCCGGATCGCGTGCGCCTGAGCGGAACGGCGGGTTTTGCCGGAGTGAAGGCCGCGCTGGCGCGCAGCGAGGAGCTGCTCGGGCGTGGCGGCGAGCTGAAGCTCGACGCCGCAGGTCTCGAGGACATCGACAGCGCTACGCTGGCGCTATTGCTCGCCTGGGCGGCCCGCGCCGCAGCACGCGGCATGCGGCTGCAGGTGGAGCGGGCACCCGCGGCGCTGCACGCGCTGGCGCAGCTCTGTCAGGTCGAGGGTCTGCTCGGAATCTCGGCGGACGCCGCCTCCTGAGCGCACGCTGTCGGACGTTGGCTGCGCGCTGCTGCCGACCCCTCCGACTCAGTGTGCTTGCGGTTTTTTCTGCTCCCGTTCCCAGGCGCGCTGCTGCTCGAGCAGGTCGTCAATATCCTCGTCGTCGGCGCCCTGCAGGCGCTCGATCAGCTCGGCCGGCGGGTTGCCCCGGTAGATCTCGTGCAGCCGACGCTGGCGGTACGCGTCGCGGTAGAACAGATAGGGGTCGTAGACGCCTTCCAGCAAGGATTCGGCGTCGATGGCCGATGCGCGCAGGGTGACCAAATACAGGAAGTTCGGCAGATATTCCGCATGCAGGGTGAAATCGTGCTCGCGCGCGTACCAGCCGAGCGGGCTGAAGCGGTTGTCGACCGGCAGCCGCCAGACGTCGCGCGGAGTGGTCGGACCGACCAACGGCAGCTCCAGATAGGGTCCCTCTGGCAGCCCCCAGCGCGCCAGGGTGACACCGAAGTCGGTTCTCCGCGCCGCCAGATTCATCTCGCTCGCAGGGTCGAAAAGGCCGAGCAGCCCGGCGGTGCTGTTCACCGCCATGCGTGCGGTATTGTGCGCCGCATCAACGGGGGCGCCCTGCAGCAAGTCGTTGATGATCGAAATCGGCAGTTGGATGTTGGCGAAGAAATTGGTGATCAGGCGCCGCATGGTGCGCGTGGTGAGCTTGCGGTAGGTGACCGCCAGCGGCCGGATCACCGCCTTGTCGGCGGCATCATTGAAAACGTGTACCTTGCGGTTGAAGCCCTCCCAAGGATCGTCCGTCCGCGGCGGCGCGATGGTGCAGCCGGCGAGCAGCGCGAAGCCGATGGCGAGGAGGACGACGCGGGCGTCGCGGGGCTGGCGAAGGAGGCGCATGTGGGTCTTTTTTCTGCTTGTCCCGGGCGCCGGATGGGGGTCGGCGCCGAAGCGCAAGGCTACGCGAAACGCCGGCTTGGCGCAGCCGTCGCTGCACGTGCCGAGCACGCTCTGCGGGCACATTGCAACGCACAAATTTGCGACAGTATAATCACAAACCTTAAGGCCATGATTGGCCAATGATTTTGCAGTGGAGACAGCGATGGCCAGGATCACGGTGGAAGATTGCCTCAAGGTGGTGGACAACCGCTTCGAGCTGGTGCTGATGGGCACCAAGCGTGCGCGCCAGATCGCGCGCGGCGCAACGCCGACGGTCGACGACGAGAACGACAAGCCGACCGTCGTCGCACTGCGCGAAATCGCCGAAGGTACCGTCAACAAGGCGATGATCGAGGAGATCGATCGCCAGGAGCGCGAGCGCGCGGAGCGCGAGGCGCTCGAGTGGGCCGCGGCCGAAGTGGACGACGACCTCGGCAAAGGCGGCGACGATCTTTGATGAAATTCTCGCGCTACCGCGGTAGCGATCGGAGCGGAGCGGGGTGAAAAGCCGCACCGGCGCCGCGCCCACGTCGCCGCGGGCGGCGCATGAGCCGGCATCGTCGGACCTTCCGGCCTATGCGCGCTCGCTCGAGCAGCAGCTCGAGGCTTATCTTCCGGCGAAGCAGCTTGCTCAAGTGCGCGATGCGTACCTGCTGGCCGCCGAAGCGCACGCGGGACAGACGCGCAAGAGCGGTGAGCCTTACATCACGCACCCGGTGGCGGTGGCGAGCATCCTCGCTGAGCTCGGCATGGACGTCGAGACGATCATCACCGCGATCCTGCACGACACCCTCGAGGACACGCCGCTCCAAGCCGCGGTAATCACGGAAAAGTTCGGCGCCACGGTGACCGAGCTGGTCGACGGCGTCACCAAGCTCGACAAGCTGCGCTTCCGCAGCCGCCAGGAAGCCGCCGCGGAGAGCTTCCGCAAGATGCTGCTGGCGATGGCGCGCGATTTGCGCGTCATTTTGATCAAGCTCGCCGACCGCTTGCACAACATGCGCACGCTCGACTCGATGGAGCCGGCGTCGCGCCGCCGGATCGCCCGCGAGACGCTCGAGATCTATGCGCCCATCGCGCAGCGTCTGGGCATGAACAAGATTCGCCTCGAGCTGCAGGATCTCGGCTTTCGCCGCCTGTATCCAGACCGACACCGGATCATCGCTGGGCGCATCCGCACCGTGCTCGGCAACCGCCGCGAAGCGATGCGACGGATCGAGGAGGCGCTCAACGCGAAGCTCGAGGCCGAGCACATCCGCCATCGCGTACACAGCCGCATCAAGTCGCCGTACAGCATCTACACGAAGATGCGCAACGATCACAAGTCGTTCGCCCAGGTCATGGACGTCTACGGCTTTCGCGTGGTGGTGGCCGATGTGGCCGACTGTTATCGCGCGCTGGGCGCGGTGCACGCTCTCTACAAGCCGCTCGACGGACGCTTCAAGGACTTCATTGCGATTCCCAAGGCGAACGGCTACCAGTCGCTGCACACGGTGCTATTCGGGCCCTTCGAGGCGCCTATCGAAATTCAGATTCGCACTGAGGAAATGGATGCGGTGGCGGAGCGCGGCGTCGCTGCGCACTGGGTCTACAAAACGGACGGCCTGCCGGCCAACAGCGCACAAAGCCGCGCCCGCGAGTGGGTGTCGGGTCTGGTCGATCGCGAAACCCAGACGCCTTCGTCGCTGGAGTTCATTGATAACGTCAAGGTCGACCTGTTCCCCGATGAGGTCTACCTGTTCACGCCCAAGGGCGAGATTCTGGCCCTGCCGCGCAATGCCACCGCGCTCGACTTCGCCTACGCCGTACACACCGACGTCGGCGACCATGCGGTCGCCGCTCGCGCCGACAAGCGCCTGATTCCGCTGCGTACGCCGCTGACCAGCGGGCAGACCATCGAGATCGTAACCGCACCCTCGGCGCAGCCCTCGCCGCAGTGGCTCGAGTGGGTCGTGTCAAGCCGCGCCCGTACCGCGATTCGCCACCATCTGAAACGCCTGCAGCATGAAGATGCGATCGACTTTGGCCACCGCATGCTCGACCGCGCGCTGGACGGCGTCGGATCGTCGCTCGAGGCGGTTCGTTCGGAGCTGCTCGAGCGTTATTTGCGCGAGCAGAAGTACCGGCGCCTGGAGGATCTGCTGGCCGACATCGCGCTCGGCAACCGGGTGGCCGACGCGGTCGCGCGGGCCCTGCTCGCGGCCGGCGGCGAGCATTCGCACGCGGCAGTCCGTCACAGCCGTGAGAAGATCCTGATCAGCGGCAGCGAGCGCGGCGTGCTCAGCTTCGGCAACTGCTGTCACCCGCTGCCTGGCGACGAGATCATGGGCTATCTGTCCACCGGCAAGGGCATCGTCGTGCACCGAATCGAGTGCCCCAATGTGCCCGAGTTCCGCAAGCTGCCCGAGCGCTGCGTGGAAATCGCCTGGGACGCGAACGTGCAGGGCGACTACCGGGTCGAGCTGCGCATCGAAGTGGAAAACAAGCCAGGCGTGCTGGCTCAGGTCGCCGCTGCGGTGGCGGAAGTGGGCTCCAACATCGAAAACGTCGAGTACAAGGAACGCGACCTGGCAGCGGCGACCTTGCTGTTCACGATCGAGGTGCGCGATCGCAAGCACCTGGCCGACGTGATCCGCGGCGTGCGCCGGCTGCACGTGGTGACCGCGGTGCGTCGACACCCCGTATAGAGCCCCGCGGCGCTCGCAGCGTTGACTTTTCGCGTCGCCAAGTCGAGAGTTCGGGCAGTTTTCCCACTCGCCGGAGCTTCCATGAGCCGCAGCATTGTTCATTCCGATCAGGCGCCGAAGGCCATCGGCCCATACTCGCAGGCCGTTCGCGTCGGCAACACCCTGTATCTGTCCGGCCAGACGCCGCTCGATCCGAGCGTCGGCAAGCTGGTGCCGGGCGACGTCGGGGCGCAGGCACGGCAGGTCTTCGACAATCTGCGCGCGGTGCTGGCGGCGGGGGGTGCCCGCTTCGAGCACGTCGTGCGGGTGGGAATCTATCTGACCGACCTGGGCAACTTCGCCGCCGTCAACGAGGTGATGAAGCAGTATTTCAGCGAGCCGTTTCCGGCGCGCTCGACGATCGGCGTCGCCGCGCTGCCGCTCGGCGCACAGGTGGAAATCGACCTGGTGGCGGTTCTCGACGCCTGAATGGGTGAAACCGGCGCCAGCGCAGATGCGATGGCTCTGACGGGTCGGACGCCGAGCTCCTCGTCGGACCCGCTCGTCCCGCTCCCGCCGCGCGGAGATCGCGGCCGGGGCGGCTGAGGTGGCGTCGGCTGCTCCTCCGGCGGCACTTGCCGCTGGGCTCGCCCCGGTCACCTCGCTGGCGGGAGTCGGCCCGGCGCTGGCCGCCGCGCTGGCTCGGCTCGGCCTGCAGCGAGTTCAGGATCTGTGGTTCCACCTGCCGCTGCGCTACGAGGACCGCACCCGCCTGACGCCGGTCGCCGACCTGCGCGCCGGGACCCCGGCGCTGGTCGAGGGGGTGGTGCAAGGCGCGAGCTGCAGCTTCGCTGGCCGCCCGCAGCTGCGGGTCGCCCTGTGCGATGCGGCGGGCGCGCGTCTCGGCCTGCGCTTTTTCCATTTCAGGCACGGCCAGCTCGCCCAGTTTGCGACCGGCCTGCGCCTGCGCTGCTTCGGCGAAGTACGCTTCGGTCCGCAAGGGCCGGAATTCATCCATCCGCAGGTTCAGCGGATCGCTGCCGGCGGCGATCCGCCGCTGGAGGAGCGGCTGACGCCAATTTACCCGAGCGGCACCGGCCTCGGTCAGCGACGCCTTTCCGCGCTGGTCGCTGAGGCCTTGCGCCAGCTGCCTCCGGGAGACGAGCTGGAGCTGATTCCGGCCGAGCTGCGCCAGCCGCTGCGACTCATGGCGCTGCGCGAGGCCCTGCTGATCGCCCATCACCCGCCGCCGGATGCCGATCTCGCCGCGCTGGCGAGCGGTCGCCATCCGGCGCAGCGGCGGCTCGCTTTCGAGGAGCTTCTGAGCCACCACCTGAGCCTGCGCCGCATGCGGCTTGCGGTGCAGAATCGCCGTGCGCCGGCGCTGCGCGGCGACGGTCGCCTGCGCGATGCTCTCCTCGAGCAGCTATCGTTCACGCTGACTGCCGCGCAGCAGCGCGTGAACCGTGAGATCCTCACCGATCTGCGCCGCGCGCGACCGATGTTGCGCCTCGTGCAGGGCGATGTTGGTTCGGGCAAGACCGTGGTTGCCGCGCTGGCGATCCTGGCGGCCGTCGAGGCCGACCGGCAAGCGGCGTTCGCTGCCCCCACGGAGCTTCTCGCCGAGCAGCACCACAGCCTCTTGCGCGCCTGGTTCGAACCGCTCGGGATCGAGCCGGTATGGCTTGCTGGCAAGGTGGTCGGGCGCACCCGCGAGCGCGCCCTCGCGGCGATCGCCGCCGGCGCGCCGGTGACCATCGGCACCCATGCGCTGATGCAGGAAGGCGTGCATTTCCCGCGGCTCGGCCTCGCCGTCATCGACGAGCAGCATCGCTTCGGCGTGCACCAGCGCCTCAGCCTGAGCGATCGGCGCAAGCACGGACCCGTGGTTCCGCATCAGCTGGTGCTCACCGCGACGCCGATTCCGCGCACGCTGGCGATGACTGCCTACGCCGATCTCGACGTCTCGATCATCGACCAGCTGCCGCCGGGGCGCAGGCCGGTGCGCACGGTGGCGGTATCCGCCGCTCGCCGTGCCGAGGTGATCGAGCGCATCCGCGTCGCCTGCGCCGGGGGCCGCCAGGCCTACTGGGTCTGCACCCTGATCGAGGAGTCCGAGCAGCTCGAAGCGCAGGCCGCGGAAAGCGCCTTCGCCGAGCTTTCCGCGGCCCTGCCGGAGTGCAGGATCGGGCTGGTGCACGGACGACTCAAGGCGCGCGACAAGCAGGTCGCGATGGACGCCTTCAAGGTCGGCGAAACCCGCCTGCTGGTCGCCACCACGGTGATCGAAGTCGGCGTCGACGTGCCCAACGCGAGTTTGATGGTGATCGAGAACGCCGAGCGCCTGGGGCTTGCCCAGCTGCACCAGCTGCGCGGTCGGGTCGGGCGCGGCCGCGCCGAGTCGAGCTGTGTGCTGCTTTACCAACCGCCGCTCTCGCGCCTTGCGCGGGCCCGTCTCGAATTGCTGCGCGATACTGCCGACGGCTTCCGCATCGCCGAGAAAGATCTCGAGCTGCGCGGCCCGGGCGAGCTGCTCGGTACTCGACAGGCCGGCCAGCTCGCGCTGCGCGTGGCGGACCTGGTGCGCGATGCGAATCTGCTGCCCGAGGTGCAGCGGGTCGGCGCGATCCTGCTGCGCGATCACCTCGAGCGGGTGGATCGTCTGGTGGACCGCTGGTTCGGCGGTGCCGCGCGCTACGCCGGCGCCTGAGCCTGAAGTCGAGTTGTGCGCAGGCAAGCGCGCGCAGTAGAATACGCGGCTCACTTCATTCGCGGTATCTGCGGAGCCCTCATGAAAGCCGACATCCATCCCGAGTATCGGCCGGTGGTGTTTCAGGACCTGTCCAGCGACTTCGCCTTCCTGACCCGCTCGACCATCTCCAGCAAGGAGACGATCCAGTGGACAGACGGCGAGGAGTATCCGCTGGTTAAGGTGGAAATCTCCAGCCACTCGCACCCGTTTTTTACCGGCAAGCAGAAGATCCTCGATACCGCGGGCCGCGTCGAGAAATTCCGCCGCCGCTACGTCAAGTAAGGCGGCGCGACGGATTGCTGCGGCGCAGCGACCGATTGCACTGCGTTCCGGTTCCTGAGTTTGCTGAATACCGCTGCGGCAGTGCGCTGCGGCGGCGTGTGCGCTTCCAGATCGCGAGAGTTCAGCTTGGCGCCGCCAGGCCGGGATGCTGCTGTGCAATAATCAGCGCTTCGCGGTCGCTGTCTGGCGCGTACGCGACGGCGTCTTTCGCGCGGTCGTGATACCGCCGCGACCCGCAGCGAGGAGCACTCCGTGTCCAACGATATCGTCCATCTTTCCAACTCGACTTCCGACCACCGCGCCGAGCTTCCGGTCGTTGCCGGTACGCTCGGCGACCCGGCGATCGACATCGCGCACCTGCATCGGGACGCGGGTTACTTCACCTTCGATCCGGGCTTCGCCGCGACTGCGGTGACGCGCAGCGCGATCACCTTCATCGACGGCGAGAAGGGCATCCTGCTGTATCGCGGCTACCCGATCGAGCAGCTGGCCAAGCAGTCGAGCTTTCTTGAAGTCGCCTACCTGCTCATCAACGGCGAGCTGCCCACGCCCGCCCAGTTCACCGCCTTTGAGCACCAGATCACGCATCACACGATGATGCACGAGTCGCTGAAGAAGTTTCTTGGCGGCTTTCATCACGACGCGCACCCGATGGCGATGCTGTGCGGCTCGATCGCCTCGCTGTCGGCGTTCTATCACGACACGCTCGACCTCGGCGATCCGGAGCAGCGCCATCTGGCGGCGATTCGCCTGATCGCCAAGATGCCGACCATCGCCGCGGCCGCCTATCGCTACTCGATCGACTGGCCGATCCGCTATCCGCGCAACAATCTCGAATACGTCTCGCGTTTTCTGCACATGATGTTCGAGGTGCCGAGCGAGCCGCTCGAGCTGAATCCGGTGGTCGCCAGCGCACTCGACCTGTTGTTCATCCTGCACGCCGACCACGAGCAGAACGCGTCGACCTCGACCGTGCGCCTGGTTGGCTCGACCGGCGCCAACCCTTACGCCTGTGTCGCCGCGGGCATTGCCGCGCTGTGGGGTCCGGCGCATGGCGGCGCCAACGAGGCCGTGCTGAAGATGCTCGGCGAGATCGGCGACGTGAAGAACGTCGGCAAGGCGGTCACGCGCGCCAAGGACCGGGAGTCCGGTTTCCGCTTGATGGGCTTCGGCCACCGTGTTTACAAGAACTTCGATCCGCGCGCCAAGATCATCCGCGACATGTGCCACAAGGTGCTCGAAGACCTGCACGTCGACGATCCACTGCTCGATGTGGCGATGGAGCTCGAGCAGGCGGCGCTCAAGGACGATTACTTCATCGAGCGCAAGCTTTATCCGAATGTCGACTTCTATTCCGGCATCATCTACAAGGCGCTCAAGATCCCGACCGACATGTTCACCGTCATGTTTGCGATCGCCCGCACTGCCGGCTGGGTCGCGCACTGGCTGGAGCAGCACGTCGACCCGGAAACCCGCATCGGCCGCCCGCGACAGGTCTATATCGGCTCGACGCGGCGCGACTACGTCGAAATCTCCAGGCGCTGAGGCGCCAGCGTTGCGGCGTCGAGCCTGAACGACGTCGCCGCATATGCCTTGCGCTTATCGAGCGAGACCCGAATCTCATTTCACTGGCTTGGGCGCGAGCTGCAAGCTGACGGTCGTTCCTTTTGAAATCTGAAGGGCCGACGCGCAGCCCCGGCAAGCCGATGCGTTGCGCGCTTGAGCGGTGATTCGAGAGGTATCTACCGTGGTCGACGTACTCCAGGACTTTTCCGCCGCCGTGGGTCACACGCCGCTCCTGCGGCTGCGGCGCGCCTCCGAGCTCACGGGCTGCGAAATCCTTGGCAAGGCCGAGTTTCTGAATCCCGGCGGCTCGATCAAGGATCGCACCGCGCTCGGCATGCTGAACGATGCTGAACGTCGCGGGCAGGTGCGCCCGGGCGGGCTGCTGGTCGAGGGTACCGCCGGTAACACCGGCATCGGTCTCGCGTTGGTCGGTGCGAGCCGCGGCTACCGGACGGTCATCGTGATGCCACAGACGCAAAGCCCGGAGAAGATCGACGCGCTGCGTCTCACCGGCGCCGAAGTGCGTCTCGTCCCGGCAGTGCCGTTCCGCGACCCACATCACTATGTGCATGTCGCCCGCGCGCTGGCCGAGGACCGCGCAGCCAGCGAACCGAACGGTGCCTGGTTCGCCAACCAGTTCGACAACACCGCCAACCGCGATTTCCACGTCGCTACCACCGCTCAGGAAATCTGGCAGCAAACCGCCGGCAAGATCGACGGATTCGTCTGCTCGGCCGGTACTGGCGGCACCCTCGCCGGAGTTGCCGAAGGGCTCAAAGCGCATCGACCGGATGTGCGCGTTGCCCTCGCCGATCCGGCCGGCTCGGCGCTGGCCAATCAGGTTCTGCACGGAGAGCTCGTCGCCGAAGGCAATTCCATCACGGAAGGCATCGGCTCGAGCCGGGTCACCGCCAATTTCGCGGATGCGCGGATCGATACCGCGTGGAGCATCCCCGACGCCGAGTCGCTGCCGTTGCTGCATGGACTGGCGGCCGAGGAAGGGCTGTGCCTTGGCGGATCCTCGGGTGTCAACGTGGCTGGTGCGATTCGTCTGGCGCGGGAGCTCGGTCCGGGTCACGTGATCGTTACCCTGCTTTGCGATGGTGGCGCGCGCTACGCGCGCAAACTCTACAACCCGGCGTTCCTGCGCGAGCGCGGCCTGCCGGTGGCCGACTGGCTGGACCGCGCCTTCCCCTCGACGCCCGCTGCCCGACAGGCAGCTTGACGATCTGCCGAGCCGGTTCCGCTTCCCCGGAGAGCCGGCCCGTGGTGCCTGGGTCTGACTTCAGGCCGGGGCCGCGGGCCGGCCCTTTTTCACCCCGCCGCTCGTGCAGCTTCTTCGTGACGCCTTCGGGCGAAGCACGTCAATCCGAGCTGCTCCGCGGCGCGGCGTAGAACTCGAGATACCAATCGATGAAGCGGCGCACGCCCAGCTCGACCGGCGTGCTCGGTGCGTAGCCAGTGTCGCGGATCAGCTCCTCGACGTCGGCGTAGGTGTCGGGCACGTCGCCGGGTTGCATCGGCAGCAGCTTTTTCTCGGCGCGCCGGCCGAGGCAATCCTCAATGAGCTCGATATAGCGCGAGAGCTCCACCGGTCGATGGCTGCCGATGTTGTAGACCCGGTACGGCGCGCTCGAAGTGGCCGGATCGGGTTTGATGGGGTCGAAGTCCGCGTTCGGCGCTGCCACCCGGTCGAGTGTGCGCACTACGCCCTCGACGATATCGTCGATGTAGGTGAAGTCGCGGCTGTGGCGGCCGTGATTGAAGACCTCGATCGGCTCGCCGGCGAGGATCTTGCGCGTGAACAGGAATAGCGCCATGTCCGGTCGCCCCCACGGGCCGTAGACCGTGAAGAAGCGCAGCCCGGTGGTCGGCAGGCCGTAAAGATGGCTGTAGGTGTGCGCCATCAGCTCGTTGGCCTTCTTGGTTGCCGCGTAAAGGCTGACCGGATGGTCGACCGAATCCTGCACGGAAAACGGCAGCTTGCGATTCGCGCCGTAGACCGAGCTCGACGAGGCGTAGACCAGGTGCTCGACCTCGCCGTGCCGGCAGGCCTCGAGCACGTTGGTGAAACCGACCAGGTTGCTCTCGACATAGGCGTGCGGGTTGACCAACGAGTAGCGCACGCCAGCCTGCGCGGCGAGATTGACCACCCGCTGCGGACGGAACCTGCTGAAGCTCTCGGTGAGCGCAGCGCGATCCTCGATGCCGGCCTGGACAAAGCGGAAGCCTGCCTGCGAAACCAGCCGCTCCAGCCGCGCGCGCTTGAGCCGCGGGTCGTAATAGGGGTTCAGGTTGTCATAGCCGAGCACTTCGTCGCCGCGGGCGAGCAGGTATGCACTCAGGGCCGAGCCAATGAACCCGGCGGCGCCGGTAATGAGGATGCGCATGCGGACTCCTGGGATTCACAGGCGGTCGTCGACCGCCTCGCGTGGCAGCGCCTGCTTGACGTCGAACACCACGCCTGCGGGCTGGGTCAGCGCGCGCACGCCAGCGGCGCCGAGGGCGACGAACTCGCGGTGCGCGACGGCGAGCACGACGGCGTCGTACTCCGCTCGCTGCGGCAGGGCGACGAGTTCGATCCCGTATTCGCGCCGCGCCTCTCCCGGCTCGACCCACGGGTCGCACACCGCGACCTGCGCCTGGTAGCTCTCGAGTTCGCGGATCACGTCGATCACGTGGGTGTTGCGCAGGTCGGGGCAGTTCTCCTTGAACGCGAGGCCGAGAATCAGCACCCGGGCGTCCGCGACAAGGATGCGGCGTCGGGTCAGGAGCTTGATCACCCGCTGCGCGACGTGCGCGCCCATGTCGTCGTTGATGCGCCGACCGGCGAGGATCACCGCCGGGTGGTAGCCGACCTGCTGCGCCTTGTGGGTCAGATAATACGGGTCGACGCCAATGCAGTGGCCGCCGACCAGGCCAGGTCGAAACGGCAGGAAGTTCCACTTGGTGCCCGCCGCCGCCAGCACGTCGCCGGTGTCGATGCCAAGGCGATGGAAGATCAGCGCCAGCTCGTTGATCAGAGCGATGTTGAGATCGCGCTGGGTGTTCTCGATCACCTTGGCCGCCTCGGCCACGCGAATGCTGGAGGCCTTGTGAGTGCCCGCGCTGATCACGCTGCGATACAGGGCATCCACGAAGTCGGCCGCCGCGGGAGTCGAGCCGGAAGTGATTTTGCAGATCGTCTCGAGGCGATGCTCGCGGTCGCCGGGGTTGATGCGTTCGGGGCTGTAACCGGCGTGGAAATCGACGCGGTAACGCAGGCCGGATTCGCGCTCGATGATCGGCACGCAGACCTCTTCGGTAGCGCCGGGGTAGACGGTGGACTCGAAGATCACCACGCCACCGCGGCGCATTGCGCGTCCGACCGTGCGGCTAGCGGCCTTGAGCGGAGCGAGGTCGGGCCGCCTGGCGTCGTCGATCGGCGTCGGCACGCTGACGATGAAGACATCCTGGCCAACCAGCGTGGCGGGATCGGCAGAGAAGCGCAGCTCGCGAGCGGCGGCCAGCTCCGCCGTCGACACTTCCAGAGTGTGATCGTGGCCCGCCTCGAGCTCGGCGATGCGTGCGGCGCTGATATCGAAGCCCAGAGTCGGGCGGCGTCTGCCGAAGCCGACCGCGAGCGGCAGGCCGACGTAGCCGAGGCCGATGATCGCAAGCCGCGCGTGCTCAAGCTCGGGCAGCTCTACCTGCATCGGATCCTCCGGTCGGGCCGCCGGCACTCAGCGCGCGCGCTTGCGGCGCCAGCCTGCGACCGTCTGCTGACGCGCGCGGGCCAGGGTCAGCTCGCCTTCCGGCGCGTCGCTGACGATCACCGAACCGGCGCCGATGGTGCTGTTGCAGCCGATCCGCACCGGCGCGACCAGCGCGCTGTTGGAGCCGATGAAGGCGCCGTCCTCGATGATCGTGCGGTGCTTTTCGGCGCCGTCATAGTTGCAGGTAATGGTGCCGGCGCCAATATTGGCGTCGGCGCCCAGGCTGGTGTCGCCGAGATAGCTCAGGTGATTGACCTGGCTGTTGCGGCCGATGCTGGTCTGCTTGAGCTCGACGAAGTTGCCGACCCGCACGCCGGCGGCCAACTCGGTGCCCGACCGCAGCCGCGCGAACGGGCCGATCTCGCAGGGACCATGGGTGATGACCCCGTCCAGGTTGCAGTGGGAGCGCAGCACAGTGCCAGCGGCCAGGGTTGAGTTGCGGATATGGCAGTAAGGGCCAACATGGACATCGTCCTGCAGCTCTACCAGACCTTCAAGGATCACGTCCACATCGATCGAGACGTCTCGCCCAACCACGATCTCACCGCGCGCGTCGAAGCGGCCGGGGTCGGCGAAGCGCACTCCCGCCATCGCCAGCTCCATCGCCCGGCGCCGCTGCCAGATGCGCTCGAGCGTTGCCAGCTGCCAGGCATCATTGGCGCCCAGCACTTCGTTCGGATCGCCGCATTCGCAGGCCGCAGCGGGCTCGCCGGCCGCGCTGGCCACATCGAAGATGTCGGTGAGATAGAACTCGCCCTGGGCGTTGGCGCTGGTCAGGCGAGCAATCCAGGCGCGCAAGCGGGCCGCATTCGCCGTCAGGATCCCGCTGTTGATCCAGGAGATGGCGCGCTCGGCGGGACTGCAGTCGCGGTCCTCCACGATCGAGCGGATGCGTCCGTCTGCATCGCGCAGCACGCGGCCGTAGCCCGAAGGATCCCTGAGTCGGGTGATCAGGGCGGCGAGCGGTGCGTCGATCGCGAGCAGGGCCGACAGGGTGGCGACACGAATCAGCGGTACGTCGCCGTAGAGGATCAGCACTCGCGCCGCATCGGGGATCTGCGGCAGTGCCTGCATCACCGCATGGCCGGTGCCGAGCTGCTGCGCCTGTTCGACCCAGTCGAGGTCAGCCAGGTCGGTGACCGCCGCGCGCACCTCGCGGCCACGGTGGCCGTAGACCACGTGGATGCGCGCGGGCTGCAGCCGGCGCGCCAATGCCAGCACGTGCGCCAACATGGGGCTGCCGGCCAGCGGCATCAGCATCTTGGGCTGCTTCGAGCGCATGCGCTTGCCCTCGCCGGCGGCAAGCACGATCACATGCAGCGCGGAATCCGCCATGTGCATCCTTTCATGCAGAGCGAACTTTCATTCTATGGATGACGTCACCGAAAGGGAATCAGCCGCGCGGCTATGGCCGACGCCGTGCCTTGCTACAGTGTCGCGATGGACCCGAGTTCGACCGCCGCCAGCGGGTGAGTCATGAAATCGACAATCAACATCGAGCGCGGTGCGCGCTGCAGCGCAGGACTGCCGGGGGAGTGCTGATGAGTCCGGCGGATTCCCCCGTGGCCTCATCCGGCGTGCCGGCGGATCGACAGCGGCAGCTGCAGCTCGCGCGCCGGCTCCTCGCGCAGGGCAATTTTGTCGGCGCCGAGCGCTGCCTTGCGGAGGCGCTGCGGGCGGCTCCCCATGACGTCGACCTGCTCGTGGCGCACGCCGCGGCGCTGCGCGCAATGGGGCAGGGCGCTGCGGCTGCGGCTGCCCTGCGGCAGGCGCTCGAGCGCCTGCCGGACAATCCTACGCTGCACGGCGAGCTCGGCCGCCTGCTGGCCGACCTCGGCGACGCGGCCGGCGCCGAAGCCACGCTGCGTCGTGCCTGTGAGCTTGCGCCGAGCGATGCCGCGGGGTGGTTCAACCTTGGCAAGCTGCTGCAGTTGGAGGCGCGCCTGGATGATTCGCTGACGCCGCTGCGGCGCGCGCTCGAGCTTGAACCGGCGCTCGAGTCCGCGCATTTTCTGCTGGCCGAGGCGCTGATGATGCTGGGGCGCAGCGACGCCTCGGCGGCCCAGTACCGGCAGTTTCTCGCGCTCAAGCCCACCTCTGGACACGCCTGGTGGGGTCTGGCCAATCTGAAGTCGCTATGTTTCACGCAGGACGATCTGGCGGCGCTGGAGACGGTCGTCCAAAACAAGGACCTGTCGCTGGATGAGCGCATCGGCCTGGCTTTTGCCCGCGCCCGTGCGCTGGAGGATGCGGCGCGCTACGCCGACGCCTACTCGGCCTACCTCGCGGCGAATCGTCTCGGTCGCCAGCGCTTTCCGTGGAATGCCGCTGCCTTCCATGCCTGGGTCGGACAGCTGAGGATGACCTTCGATGGACCCGTGGCCCGCGCGCCCGACGCGGCGCTGGGGAGCGAGGCGATCTTCGTCGTCAGCCTGCCGCGTTCGGGGTCCACGCTGACCGAGCAGATCCTCGCCGCCCACCCCGAAGTGGAAGGCGGCAGCGAGCTGACCGATCTGGGCATGCTGATAGGCGCCGAATCGCGCCGTCGCGGCAAGGCGTTTCCGGCCTGGGTGACCGACGTCACGCCGACCGACTGGCAGCGCCTCGGCGAGGATTACCTCGCGCGCACTGCCAAGTGGCGCCAGCGGCGCCCGCGTTTCACCGACAAGACCCCCGGCAACTGGATGCTGGTTGGCGCCATCCGCGCCATGCTGCCGGGCGCGCACATCATCGACTGCCGGCGCGATCCGCTGGAAACCTGCCTGTCCTGCTTCCGCCAGATATTCTGGGCCGGTCACGAATACAGCTATGACCTCGGCGACCTGGTCGCCTGTTTCCACGATTACGCCGAGACCATGCAGCATTGGCAGGCGCGTGATCCGGCGCATATCCGCGCGCAGTCCTACGAGGCGCTGGTGGCTGACACGGAAGCCCAGACGCGCGCCCTGCTCGAGTTTTGCGCGCTGCCGTTCGATCCGGCTTGCCTGCGTTTCTTCGAAGCCGAACGCAGCGTACGCACGGCCAGCGCCACCCAGGTGCGCCAGCCGATCCGCCAAGATACCGCGCGAGCGGGCCGCTACGGCGCGCTGCTCGATTCTCTGCGCAAGGCCTTGGCGCGGCAATAGAGTGCGTCTTGCGCAGACATCGCCACCGCATGGCGATGCAATGATGAATGCCGAACACGCGCTTGAGGCGCTGCGCCCGGCCCGCACGCTCGATCCAGTTGTGCACGACATGTCTGGTTTGCGCGCGATTTCGCGCTAGTAGGTTTCCAGATGGGTCGATCCGGGCCGCGCCGCGTGCGCGCCGGGCGCAATCGCATCGCCGAACGGCGCTGCACCATCGACGCGCGGCGATGCGGCTTCCCCGCCACGTCGGTCGTCGTATCGCGAAACCTGAACCGGAGAGCTGACAATCATGCAACGAACCTGCTTGACCATCGCCCTGGCACTGTTCACGGGCGTCGCCAGCGCGGCCCCACCGCTGGATGAACAGGCGCCCGGCGGGGCCATTTCGACCAGCGCCGAGTCCGCACCGTGGGCGTTCGACGCCGATGCCGGGATCGCCGAAGCCGAGCTGCTGCCGGCCGAGATGCTGCCCGATGTCACTTGGACCAACGTGCTGGGGGTGGATTTTCGTTCCAGCGGCAACGGGCTGCCGATCGCAACCCACCAGGACACCGCCAGCTTCTGGTGTGTGGAACCGGCGTCCAGCCGCTGGGCCTATGCGCGCCTGCCCATTCCGCACGGACGCAAGCTTCAGTTCTTCCGCATGTGGGGGCAGGATTTTTCGGCCACCAACGACATCCGGGTGATCCTGCGCGAATCCTGCCTGCCCGACCTCGGTGCGGCCAGCGCGCCGGTGAACAAGAATCTCGCCGATATCAGTAGTGGAACCAGTGCCGGCAGCTTCACGGTGAGCACGCCTGTGGCCGGCGAACCGGTCACCGATGCCCATGTCTGCACCTATTGGGCCTACGTCGAGTTCAGCAACTGCGACACCTCGACCGTGCGCAAGATCCGCGTGCAGCACGGGCAATGAACAGGAGCCTGAACATGCGCAACGCACTCTCCATGACGACGCTCGCCGGCTGCCTGCTCGCCTCCAACGCGCTGGCCAACGACAGCGTGATCTTCCACAACCGCGAGTATCGCGAGATCGCCGGCGTGGCCGGGCAACCGGCGCAGACGGCCGATGACTTCACCCATTCCAACGGCGGCTACCTGTGCACGAACGCCGCCACACGCGGCACGCCACACATCGTGCGCTATCCGTTCACGATGCCTGACCGCTACAGGATCGCCTTCGTGAACGTGTATGGGCGCCGCACCTCCAATGCGCCCGCGGCAACGACCCGCGTGGTCAAGAGCTGCATGACCCAGAACGAGCTGAACCCGACCACGACGGAACTGGCCAGCGCAATCCCGAACGGGAACGCCGACGGCTACTACATCAGCTCCATGCCCGTCGGCGACGCACCCGTCAACCTCGATTGCCGCTACTGGGCCGAAGTGCGCTTCGACATCAGCACCGTGCCCTGCACCACCGGCACGTCCTACGTGCAGAAGGTGTTCATCGAGGCGGACATTCCCGACCGCATCTTCCGCGGCATGTTCAACACCAACATCGACCACGACCTGCCATGAACGAGGTGACCACGATGAAGACCCCTCTGGCCCTTGTGGTCGTCCTGTCCGGTCTGGCCCTGGGCACGGTGGCCCTGGCCGATCCCCTGCCCGGCGACGTGCGGGTCACCGACCCGGCCGAGATCCGCGCCCTCGGCTTCGACCCGCTGACCGATGAGGTGTGGCGGGCGCCCGCGTTCGATCATCGCGATCTGCTCGCTGCGCGCCTCGCCCGCGATGGCGCCAGCCCGCAGGCACCCAACCCGTTGGTCGACCCGATCTGGACTTCGGTGGCCGGCCCGGATTTCCACTTCCGCGGCCAGGGCGCGCTGACGACATTCGACAGCAGCACCAGCGTGTCCTGCAAACCCGGCTCGCCGGTCAGGGTAGCCGATGCGGCGATCGAGTTTCCCAGCGACCACCGCATCACCTGGATCGACGTGTGGGCGGTCGATGAGTCCACCACGGCCGGCGTCGAGGTGTCGCTATGGGAAATCTGCCAGCGCACCAACAATCCCGATCCCGCGTTTCGTACCGTGGTGGGATTCGCCGGCCCGGTCACCAGCGCCGCCGATGCGCCCGGGCCAGTCTGGCTGAACGCGCATGTCGGTCCGGGGCGCTGGGTGAACAGCACCCGCTGCAGCTACGAGGTGCGTGCCACCTTCAACACCTGCGTCGGTTCCGGCATGAGGCTGCAGAAGGTGCGTGTGCTGTGGGACTACGACTGAGCGCATGAAACCGGCGCCACCGTTGCATGGGCAGCGGTGGCGCTGGCCCTCCCGGCGCGGGCACGGGGACCACGGACTGGAGCATCGACGCAGTGCCGCTGGCACCAGGGATCTCAGCTCATTCGCGTGCTGCCGGCGAGCGGACCGAGCGGGTATCCGGCATGGAAAGGCAACACCAGCGTCCATGATCATCTCGCGATGACGCGCAGTGAGATCATTTTCGTGGACAGCTTCGACGGTCCGTGCGGCCGCATTCGGCAGCCGACAAGCCTGGTGTTGGCGAAGGCGGCGAAGACCAGCAGGCGAACCACCCGCGGCGGTCGTCGTGGTGCACGGTGCAGCAACGCAAACGCCGGCTTGCGTCGGCGTTTGCGGCGAACCATGGATGAGTGCGCCTCAGTGCTTCAGCGCGCGCCGCAGCTGCTCCAGAGCGCGCAGCTGGGCGACGGCCTGGGCGAGCTGAGCCTGCGCTTCGGCGATCGACAGCGCGCCGGAGCGGTCGGCGAGCGCGCGCTCGGCATCTTCCTTGGCCTTGCGCGCGGCGGCCTCGTCGAGGTCGCGGGCGCGGATCGCGGTGTCGGCGAGTACCGTGACCAGGTTCGGCTGCACTTCGAGCATGCCGCCGGAGATGTAGAAGAACAGCTCCTCGCCGTTTTCCTGCAGCACGCGCACCTGACCGGGCTTGAGCCGCGTGATCAGCGGCGTGTGGCGGGGCGCGATGCCGAGCTCGCCCATTTCGCCGGTGGCGATGACCATCGACGCTTCGCCGCGGAAGATTTCGGCTTCGGCGCTCACGATGTCGCAGCGGATGGTGCTCATGGACGGGTTCTCGCTTGGTTCGTTCAGTCGGACTGCGGGGTGGGGCGGCGCCGGGTCGGCCGCGGCTCGATCCGGGGGCTGCGAAGCTGCCGGCGGCTCAGGCCGCCTTGCTCTCCATCTGCTTGGCCTTCTCCATCGCCTCTTCGATGCCGCCGACCATGTAGAAGGCCTGTTCCGGCATGTGGTCGCACTCGCCGTCGCAGATCATCTTGAAGCCGCGGATGGTTTCCTTGAGGGAAACATACTTGCCCGGGGTGCCGGTGAAGACCTGGGCCACGGTGAAGGGCTGCGAGAAGAAGCGCTCGATCTTGCGCGCGCGCGAGACCGTCTGCTTGTCTTCCTCGGACAGCTCGTCCATGCCGAGGATGGCGATGATGTCCTTCAGCTCCTTGTAGCGCTGCAGGGTGCCCTGCACGCGGCGCGCGGTCTCGTAGTGTTCGACGCCGATCACGTTGGGGTCGAGCTGGCGGCTGGTCGAATCCAGCGGGTCGACCGCCGGGTAGATGCCCAGCGCGGCGATGTTGCGCGACAGCACCACGGTGGCGTCGAGGTGGGCGAAGGTGGTCGCCGGCGAGGGGTCGGTGAGGTCGTCGGCCGGCACGTAGACCGCCTGGATCGAGGTGATCGAGCCGGTCTTGGTGGAAGTGATGCGCTCCTGCAGCACGCCCATTTCCGCCGCCAGGGTGGGCTGGTAGCCGACCGCCGAGGGCATGCGGCCGAGCAGGGCCGAAACCTCGGTGCCGGCCAGGGTGTAGCGGTAGATGTTGTCGATGAACAGCAGCACGTCCTTGCCCTTGCCGCTGGCGTCCTTCTCGTCGCGGAAGTACTCGGCCATGGTCAGGCCGGTCAGGGCGACGCGCAGGCGGTTGCCGGGCGGCTCGTTCATCTGGCCGTAGACCATCGCCACCTTCGACTGCGACTTGTCGTCGAGCTTGACGACGCCGGCGTCGATCATCTCGTGGTAGAAGTCGTTGCCTTCGCGGGTGCGCTCGCCGACGCCGGCGAACACCGACAGGCCGGCGTGCTGGGTGGCGATGTTGTTGATCAGCTCGAGCATGTTGACGGTCTTGCCGACGCCGGCGCCGCCGAACAGGCCGACCTTGCCGCCCTTGGCGAAGGGGCAGATCAGGTCGATGACCTTGATGCCGGTCTCCAGGAGCTCGTTGGCCATCGCCTGATCGGCGTAGGCCGGTGCGGCACGGTGGATGACCCAGCGCTCCTTCTCGCCGATTGGGCCAGCTTCGTCGATCGGGTTGCCGAGCACGTCCATGATGCGACCGAGCGTAGCCTGACCGACCGGCACCTTGATGCCTTCGCCGGTGTTGTGCGCCACCAGGCCGCGCTTCAGTCCGTCGGTCGAACCGAGCGCAATGGTGCGCACCACGCCGTCGCCCAGCTGCTGCTGGACTTCCAGGGTGATCGGCGCGGCGGTGCCTTCCACCTTGAGCGCGTCGTACACCTTCGGCACGGACTCGCGCGGAAACTCGACGTCGACGACGGCGCCGATGATTTGGACGACTTTGCCTTGGCTCATGGGACTGCTCCGGATAACTCTCTTGAATCTGTCATGACATGGCCGAGGCCGTGCCGTTGTTGAAAAGTGCGGCCATGGATGGCCGCTTCTTGATCTTCGCGATCAAGGACGATCGCGTTTACACCGCTGCCGCACCGCCGACGATCTCCGAAATTTCCTGGGTGATCGCAGCCTGCCGCGCCTTGTTGTAGACCAGGGTCAGGGTGTCGATGGCCTTGTCGGCGTTGTCCGAGGCGCTCTTCATCGCCACCATGCGGGCGGCGTGCTCGCTGGCTAGATTTTCCAGCGTCGCCTGATACACCAGCGATTCGATGTAGCGCGTCAGCACGTGCTCGAGTACGGTCTCGGCGTCGGGCTCGTAGAGGTAGTCCCAGCCGTGCGCTGACTGCAGATCGTTGGCTGGCGGCAGCGGCAGCAGTGGTACCACCGCAACGCGCTGCACCATGGTGTTGACGAAATCGTTGTAGGCCAGATTCAGGCGATCGAGCGTGCCGACGGCATAGCCGTCGAGCATCACCTTGATGACGCCGATCAGCTGCGCAACCTGCGGCTTCTCGCCGAGGTTGGTCACGCTGCCGACCATGTTGACCTTGAGCCGGCGGAAATACTGGGTCGCCTTCTGACCGATGCACACCACATCGACCTCGACGCCTTTGGCGTGCCAGTCGCGGATCTCGGCCAGCAGCGTGCGGAACAGGTTCGAGTTGAGGCCGCCGCAGAGGCCGCGGTCGGTCGACACGATCAGGTAGCCGACGCGCTTGATCTCGCTGCGCTCGGCCAGGAACGGATGCTTGATCTCGGTGTTGGCGCGGGCCAGATGGCCGATCACCTGACGCATGGCGCGCGCGTAGGGCCGCGAGGCGCGCATCAACTCCTGCGCGCGGCGAATCTTCGAGGCCGAGACCATCTGCAGCGCGCTGGTCACCTTGCGGGTGTTCTGCACGCTCTTGATCTTGGTGCGGATTTCTCTTGCGCCTGCCATGCTCTGTGCTCGCTGTGCCTGCGGAACGGATCAGCCGGGGCCGCGACGACCGCGCGTGCGGTCGTGCGGCGGACCGTTTACCAGCTGCCCGTCTTCTTGAACTCTTCCAGTCCCTTCTTGAAGCTGGCCTCGATCTCGGCGTTCCAGTCGCCGCTGGCGACGATGCTCTTCATCAGGTCACCGTAGTTGCCGTGGAAGTGCGCGTGCAGCGCGGTCTCGAAGGGCAGGATCTGCGCCACCGGCAGGTCGTCCAGGTAGCCCTTTTCGGCCGCGTACAGCGACAGCGAAAGCTCGGCGATCGACAGCGGCGCGTACTGCTTCTGCTTCATCAGCTCGGTGACGCGCTGGCCGCGGTCGAGCTGGGCGCGGGTGGCCGCGTCGAGGTCGGAGGCGAACTGCGCGAAGGCGGCCAGCTCGCGGTACTGGGCGAGGGCCAGCTTGACGCCGCCGGAGAGCTTCTTGACGATCTTGGTCTGTGCCGCGCCACCGACGCGCGACACCGAGATGCCGGCGTTGACCGCCGGGCGGATGCCGGCGTTGAAGAGGTCGGTCTCGAGGAAGATCTGGCCGTCGGTGATCGAGATCACGTTGGTCGGCACGAAGGCCGAGACGTCGCCGGCCTGGGTCTCGATGATCGGCAGCGCCGTCAGCGAGCCGGTCTGGCCCTTGACCGCGCCATGGGTGGATTTCTCCACCCAGGCCTCGCTGACGCGCGAGGCGCGCTCGAGCAGGCGGCTGTGCAGGTAGAACACGTCGCCCGGGTAGGCTTCGCGGCCCGGCGGGCGGCGCAGCAGCAGGGAGATCTGACGGTAGGCCCAGGCCTGCTTGGTCAGGTCGTCATAGATGATGAGGGCGTCTTCACCGATGTCGCGGAAGAACTCGCCCATGGCGCAGCCGGAGTAGGGCGCGATGTACTGCATGGCCGCTGATTCGGAGGCCGAGGCGACGACGATGATGGTGTGCGCCATTGCGTCGTGCTCCTCGAGCTTGCGCACCACGTTGGCGATCGAGCTCTGCTTCTGACCGATCGCGACGTACACGCATTTGATGCCCGAATCCTTCTGGTTGATGATCGTGTCGACGGCCAGCGCGGTCTTGCCGGTCTGGCGGTCGCCGATGATCAGCTCGCGCTGGCCGCGGCCGATCGGGATCATCGAGTCGACCGACTTGTAGCCGGTCTGCACCGGCTGGTCGACCGACTTGCGCCAGATCACGCCCGGCGCGACCTTTTCCACCGGCGAGGTCTGCGCGGCGTTGATCGGACCCTTGCCGTCGATCGGGTTGCCCAGTGCATCGACCACGCGCCCGAGCAGTTCGCGGCCGACCGGCACTTCGAGGATGCGGCCGGTGGTCTTGGCGGTGTCACCTTCGCGCAGGTGCTCGTAGTCACCCAGCACCACCGCGCCGACCGAGTCGCGCTCGAGGTTGAGCGCGAGCGCAAAGGTGTTGCCGGGCAGTTCGATCATCTCGCCCGACATCGCATCGTTCAGGCCGTGGATGCGTACGATGCCGTCGGACACGCTGGTCAGCGTGCCTTCGTTGCGCGCCTCGGCGGACAACTTGAACTTCTCGATGCGGCTCTTGATGAGTTCGCTGATTTCGGACGGATTGATCGTGGTCGACATGCTCGTTTCCTGTGTCACGCGCCGCTGCGGCGGCCCATGAATGTGGTTGGTCTTGCTGCCGCACAAGCCAGAGGGCCGGCACGGTCGTGCATTGCTAGTGGGTCAGCGCTTGCTCCAGCCGCGCCAGGCGTCCGCGCACCGAGCCGTCGATCACCAGATCGCCGGCGTCGATGATTGCGCCGCCCAGAACCTCGCGGTCGATCGACTGGCTGATCTCGATCTCGCGCTGGAAGCGTTGCTTCAGTGCCGCCTTCAACTTGTCGAGTTCGGCCGCGTCGATCGGTGCCGCCGAGCGCACGCGCACCTTGAGGCTGCGCTCGGCGTCCTGCCGCAGCTGTTCGAACAGCGCCGCCACTTCCGGCAGCACGCGCAGCCGGCCGTTTTCCGCCAGCACCTGGAGGAAGCGGGCGAAAACGGAGTCGCCCGCCTCGCCCGGCGGCAGCAGCAGGCCGACCAGCTCGTCCGGGCCGACGCGCGGGTCGCCGAACAGGGCGGTCACCTGCGGCTCGGCCGCGGCTTCGGCGGCGAAGCCGATGCGCGCGGACCAGTCGGCGAGGGTGCCGGCCGGCCGCGCCAGCTCGAAGGCGGCGCGGGCGTAAGGGCGGGCCAGGGTCAGTGCGTTGGACATCGCCTCAGATCTCGGTCACGAGTTCGTCGATCAGCGCCTTGTGGGCGCCGGCGTCGATTTCGCGATGCAGAATCTTCTCGGCGCCGGCCACCGCCAGCGCGGCGACCTTGCCGCGCAGCTCCTCGCGGGCGCGGTGGGCCTGCGCCTCGATGTCGGCGGCGGCGACCGCCTTCTGCTTGGTCGCTTCGACGATCGCGTCCTGGCGGGCCTTGTCGACGATCTGGCTGGCCTGCTGATTGGCCTTGTCGATGATCGAGGCGGCTTCCGCGCGCGCCTTCTTGATCTCCTCGGCCACCTTGGCGTCGGCGTCGGCGAGATCCTTGCGCGCCCGCTCGGCCTGGGAAAGCCCCTCGGCGATCTTGTTTTGACGCTCTTCGATGGCGCCGATGATGTGCGGCCAGCCGAACTTCATGACCACCCAGACCACGGCGAAGAACGCCAGGCCCTGGACCACGAGGGTGATGTTGAGACCCATCTCGTTGCTCCCGAAAGGCGGCGGCGTCGCCGCCGCTGTACCGGATGATTACTTGACGCCGAGCACCGCCAGCAGCGGGTTGGCGAACAGCAGCAGCAGCGCGATCGCGACGCCGATCATCGGCACCGCGTCGAGCAGGCCGGCCACGATGAACATCTTGGTCTGCAGCATCGGGGTCAGCTCCGGCTGGCGCGAGGAGCCCTCGATGAACTTGCCGCCGAGGATGGCGAAGCCGATGGCGGTGCCGAGGGCGCCCAGGCCGATCAGCAGCGCGGCCGCGATGACCGTCATGCCCAGCACGTCGGCGACCTGGGCCATGGTGGCGATGGTTTCCATTTCTTTCTCCGTGGTTCAGTAGCGGGGTTGGTGGAACGAAACAGCGGTCAGTGGCTTTCCGCGGCCATGCTGAGGTACACGATCGACAGGACCATGAAGATGAAGGCCTGCAGTGTGATGATCAGGATGTGGAACGCGGTCCAGCCGAAGCCGGAGATGAACTGGCTGATGCCGAGCAGCCAGGTCGAGCCGTGCGACAGGGCCGAACCCAGGGTCATCACGGCGATCAGAACGAAAACCAGCTCGCCCGCGTACATGTTGCCGAACAGTCGCAGGCTGAGGGAGACCGGGCGCACCGCTTCCTCGATCAGTCGCAGCAGCAGGTTCGGCGCGGCGAGCAGGATCTTGCCGACCGCGCCTTCGGCGTGGAACGGTGCGGTGAAGAACTCGGCGAAGAACTTGCCCACGCTCTTGTGGGCGAGGCCGACGTACTGGGTGAGCAGGAATACCGCCAGCGCCATCGCCAGCGGGGTGTTCAGGTCGGCGGTCGGCACGATGCGCAGATAGGCGTGTGCGGGATCGTCACCGGCCATCTCGGTGGCGCCCGCCCACAGCCAGGGGAAGAAGTCGATCGGCAGCAGATCGAGGAAGTTCATGAAGAAGATCAGGCCGAAAATGGTCAGCGAGAGCGGCGCGATCAGCTGGCTCTTGCCGTGGAAGGTTTCCTTGACCAGGCCGTCGACGAACAGCACCACGGCCTCGACCATCGACTGCAGGGTGCCGGGGACGCCCGCGGTCGCGCGGCGCGCGAGGAACACGAACAGCGCCATGAAGACCAGTGCACTGACCACGGTGAAGATCAGCGTGTCGACGTTCAGCACCATGAACGAGCTGCCGCTATCGCCGATCGGCACCTGCCAGTGGTGCAGGTGGTGCTGGATGTAGCCGGTCATGTCGGGGGCGCCGGCTGCGTCTTCGCTGGCCATCGTCTTACCTGGTTGCTGGAAGGGCGATCCAAAATGCGAACTGCGCCGCCAGAATGCCGGTGATCAGGCCGGCAAACGACAGCTTCCAAACGGCGATGGCGACAAACAACGTCGCGCACAGCCACAGCCATTTCAGGAGCTCCGCCGCCCAGGCCGACCGCAGCGCTACGCGCGCGGAAACCACGCCACGGCCAAACAGCCGCAACGCGAACAGCAGGTTGCCGACGCTCACGATGCCGCCGCCGACGAGCGCCGCAAGCCCTGTGTGCCAGCCGAAACCGCTCGCGACAACGGCTGCCGCGACGGTTGCGCCGATTTGCAGGGTCGCGGTGCGTCTTGCCACCTGCCAGCCGTAGGCGATGGAATTGCGCACCCGGAACTCTCGATTCAGGCGGAGTGCTGCGTAAGCGCGAAGCAGCTCCATCCAAAGCCTTTCAAGTTTAACAAATTACCGACTCGATGCGCAACGCGAAGGGCCTCATGTCCCGTCGTTCCAGCGCGCAAGCTCGGGTCGCTGCCGGCGGCATTTTGTCGCAGGCGGGCGGCCCGCGGCCGGTCGTCGTTCGGGCGGACAAAAAAACGGGCCGGAACGAAGTCCGGCCCGAACTTGCGTCATCGGCTCAAGGGGAAGACCCGACGACGCGCCTCTCTGGGATCGAAAGCGACGTTGCTCAGCGCGCCTTCTTGGCCGTCGCAGAGGCTTCCTTGTTGAAGGCCTCGGTGACGTTTTCCAGCGAGCCCTTGGCCAGCGAACCAATCTGCTCGCTGGTCTTCAGCGAGACGTTCAGCACTTCCTGACCGTTGGCATAGAACTTCTCGGCGCTCTCCTTCGCCAGCTGCACGCCCTTCGGCCAGATGGCCTTGGCGCCGTCGAGATCGCGCACGTCGGCAGCGGCGCTCCAAAAGTCGACGGAGGCCTTCATGCGATCCTCGAAGGTCTTGAGGTTCAGCTCCGTGATGCGCTCGAAGCTCGCCAGTGCGAGGCCCTGCGCCTTGACGAAAGCGTCGGCATAGGTCTTGCCGAGGTTCAGCGACTGCGTGTTGATCTGCTCGAACATGGTGATTTCCCTCCGCGTTGATTGACTGTGGATGCAGTCTAGCGAGGAAAATTGTGCGGCGCAACATAAAACATGAACGCTCTATAACCATACGTGGAGCGATGGGGGTCAGTTCATGACCTGCGTCTGGTGCATTTGTGTTGCGGCGCAGAAATCGAACGATCAGACCCCGTCGTCGCCGGTATAGCGGCAGGCAGAAGTACAGGTCTCGCGCACCAGTACGCCGCTGAGCAGGGGGAGGGCCGGCCGCAGTCGCTCCCAAATCCAGCGTGCCAGATTCTCGCTGGTGGGGTTTTCCAGGCCCTCGATCTCGTTCAGATAGCGATGGTCGAGCTGCTCGAAGAGCGGCGCGAAGGCCGTCTTGAGTTCGGCGAAGTCCATCACCCAGCCGAGCCGCGGGTCGAGCGGTCCGCGCACGTGGACCTCGATCACGAAGGAGTGCCCGTGCAGGCGCGCGCACTTGTGTCCGTCCGGCAGGTTGGGCAGGCGGTGCGCCGCCTCGATGCGAAAGGTTTTACTGATTTCCATGTCGGTTGCGGCGCCGGTGGCTGAATGCGCGGCGGCCGGCGCGAAGATGTGGATGGTCGCCGACCAAGCCTAGCAGGCCGCCGACGGACGGAAGTAAAAGCCGGATCGCGTTCGCGGGCGTTGGGGGCTGGTTTCACCATGCCTTTCGACACGCTCCGCCGAACCCGCGCTGCGCCAACATGGGCCGATCCCGATGCAAGCAGCGGAGCGAGGCAATGGACCGACGCGACTTTCTGAGGCTCACTGGAGCAGGGCTCGGCGGCCTGCTGCTGCCCCTGCCTTTCGGGCGCGCGATCGCCGCCGAGGAGCTCCTGGGCACGCTCGACCCGGTCGTCAAGAAGCGCCTCGCCGACGTCGCGCTGAGCGCGGCGCGCGAAGGCGGCGCCAGCTACTGCGACGTGCGCATCGGCCGCTATCTGCGCCAGTTCGTGATGACGCGCGAGGACAAGGTGCAAAACATCGTCAACACCGAGTCGATCGGCGTCGGCATCCGGGTGCTCGCCAAGGGCACCTGGGGCTTCGCCGCGACCAACGAACTCGACGCCGACGGCGTCGCCGCGGCTACCCGCCAGGCACTCGCCGTCGCCAAGGCGAACTCGCGCCTGCAGGCCAAGCCGGTCGAGCTGGCGCCGGTCAAGGGCGTGGGCGAGGTGCGCTGGGCGACGCCCATCGTCAAGAACGCGATGCAGGTCCCGATCAAGGACAAGGTCGACCTGCTGCTCGGCGTCAACGCCGCGGCGCTCGAAGCCGGTGCGAACTTCGTCAACTCGATCCTGTTCGCGGTCAACGAACAGAAATACTTCGCCTCGACCGACGGCTCCTACATCGATCAGGATATCCACCGCATCTGGGCGCCCCTGAGCGTCACCGCGATCGACCAGGCCAGCGGCAAGTTCCGCAGCCGCGGCGGGCTCTCCGCGCCGCGCGGCATGGGCTTCGAATATCTCGACGCGAAGCCCGCCGACCGGGTGGAGCTGCCCGGCGGCGCCGTGCTCTATCGAGACTCCTACGACATGCGCGCCGACGCCGTGGCGGCCGCCAGGCAGGCCCGAGAGAAACTTTCCGCGCCTTCGGTCAAGCCCGGCAAATACGACCTGGTGCTCGATCCCTCGCACCTTTGGCTCACCATCCATGAGTCGGTCGGTCACCCGCTGGAACTGGATCGCGTGCTCGGCTACGAGGCGAACTTCGCCGGCACCAGCTTCGCCACGCTCGACAAGTGGAAGGACAAGTTCCGCTACGGCAGCGAGCAGGTGACGATCTTCGCCGACAAGACCCAGCCCGGCTCGCTCGGTGCGGTCGGCTACGACGACGAGGGCGTCAAGGCGCAGAAGTGGGACCTGATCAAGGACGGCATCCTGGTCAACTACCAGGTGATCCGCGACCAGGCGCACATCCTCGGCCTCAAGGAGTCGCAGGGCTGCTGCTACGCCGACTCCTGGTCGAGCGTGCAGTTCCAGCGCATGGCCAACGTCTCGCTCGCTGCCGGCGCGAAGAAGCTGACTCCAGCCGAGATGATCAAGGACGTCGAGGATGGCATCTACATCATCGGCGACGGCTCCTTCTCGATCGATCAGCAGCGCTACAACGCGCAGTTCGGCGGCCAGCTGTTCTACGAGATCAAGAACGGCGAAGTCACCCGCCCGCTCGAGGATGTGGCCTACCAGATTCGCACGCCGGAGTTCTGGAACTCCTGCGCCGGCGTCTGCGATGAGCGTGACTATCGCCTCGGTGGTTCGTTCTTCGACGGCAAGGGCCAGCCTGGCCAGGTGTCGGCCGTCTCGCACGGCTCCGCCACCGCGCGTTTCAACGGCGTGAACGTCATCAATACCGCCCGCAGCCTCGGCTGAGGCCGGCCAACGGAACCGGCGAACCGCAGGTGACGCGCCAGCCGGCGCGGTCGGTTGCGGCATCGGATCAGGAGACAAGCATGAGCATCCACAGCGAAGAGCAGGCCCGAGCCATTCTCGACCGGGCGATCCAAGCCTCCAAGGCCGACCAGTGCAGCGCGAGCCTCGGCGGCTCGCGCGCCGGCAACGTGCGCTACGCGCTGAATTCGGTCACTACTTCGGGCCGCGTCGACGACGCCAACCTGATGGTCGAGGTTGCCTTCGGCAAGCGCACCGGCACCGCCACCACCAATCGCTTCGACGACGCCTCGATCGTCGCCGCCGTGCGCCGCGCCGAGGAGCTTGCGCGGCTCGCGCCGGAGAACCCGGAATTCATGCCGGCGATCCCCAAGCAGGCCTACCGCGCGAGCTCGACCTTCCACGCGGCCACCGCCGCGATCAGCCCGGAATATCGCGCCCAGGTGGCGGCCGACTGCATCGAGCCCTGCCGCAAGGACAAGCTGGTCGCCGCCGGATTCTTCACTGACTCACAGGACTACATGGCGCTGGCCAACAGCAACGGCAATTTTGGCTATCAGAAGTCGACCGGCGCGGACTTCACCTGCACCGTGCGCACCGAAGACGGCAAGGGCTCGGGCTGGGTCGCGCGCAACCTGGCCGACGTGTCGAAGTTCGACGCCAAGAGCGAGATCCGTACCGCGATCGACAAGGCGAAGAGCTCGGTCGACGCGCGCGCCCTCGAGCCCGGCAAATACACCGTGGTGTTGGAGCCGGCCGCCAGCGCAGGGCTGCTGAGCTTCATGATGTTCGGCTTCGACGCGCGCCAAGCCGACGAGGGGCGCAGCTTCCTGTCGAAGAAGGGCGGCGGCAACAAACTCGGCGAAAAGCTCTTCGACGAGCGGGTCACGGTCTACGCGGATCCCTGGCACGCCGAAGCCGCCGCGCTGCCCTGGGATCCGCAAAGCGGCCTCGCGCGCGAGAAGACGCCGATCGTCACCGCCGGCAAGGTGGAGTACCTGCAATATTCGCGCTATTGGGCGCAGAAGCAGGGCAAGAAGGCGCTCGGCCAGCCGGGCAACCTGATCATGCTCGGTGGCGACCAGTCGACCATGGACCTGGTTCGCGGCACCCGCAAGGGCATCCTCGTCACCCGCACCTGGTACATCCGCATGGTCGACCCGCAGACCGTGCTGCTGACCGGACTCACCCGCGACGGCACCTTCTACATCGAAAACGGCGAGATCAGGTACCCGATCAAGAATTTCCGCTTCAACGAGTCGCCGGCCATCATGCTCAACAACGTCGAGGAAATCGGCCGCCCGATTCGCGTCGGCGACGACGAGTCGCCCTTCGTGATGATGATCCCGCCGATGAAGATTCGTGACTTCACCTTCTCCTCGCTGTCCGACGCCGTATAGGTGCCGGCTGGCTCGAGCGCTCCGCCTGCCGCGGCGCGCGCCCGCCGCGGCCTGACCCGATGCTGCGGCGGCAGTTCATCGCGAGCCTGCTCGGCGCCGGCGTCGGCGCGCTCGCCGCGCGCGCGCGGGCCGACGCGGCGCCGGCGGCCGGCTTCGACTTCCGCTTCACCCGCCTGATGTACGAATCCGGCGACTGGGACGTCGACGCCCGCATGCCCTCGAACCTGCTCGACGCCCTGATCCAGTACACCAGCCTGCGCGTCGACCCGCGCGAACGGGTGCTGCCGCTGGCCGACCCGCGCATGCTGCTCGAGCCCTTCTGCTATCTGGCCGGCCACAAGCTGGTCGAATTCAGCACCGAGGAGCGGCGCAACTTCGAGCGCTACGTCCGCAACGGCGGCTTCGTGCTGGTCGACGACTGCAACCACGACATCGACGGCCTGTTCGCCCGCTCCTTCGAGCGTGAGATGGCGGACATCTTTGGCGCCGATGCGTTGGCGAAGCTGCGTAACGATCATCCTGTCTACTCCAGCTTCTTCCGCTTCGACGGCCCGCCCACCACCGGCTTCGAGCTGAACGGCTGGGGCGACGATCTGGTCCACGACTACCTCAAGGGCATCGACATCGACGGCCGCCTCGGCGTCCTCTACTCCAACAAGGACTACGGCTGCGAGTGGGACTACGACTGGCGCAACAAGCGCTTCCTCGCCGAAGACAACACCAAGTTCGCGGTCAACATCGTCATCTACGCATTGACCAGCTGACCCGGGCTCGCGGTGCGCGGCCGCTGCGCCGATCCGCCGTGCGTTCGGGCGGACGAGCGCTCTGGCTGCAGCGCGAGGCGTGACATTTCACACAGGGCGCCCGACGCGAAGCCCCGGACAATGCCCTCGCGACGATGGAGGCGGCATGGCCGACAATGCAGGCATGAGCGAACAGGCGATCGAGGCGCAGCTGGCCTGGCTGGAAGCGCTGCGCGAGGCGATCGCTCGCGCGGTGGTCGGCCAGCACGCCGTCGTCGAGCAGCTTCTGGTCGGCCTGCTGGCGGGCGGGCACTGCCTGCTCGAAGGCGTGCCGGGGCTCGGCAAGACGCTGCTGGTGCGCGCGCTCGGCCAGGCGCTGGCGCTCGACTTCCGCCGCATCCAGTTCACTCCCGACCTGATGCCGAGCGACATCATCGGCACCGAAATCCTCGAGCAGGATACGGCCAGCGGACGGCGTACGTTCCGCTTCCAGCCGGGGCCGGTATTCACCCACCTGCTGCTGGCCGACGAGCTCAACCGCACGCCGCCCAAGACCCAGGCGGCCCTGCTCGAGGCGATGCAGGAGCGCACCGTGAGCTATGCCGGCGCCACGCGTGCGCTGCCGCAGCCGTTTTTCGTGCTGGCGACGCAGAATCCGCTGGAGCAGGCCGGCACCTATCCGCTGCCGGAAGCGCAGCTCGACCGCTTTCTGCTGCAGATCGCGGTGGACTATCCCGGCGAAGACGAGGAGCGCGCGATCCTGGCCCTGACCACCGGCCGCGCGCAGCCACCGATCGAGCCGGTGATGCAGGGCGCCGAAGTGCTGGCGCTGCAGGCGCTGACGCGCGAGGTTCACGTCGGCGAACCGCTGCTGGCCTGGATCACCCGCCTGGTCCGCGCCACCCGTCCGCAGTCGAGCCCGATCCCGGCCGTGCGCGAGTGGCTGCGCTGGGGCGCCGGGCCCCGCGCCGGGCAGTCGCTGGTGCTCGCGGCCAAGGCCCGCGCCCTGCTCAAGGGGCGCCTCGCCGCGACCCGCGAGGACGTCCACGCGCTGGCCCCGCCGGTGCTGCGCCATCGCCTGCTGCTGTCCTTCGCCGCCGAGGCGGAGCGCCACACGACCGACGAAGTGGTGCGCGAGGTGCTGGCGGCGCTGCCGGCGCCGGACTGAGCGCCGCCGGTGCAGCCGATTCCGGCCGAGCTGCGCGCCCGCCTCGCGAGCCTGCGCATCGTGCCGCGCGGCGCCGCCGGCGCCAGCGGCTTCGGCCTGCACGCGAGCCGCAGCCGCGGCGCCGGGCTCGAGTTCGCCGAATACCGACCCTACGTCGCCGGCGACGAGCCGCAGCGCATCGACTGGACCCTCTACGCCCGCTCGGACCGCTGGTACGTGCGCGAGGCCGAGCGCGACAGCGCGCTCGCGCTGTGGATCCTGCTCGACGCCACCGCCTCGATGCGCCAGGCCGATCTCGCCCGGCCCGGCTACCGCAAAATCGATGCCGCGCGCGCGCTCGCCGCCGCCGCGATCGAGCTTGCCCTGCGCCAGGGCGACCGCTTCGGTCTGCTGATCGCGGGCGACTCCGGCGCGCCGCTCGCCCTCGGCGCCGGCAGCCGCCACCGCGATCGCTGCCTGCTCACCCTGGAGCGCTGCGAAGCGCGCGGCGTCTGGCCGCCGGAGCGCGCGCTGGCGCCACTGCTGGAGCGGTTCGCCGGCGGCGCCCTGGTGTTGGTGCTGTCGGACTTCTTCGATCCCGGCCCGGTCGAGCTGGCGCTGCGCCTCGCCCGCGCCGGCCGCGACCTGCGCACGATCCAGCTGATCGGCGCGGACGAGCGCGATTTTCCACTGCGCGGCGGCTGGCGCCTGCGCGACCCCGAGACCGACGCCGAGCGGGTGATCGACGCCGGGCGCGCCCGCGAGGACTTCCTGCGCCGCTTCGGCGCCGCGCTCGCCGCGCTCGCGCGCCGCTTCGCCAGCGCCGGGGTGCTGCACTGCGAACACGCCCTCGACCACCGGCTCGAGGCTCCGCTGCGCCGCGTGCTGGCGCTGCAGGCGGCGCCGGTGGCGCGATGAGCTTCGCCCTGCTGTTTCCGCTCGGCCTCGCCGCGCTCGCCGCGCTCGCCCTGCCGCTGCTGCTTCACCTGCTGCGCCGGCGCGAGCTGCGCAGCGCCGAGTTCGCCGCCCTGCGCTGGATCCACGTCGAGGCCGCGCCGCGCCGGCGCCTGCGCGTGGAGCGCCCCTGGCTGCTCCTGCTGCGCCTTTTGCTCCTGGGCCTGCTGGCGCTGCTCCTGGCCCAGCCGGTGCTGCGCCGCGGCGAGGCACAGGTCCCCGCGGTGCTGGTCGCGCCCGGCGTCGAGCTCGCAGCAGCGCGCGCCCAGCGCGCCCCACCCGGCGCCGCCTGGCGCTGGCTGGCTCCCGGCTTTCCGCCGCTCGAGGCGTCGCCGCCGCCGGCAGGAGATTTCTGGAGCCTGCTGCGCGAGCTCGACGCCGGCCTCCCGAGCGGAGCCCGCCCGCTGCTGATCGTGCCGCGGCAGATCGCCGGCCTGGACGGCGAACGCCCGCGCCTGGCCCACGCCTTCGACTGGCGGGTGCTGGACGGCGCGACGCCGCTCGCGCCCGCCGCCGCCGCGCCGCGGCTGCGCCTGGAGCTGCGCGCTCCCGCCGCGGATCCCTGGAGCCGGCACGTCTTCGAGGCCCTGGTCGCCGCCTGGAACGTCGCCGATCCGGACTGCTGCGAACTCGCCGTCGAGTCGATCGACGCCGCGCTGCCGGACCGCACTGCGTGGCTGGTCTGGGCGGACGATCCCGTGCCTGCGCGGGTCTGGCGCTGGATCGAAGCCGGCGGCAGCGCCCTCGTCGTCGGCGAGGGTATGCAGGGGCCGGCAGCGGACGGGGCGCTGTGGCGCGATCGCGACGGCCGCGCGCTGGCGGCGCGCGAGCTGCGCGGGGCGGGGCGGCTGCTCCGGCTCGCCGGCCCGCTGCGCCCCGAGTCCCTGCCCGAACTGCTCGAGGCCGACTTCCCGGCCCGCGTCCGGGCCATGCTGGCGCCGCCGCCCGCGCCGAATCTCGCCGACGCGGCGCAGGCGCGGCCCCGGATCGGTTCGGTGCCGCGAGGGGAGGCCGCCGCCGCGGGCGACGCGGTTCCGCTGGACCCGTGGCTGACACTCGCGATCGCGCTGCTGTTTCTGTTCGAGCGGCTGCTCGCCACCGCGCGGCAGGGCAGGTCCGGATGAGCGCGGCAAATCGGCTTCGCCGCCTGCTGCGCGCTGCGCGCCTGCGCGCCGCGGCGATTCACCTGGCCTGCGCCGCGCCGCCGCTCGCGGCGCTCGCCTGGGTCGCGGTGCGCGCGGGATGGCTGTCGCTGGTGCCGGCGCTGGCGTTGGCCTTCGCTCTCGCGCTGGCGCTCGCGTTTCGCGCCTGGCGGCGGGTCGATGCGCTCTGGCTCGCCCGCCGCCTCGATCGCCTGGCGCCGCAGATGGAGGACAGCGCCGCGCTGCTGTTTCGCGACGAGGGCGAGCTGGGTCCGCTCGCGCGCCTGCAGCAGGCCCGCCTGCGCGCGCGGCTCGAGACGCTGCGCGTGGATCCGCGCGCGCCCTGGCCCCGCGCCCTGCTGGCCCTGAGCCTGGCGACGGCCCTGCTGCTCGCGCTGGGCGCGCGCTGGATCGCGCGGAACGAAGCCGCCGCGGACGCGCGGCCGCGGGCGACGTCGCCGCGTGCCGCCGCCAGCGAGCTCGCTCGGGCCGAGCTCGAAATCCGGCCGCCGGCCTATACCGGACTGCCGCTGCGGCGGGTCGACGCGCTCGATGCCGCGGCGCCCGAGGGCTCGAAGATCGAATGGCGGCTCGGCCTGCGGCCGCGTCCCGCGGGCGTCACGCTCGAGTTCCACGACGGCAGCCGGCTCGAGCTCGATTCTGCCGACGGCCTCTGGCGCGGCGAGCGCGAGCTCGCGAGTTCGCTGCTCTATCGCCTGCGCCCGGCGGGCGCGCCGCCGCTCGCCGACGACCGCCTGTTCCGCCTCGATGCCGTCCCCGACCGGCCGCCGCGGCTGCGCATCCTCGCGCCGCAGCACGCGAGCAGCGAGTACGATCCCGCCCGATCGCAGTGGCATTTCGAGGCCGAGGCCGAGGACGACTACGGGCTCGGCGGCGCCCTGCTGGAATGGACGCTCGCTGCCGGCAGCGGCGAGGCGATCGCCTTCAGCGAGAGCTCGCTCGAGCTCGCGACGGAGAACACCGACGGCGCCGCACCGCCGCGGCGCGCACGCTACCGCCACGATTTCGATCCGGCCGCGCTCGGCATGCAGCCCGGCAGCGAGCTGATCGTGCACCTGACGGTGCGCGATCGCCGTGAGGCCCAAGCCAACGCCACCCGCAGCGCCGCCTGGATCCTGCGCTGGCCGGACGCCGCCGCGGCGGCGGAAGAGGGCGGACTGGAAGGCGTGGTGCAGCGGGCGCTGCCGGCCTGGTTTCGCAGCCAGCGCCAGATCATCATCGACAGCGAAGCGCTCGCGGCCGCGCGCGAGGAGCTCGAGCCGGCGCGCTTGCTGGCCCGTTCCGACGCGATCGGCGTCGACCAGAAGCTGCTGCGCCTGCGCTACGGGGAGTTTCTGGGCGAAGAGTTCGAAGGCCGCGACGCGGATCCCGGCGGCGACCAGCACGAGGCAGAGGCCGCGCAGGGCTTCGGCCGCAGCGGCGAGGTCGCGGTCGAGTTCGGCCACGTGCACGACGTCGCCGAGGCCGCGACCCTGTTCGATCCGCAGGCCCGGGAGGTGCTGCGCGCGGCGCTCGGCGCGATGTGGCAGGCCGAGCTCGAGCTGCGTCAGGGCCGTCCCGAGGACGCGCTGCCGCACGAGCACCGCGCGCTGGAGAAGATCAAGCAGCTGCAGCAGGCGGAGCGCATCTACCTGGCGCGGGTCGGGCTCGAGCTGCCGACCCCGGACGAAGCGCGGCGGCTGAGCGGCGAGCGTGCCGGACTCGTCGACCCGCCGGATCCGCTGCGCGCCGCCGAGCCCGCGGACGCCCGCGCCGCGCGCCTGTGGCGCGCTCTCGACGCGCCGGGCGAGCCGGACTGGGAGGCCCTGCAGCGCGAGATCGGGCAGGATCGGGCCGCGCTGCCCGGCGCCATCGAGCTGCTTCTCGCGCTCGACGCGGCGCGCCGCGATCCCGCCTGCGCCGACTGCCGCGGCCGGCTGCGTGCCCTGCTCTGGCCGCTGCTGCCGCTGCCGGCGGCGGCGCTCGCGCCGCGCGCCGCAGCGGATGCGCAGGGCCGCGCCTGGCGCGAGCGCCTGGAGGCCAGACCGTGAGCCTCGCGGCGCTCGCGGTGGCGCTGCTTGCGCTCGCCGCGCTGGTCGGCGTCGTTCGCGGCTGGCGCGGCGACGGTCGCCGGCGCGGTTTGCGGCTTGCGCTGCAGCTGCTCGCCGCGCTGCTCCTCTACGCCTGCCTGCTGCCGCCCTCGACGCGCGAATCCTTCCGCGCCGGCGAGCTGCTGGTGCTGACGCCCGGCGCCAGCGCCGAGCAGCTCGCCGCTGCCGCGCGCGAGCCGTCGGTCGCGCTGCCCGGGGTTGCGGCGCCGCCCGCGATCGAGCGCGTCGCCGACCTCGCCGCAGCGCTGCGGCGCC
>CAZORA010000006.1:0-109072 GCA_964582225.1 uncultured Dokdonella sp. | reverse complement strand
CCGCATGCCGAAAGGCGTGAGCCCACAGGCGGAGCTGGGCCTCCATGCGGATGCGTTCGCTGATGTCGCGAATCACGGTGAGCGTACCGCTGACCGCGCCATCCTCTCCATGCAGCGGCACCTTGCTCACGTCGAGCCGACGCTCGCGTCCATCCGCGGAGGGCACCGACAGCGTGCGGTTCAGCGGCGCGTTCTCGCCCATGACCTGCTCATCCATGGCCTGGATTTTGAGGGCCACATCGGCATCGAACAGCGTCGCGCCGTGGCGACCGATGTAATCCCCACGGCTCAGGCCCCAAAGCGCCAGCGCATGATCGTTGGAGTCACGCAGGATGCCGGCGCGATCCTTCACCAGCACCGCATCAGGAATCGCGTTGAACAGGGCCCGTAGCTTGCGCTGCTCGGCGTGCAGCGCGTCGGTGCGTCGCCGCACGCTGCGCCGCAGGGCCAGTACCCATCCCAGGCCGAGCAGCAGGAGCAACAGCACGCCACCGGCAAGAAGCCCGCCGAGCCGCAACCACGGCCGCAACACGAAAGGATGGCTCAACCAGCGCTCTTTGAGCTCCGCCCGCTCGCCGGCGCTGATCAGGCTCATGCCGTGCTCGACCGCCCGCAGTGTCGCCAGATCCCCCTTGCGCACCGCGCGATGGAACTGACCCGTGTACAGCACGAAAGCAAAGCTGAAGCGATCCAGGGCGCGATTGCGGTAGAGGAAGTAATTGGCCGGGCTCTGATCCATGCAGAGGACTCGCAGATCTTCCTGCAGCGCTGCCTGAACCAGCTGCTGGTAGTCGGGATACTCGCGCAAATCCGTGATGCCCTGGGCCTGCAGCATCTCGATACAGGCGTCACCGCGCTCGACGGCCACCGGCAGGCCGCGCAACGAGGCCACGTCCTTCACACCGAGAATGCGCCGATCGACGTAGATACCGACCGGCAGGGTCGCGTAGGGAGCGGAAAAGTCGTACAGAGACTCGCGCTCCGGGGTGCGGTAGATCATGTCGATGACGTCGGCGCGCCCGCTGCGCAGGGCATCCTGAACCTGCCCCCATTGCATGCCTTCGAGCTCCACTTCGATGCCGGTATGCTGCTCGAACAGACGCCACTCGTCGGCGATGAAGCCGCGCAGCTTGCCGTCGCCGTCGCGGTAAAGCCAAGGCGGAAAGTTGTTGTCGGCGGCAACCCGAATGCGGCTGGGCGCCACTTCGCCGACCGGCGCCTCGACCGCGTCGATCGGCGAAGCCGCGAGGAGGACGCAAAGCAGCACGCCGGCCAGTCCGCGCCGCCAAAAGCCACCCCGCAACCACCGCGAGCCGGCGAAACCGCGGCAGGCACCGGCAACGCGCTTGGGGAGCACGCACAGTTCCGCAACGTAGCGACTCATTCGCAGCCTGTTCTGCATCGAAAGCGTATCGCGCCGGCGCAGCATCGGTGCTCCCGCCGCACGATGCAATAGGCGGAGACAACTGTTCACCGACTGCCCCGCCGACCCAGGTGGTGCGCCGACGATCAAACCATCTGCGCTCAGTCGCTTTCGCGCCGAAGGCCGGCCTGAAGCCAGCCCAGGCTGATGCCGATGCTAGGCGTCTGCGGGTCCGCCCAGACGTATGCGAGCGTGCGCCCGTCGGCGTCGGCGATCACGGAAAGCTTCAGGACCTCCAGTTCGCCTTCACGATAGCTCGCGTGCTCGAGTCGCAGCGAGAACCCGGAGGGATTGCCGTCGCGCCAGTTCACCGCAGCGCGACCGCCCTCGCTACCCAGGCGGAGCGCGCGATCGAGATGCCAATCGTTGCCGGGCGGCGCATCCGGCCCGCTGCCGTTGATCGCAACCCAACCGTCGAACATGCGCACCCGCCGCGCCTCGATGCGGGCATCCCCGCCCCGCGCCTGATCGGTGAAAAAGCCCACCCGCAGCCACTCGCCGTCACGCTCGATCGACAGCGGCAGCAGTGCCGCCAACGGCCCGACGCCGGGCACAATGGCAGCGCAGAGGCCCGGCTCAACGCGCACGCGAGCTGCCGCCGCGGTTACCGTCCCGCGCAGGGTGCAGGCCTCCAGCGCCAGCCACTCGCCGCGACTGCTGCCGGCGGAACCGGGCTCTCCTGCAACCTGCAGCCGGTGCGGGATCAGCGCACCCGCGCCGTCGCTGCCCTCGATTGCGCGCATCCCCCAGGTCACCTCGAGCGGTGGTTCTACGGCATAACGCACATGCCAGAGCGACCAGCCCTTCTGTGCGCCGGACGCGATGTCGACATGCACGTGCGGCACTGCTTGCTGAGCCTGCGTCGCCAGCATCGCAGCGCGCTGGGCGTGGTTGTCATAGCTTGTCGTCACCGTCGGGCTCGCGTCGGCAGCGCGCCCGGAAATTCCGTCTTGCGTCGTCGGCGGTACGCTCTGACAGGCCGCCAGCGCGAGACCGAGCACTGCGAAGGCGAGGCCGTGCTTCATGTCCTGGGCATGTCCGATGGGCTCAGGCGCGGCCGGCCGCAATCAGCTGGTGGATGTGCTCGCGCGTCAATCCGGCAAGCGAGGGGTCCTCGAGCGCCATCGCCAGCGTCGCCTGGACCAGTCCGAATTTGTTGCCGCAGTCGAAGCGCATGCCGGCGAAGCGATAGGCAAACACGCTGCGCTCGCCGAGTAATGCCTCGATCGCGTCGGTGAGCTGGATTTCGCCTCCCGCCCCCGGACGAGTATTCTCCAGCAGATCGAAGATGCGGCTCGGCAGGACGTAGCGACCGACCACCGCCAGATTGGAAGGTGCATCCTCGGGAGCCGGTTTTTCGACCACCAGGCGGATCCGCGCCGCGCCCTGCTCCATCTGCTCGACGTCGACGATACCGTAGCGGCGGGAATGTTCCGGCGGGATCTCCTCGACCGCCAGCACCCCGGCACCGCCCCGGCCGGCTGAAAGCTCCGACATCTGACGCAGCGCGCCCGGACCGCTGCCGGTCGAGATCAGATCGTCGGGGAGAATCACGCCAAACGGTTCATCGCCAACCACCGGGCGCGCGCACAGCACAGCGTGACCGAGTCCGAGCGCCTCCGGCTGGGTGACGAAGACGCAGCGCACGCGCGCCGGCAGCGTGCCCTGCACCAGCGCGAGGAGTCCGTCCTTGCCCGACTGCTCGAGCTTCGCTTCGAGTTCGTAGGCCTTGTCGAAGTAGTCGGCGATCGCGTGCTTGTAGCGGTTGGTGACGAAGATCAGTGTGTCGGCGCCCGCGTCGACGGCCTCGTCGACCGCGTACTGGATCAGCGGCCGGTCGAGGACCGGCAGCATTTCCTTCGCCACCACCTTGGTCGCCGGCAGGAACCGGGTGCCGAGCCCGGCCACCGGAAAGACCACCTTGCGCAAACGCTGGCTCATGCCGTGTCCTTGTTCATGCGTGCACCGAAGGAAACGACCGTCCCTGGCGCAGCCGCGCGCGAGATGCTGGAGAATTCCGGCAGCATCTGCTCCAGCATGCGCCGCAGCTGCAGCTCGTCGCAGGCGTGCACCGCAGCTTCACAAAGCCGAAGCTGGGCGGTGAACAGACTCCATGCTGGAGTCCGCGGTTGGGCGAGGAAAATCTTCGGGTGCCCAGTGTCGCTGTAGTGCTCCTGCGGATGAAACAGCTCCTCGAACAGCTTTTCTCCCGGCCGCAGGCCAGTGTATACGATCGCAATGTCTTGCTCCGGACGGGCGCCGGAGAGGCGGATCATCTGCGCGGCCAGGTCGCGGATGCGCACCGGCTCGCCCATGTCGAGGGCAAAGATCTCACCGCCTTGCCCGAGCACCGCGGCCTGCAGGATCAGCTGGCAGGCTTCCGGGATCGTCATGAAATAGCGGGTGACCTCCGGGTGCGTCACCGTCACCGGCCCGCCGGCGCGGATCTGCTGGCGAAACAGCGGCACCACCGAACCGGCCGAGTCGAGCACGTTGCCGAAGCGCACCGTGATGAAGCGGGTCTGTGAACGTTGCGCGAGGTCCTGACAGAGCAGCTCCGCCACCCGCTTGCAGGCGCCCATCACGCTGGTCGGATTGACCGCCTTGTCGGTGGAAATCAACACGAAGCTGTGCGCGCCGCAACGGTGGGCCGCCTCCGCCACGGTGCGCGTGGCCAGCACGTTGTTGCGCACCGCTTCGCGCAGCTGATCCTGCAGCAGGGGCACGTGCTTGTAGGCCGCGGCGTGAAAGACGACCTCTGGCCGCGCCCGCTCGAACACGCGCTCGCAGGCTGCCGCGTCACCACAGTCACCAAGCCAGGCGTTGCACTCAAGGTCGGGGAAATCGCGCCGCAGCTCCTGGTCGATCGTGTACAGATTGAACTCGCTCTGCTCGAGGACGGTAAGCGACTCGGCGCCCAGACGTGCGATCTGTCGGCAGAGCTCCGCGCCGATCGAGCCGCCGCCACCGGTGACCAGCACCCGGCGCCCGGCCAGGCGGGTGCGAATTGCGGTCCAGTCGAGGTGAACCTGTTCGCGCCCGAGCAGGTCTTCGATCGCGACTTCCTTGAGCTCGTTGAAGCTCGCGCGCCCGGCGACCACATCCTCCAGCCGCGGCACGGTACGGAAGGGCAAACCGCTCTCCTCGCAGAGCTCCACCGCACGGTGCATCTGCGCCTTGTTCGCGCTCGGCAGCGCGATCACCACCATGTCGACCGCCGTTTCGCGCGCCATCTGCGGCAGTTGACCGAGGGTGCCCAGTACGGCAATCCCGCGCAGGCGCGCACCGCGCAGCTTGGGGTCGTCGTCGAGGAAGCCGACCGGAATGTAATGATTCTCCCGCCGCAGGTCGCGCACCAGCGCGTCGCCGGCCCTTCCCGCGCCGAGCACCAGCACGCGCTGGCTATGCATGCGGGCGACGAAATGCAGGCGACTGTCCTTCCAATAGCGATACAGCAGACGCGGCCCGGCCAGCAGGGTCGCCAACAGCACCGGATAGACCAGCAGCACGGTACGCGGCACCGTGACCAGGCGGTTGTAAATGAACAACGTAAGCGCCACCGCCAGCGCGCCGAACAGGCAGGCGCGCAGGATGTTCCAGACGTCGGGCATGCTGGCAAAGCGCCAAAGGCCGCGATAGAGCCCCGTCCACCAGAAAATGAGGCCCTGTGCCACCAGCACCAGGCCGAGTTCCGGCCCGAAGGTCGCGGCGTCCTGCGGGTTGGGCGCCATCGACCAGCGCACCATGCTGATCAGGGTCCAGGCGAGAGCGACCATCAGCATGTCGTGCGCCACTACCGCTAGCCGCGGGTGGATCGAGGCGATCAGGCGACGCAGCATGTCTGCCTCCGCCGCGCGACGACCCGACGCAGGCAGTACCACTTGCCCAGACGCCAGAGCACTCCGCCCGCGAGGTAGAGCGCAGCGGTCAGTGTCCAGACCGCCCAGACCGGCGGACGCACGGACTCGATCAGGATCACGCAGGGCAGCACGATGCCGAGATTCCAGGTCATGAAGAGCCTGACCGCACCGACGTGTGCAAGACCGCTGCGCGCCAGCCACTGGTACAGATGCTCGCGGTGCGCACTATACCAAGGGCGTCCGGCGCACATACGTGAAAGCAGGGTGCAGCTGGCGTCGATCACGAAAGCGGAACAGGCGACGAGCCAGAGCGCCAGGCCGTTTGCCACACCCTGCCACAACCACAGCCCAAGCGCCGCAATCACCAGCCCCAGCGAACCGCTGCCGACGTCGCCCATGAAAACACGCGCGCGCGGAAAATTGAAGGGCAGAAAGCCGAGCGTGGCGGCCACCCAGATCGCGCTGCGCACGGCTGCATCCTGCTCGCCGCTCGCGGCGAGCAGGCCCGCGCCCAGCGCGAGCACGAAAACCGTCTGCAGCGCCAGCAGTCCGTTGATGCCGTCCATGAAGTTGTGCAGATTGATCGACCAGGCGACCGCCAGCACGACCAGCATGCCCGCCACGAGCGCAGCGGACGCGAAGGTTGCATCGACCAGCCAAGAGCTCACCAGAAGCAGCCCCGCAAGCAGGTGCACGAGCAGCCGCAGTCGCCGTCCCAGGCCGCGATGGTCGTCAATCCAGCCGACCAGGGCGACGATCAGGACGGCACCGACAAAGCCCGGCTGGATTTTCACGAGACCGAGCGCGGCCAGCAGCACGCTGCCGATCAAGGCAGCCAGCACGATACCGATGCCGCCGCCGCGCGGGGTCGGCTCGCGGTGGGAGCGGCGCGCGCCGGGGAGATCGAGCAGCGCATGTCGACGCGCATAGCCGATACCGGCATGGGTCAGAAGCAGCGCGGCGAGGAAAACCGCGACCGCAGCGAGCGGCAGCCAGACCGCCATTTCTCAGGCCTGCTCGCCGATCACGCCGTGGATCGGGCGCAGCGTACCCCACTGCTTGCAGCTCGGGCACTGCCAGTGGTGCGCCTTGGCGGCAAAGCCGCACTGGCGGCAGCGGTACACCGCCTTGCCCTCGACCAGCTTCTGGGTCAGCTCTCGCAGCGCGAGCAGGCTATCCCTGAACTCACCGTCAGCGGAGTGCAGGCGCACGTCAATCAGCGCCATCAGCGCCCGCACGGTTGGCCGTTGGCGCAAAACTTCGTTCAGAAACTCGAGCGCCGCCGCTTCGCCGCGGGTACTGGCGTAGACGCGCGCCAGCGCCAGCACCGGTGAGACGCCCTGGTAGCGCTCGGTGATTGCAAGCAGGAACTTCTCGGCCCGATCCATGCGCCCGGCATGGGCGTAGCAGTCGAGCAGGGCCGGGAGGACTTCCGGCATGTAGTCGACGTCGATCTCAGCCACTCGCTCGAAAGCGTCGATCGCCCGGTCAAACTGTTTCTCGCCGGCTTCGATGTGACCGCGAATCATGAATGCGCGCACGCACTCGGCGTCGGTCGCGATGGCGGCATCGATCAATCGCCGCGCCTGACCGGCGTCTCCGGCGAGACGCGCGGCTTCCGCCAGCTCACAATCGAACTGCGCGATCAGGCTCGCCTGCGACTGCCCGCTAGCCGCCTCCAACCGCCGAGCGTTCTCGATCGCCATGCCCCAGTCGCGCTCATGCTGGTAGATCGAGATGAGATGCCTGAGCGCGCGTGGCGCCAGCGCGTCGAGGGCCACAAGATCGGTGAACAGAGTCTCCGCGCGATCGAGCAGACCGGCGCGCATGTAGTCCTCTCCGAGCTCCAGCATCGCCACCGTCTTTTCGTCGCGGCTCAGGTTAGCGCGGGCAATCAGATGCTGATGCACGCGAATGGCGCGATCGACCTCGCCGCGCCGCCGAAACAGGTTACCGAGCGCGAGATGCGTCTCGATGGTGTCGCTGTTGACTTCGGCAAGCTTGAGAAAGACCTCGATCGCCTTGTCCTGCTCTTCATTGAGCAGATAGTTGAGTCCGCGGAAATAGCTGCTGGAAAGTTCGGTGACCCGCGCGCCCGAGGTCCGCTCACTGCGGCGGCGGCCGAGTACCCAACCGGACAGGGCGGCAAGTGGCAACAGCAAGAACAGCAGCGTCAGCTCGCTCATGCACTCGTCCGCTCGCTCGCACCGCGCTCGTCGGCGAGCCGACGACGCAGCCGGGCAGCGTCCCTTCGCGCCTGCGCGCCACTCAGCCAGACCACCAGGCCGCCGATCAGCCAGCCGGCCGCAAGCGCACTCAGCAAGGCGGCGCCGAGCGGCAGCTCAACATGGGTGAAAAAGAAGTCGATCGCTACGCGCCCGCCATTCAGCGCGGCAAACAGCAGCCCCGCCCCGAGCACGACGAGAACCGAAACGCCAAGCGTCAGACGCATGCCGCCTCCATTTTGCTGCCGTCGTGGGCGGCCACGGGCATCGCCCTGTCATCTCGGCCCGAAACCAAGGCCAAGATCTTACGAATCGAGGTGCCCCCGCGCGCTCAGGGCTCGCCGTCGCCGGCGGTCGCCGCGGCCCGATTGACGCGTTCACGCAGCTCCTTGCCGGGCTTGAAGTGCGGCACGTACTTGCCGGGCAGCGCCACCGGCTCGCCGCTTTTCGGATTGCGGCCCATGCGGGGTGGTCGGTAGTGCAGCGAGAAGCTGCCGAAACCGCGAATCTCGATGCGCTCGCCGGTCGACAGCGACTCGCTCATCTGCTCGATCAGATTCTTCACCGCGAGCTCGACGTCGGCAGTCACCAGGTGCTTCTGGCGCCGCGCGAGCGCTTCTATCAGTTCCGACTTGGTCATTGCGATTGACTGCTGGTTGGGCTGGCAAGGCCGACTCACGTCCGCGCGAATCGGCTTTGGAAGGAGACGCCGCGCAAGCGCGCGCCCCTGCGCCATGTTGGACCTACATCTTTCGACAGACTGCGACCCGACCATCCCTGGCCGGGGTCGATGCCGATTTGCGCTGCGCTGGGTCAGCGGTTGAGCTGCTCCTTCAGCAGCGCGCCGAGCTTGGTGGTGCCGCCTGTGGCGCTCTGATACTCCTCGAGCGTCGACTGCAGCTCTTCCTCGTCCCTGGCGCGAATCGACAGCTGCAGGGTGCGGCCCTTGCGGTCCATGCCGACGAACTTGGCTTCCACCGCGTCTCCCACCTTGAGCCGGGTGGTGGCGTCCTCGACGCGCTCCTTGGCGATGTCGTTCGCTCGCAGGTAGCCTTCGACGCCCTCGCCCAGGTCGATGGTGGCACCGCGCGCGTCCACTTCGCTCACGGTGCCGTTCAGGATACTGCCGCGCGGATGCGCCGCCATGAACTGGCCGAAGGGATCCTGTTCGAGCTGCTTGATGCCAAGAGAAATGCGCTCGCGCTCGGGATCCACCGCCAGCACCACGGCCTCGACCTCGTCGCCCTTCTTGAAATTGCGAACCAGATCCTCGCCGGTGCTCTGCCAGGAAATATCCGACAGGTGCACCAGGCCGTCGATGCCGCCATCGAGCCCGACAAAGATGCCGAAGTCGGTAATCGACTTGATGGTACCGCTGACCTTGTCGTTCTTCTTGTGGATGGCGGCGAAGGCCTCCCAAGGATTGGCCGTGGTCTGCTTCATGCCCAGCGAGATGCGCCGGCGCTCCTCGTCCACGTCGAGCACCATCACCTCGACCTCGTCGCCCACCTGCACGACCTTGGCCGGGTTGACGTTCTTGTTGGTCCAGTCCATCTCCGAAACGTGGACCAGACCCTCCACGCCCGGCTCCAGCTCGACGAAGCAGCCGTAGTCGGTGACGTTGGAGATCTTGCCGAACAGGCGCGTATCGGCCGGATAGCGACGCGCGATGTTGACCCAAGGGTCCTCGCCCAGCTGCTTGAGCCCCAGCGACACGCGGTTGCGCTCACGGTCGAACTTCAGCACGCGCACTTCCAGCTCGTCGCCGACGTTGACCACCTCGCTCGGATGGCGCACGCGCTTCCAGGCCATGTCGGTGATGTGCAGCAAGCCGTCGATGCCGCCCAGGTCGACGAAGGCGCCGTAGTCGGTGAGATTCTTCACCACGCCTTTCAGCACCGCGCCCTCGACCAGCTTTTCCATCAGCTGCTCGCGCTCGACGCTGTACTCACTCTCGACCACGGCGCGACGCGATACCACCACGTTGTTGCGCTTGCGATCGAGCTTGATGATCTTGAGCTCGAGCTCCTTACCTTCCAGGTAGCCGGGGTCGCGCACCGGACGCACATCGACCAGCGAACCCGGCAGGAACGCGCGCACGTCCTTGATGTCAACCGTGAAGCCGCCCTTGACCTTGCCGGAAATGCGCCCAGTCACCGTACTGTCGGCAGCCTGCGCCTCCTCCAGCTCGTCCCACACCAGCGAGCGCTTGGCCTTCTCGCGCGAGAGCACCGTCTCGCCGAAACCGTTTTCGATCGCGTCGAGCGCCACCTTGACGATGTCGCCGGCCTTGATCTCGAGCTCACCGTTCTCGTTTCTGAACTGCTCGATGGGGATGATGCCTTCGGACTTCAGTCCGGCGTTGACGACCACGACGTCTGGACGGATGTCGACCACGACCCCGGAAACGATGGCGCCCGAGCGCAGCTTGCTCAGCGATTGCTGGCTCTGTTCGAACAGTTCGGCAAAACTTTCAGTCATGTTGGTTCCGTAATGAAACAGATCGCCACCGCCTGGCAGCCGACCCACCTTCAAGGGATGCGAATACGCCGCATCTGCGCGTGCCGACGACCACCGCCGGACTTCCCTCTGCGCCTTCAGGCACCACGAACGACGGCCAGCACACGGGCAATCACCGCCTCGACCGGAATGCCGGTCGTGTCGATGGTGATCGCATCCGGTGCGGGCCGCAGCGGTGCCGCCACGCGGGCGACATCGCGCTCGTCGCGCGCCTGAATTTCGCGCAAAAGGGCCGCAAGGTTAACAGGCAACCCCTTTGCCTTCAACTGTTTAAGCCGCCTCTGCGCGCGCTCCTCGGCGCTCGCGGTGAGAAACACCTTGTGCGCGGCGTCAGCGAACACCACCGTCCCCATGTCGCGCCCGTCGGCCACCAGACCCGGCGGCTGGCGAAAGCCGCGCTGAAGATCCAGCAGTGCCGCGCGTACGCCGGGAATGGCGGCGATCGCCGAAGCGGCCGCCCCGGCCGTTTCAGTACGGATCGCATCGGTGGCGTCCCGGCCATCGACGATCACCCGCAGCTCGCCGCCATCCGCCGGCGTGCGGAAGACGATGTGTGTCGTCCGCGCACAGCGCTCGGCCGCCTCCGCGTCGCTCACGTCGATACCAGCGATGCCCGCCGCATGCCCCACCGCGCGGTAGAGCGCGCCCGAATCGAGCAGATGCCAGCCTAGCGCCTGCGCCACCGCACGCGTGACCGTCCCCTTGCCGGCCCCGGACGGGCCATCGATGGTGAGCACGGGAGCGGACGGGTGGGCTAGCTGCATGCGGCGGCGATGCGTGATGGTGTGGGTGACCAAAGCCGCCTATGGTAGCGCGAAAGGTGACCGTCTGGCACGCCGGGCACGTCATCGCCGCTGGTCGACCCGACGCCACCCGCGACCGAGACGCGCCACGCCCGTTCCGGATGGTGACGATCCCGAGCCTGCCCTGCCCTTTCCGGAAACGGGCAGGAAAGGGATGGCGTGCGCACGCACACGCCATCCCGCAGCAGGCGATCGCGCGATCAGTCGTAGCCGACGCGGAACGCCTCCAGGCGAATGCCGCTGACCGGGTCCCTGGACACGATGCGCCCGTCGCCGATGTTGGCGTAGGGCAGCGGGAAACGGACGCCTTCGGCGAGTTCCGGGAACAGCCCCGCGCCATAGCCGACGTCCAGACTGCATGTAAGCGCGATGGTGCTCGGCGGACTCTCGTCGCCGTAGGTCGTGCATTGGAGGCTGGCGACCGGATAGGGTTCGTCCGGGGGCGACAGCACCGAGAACACCCAGGCGATCTTGCGCGGCGCCTGCCCCGCGCCGATCGGATGGACGAGCTTCTCACCGAAGACGCCGGCAATCGAAGCGACCCGCTCGAACCCGGCGCCCTGACCGGCTTCGGCCTTGAACGTAAGCACCCATGCGCCTTCCGGATCGGGCAGCGCGTACTGCATCTGTTCCGCGAACTCGCCCGCCACCGCCGAGTTGGCCATCAGCGGCACGATATGGACAGGCTCGCCCCCATCGATGCGGTAGGTGCCGTGATTGCGCTGGTCGAAAGTCAGCGTGATCGTACCCGGCAAGGCAACCTGCACTGGCGGCGCGTAAGCGCAACCGATGCAGCTTCCGCCGCCATATTTCTCCAGCGTCGCCTGCGCCCGCAGCACGCCGGGTGCGTCGGTCGGCCGCTCGAAGCGGGCGGTGAACAGGTACCAGGTCGCCGCGCCCGTCGGCGCGTAGCCGTAGTACATGCCGAACATGACCTCATTCTGCACGTACATGTGGATCCCGATGCCGACTTCCTGCGGATTGCCCCAGAAACCCGAAGCCGGCATGTCGAACAAGGGAACCTGCTCGCAAACGATGCCGGTGCAGGGCACGTCCGGCCCGCGCGCGAACGACAACGCAGGCAGACCTGCAAGTGCAAGCAGCATCAACGCGAGAAAGCGCGTCAAGAAACGATGGTGATTCATCAGTCGTACTCCAGGCGATACATCGTCAGGCGCACGCCGGTTTGTGGATGAACCGCGGAAATGCGGCTGGCGCCGATGTTGGCATAGGGAACGGGAAAGTAGAGACGCTCGCCTATCGGATTACCGTTCGGCAAATTCACGATATCGCTAAGCCAACAGTCGGGTACGGCGCGGGAATGGGGGTCGACTTGCCCGGGAACGCCACGGTTGAGCCGGCAATCGAAAGTCAATGCGATGTACCCGTCGCCAGGCCCGAAGTTCTCAAACAGATCCCAAGCGGCACGCTCATCGACTATCGAGTACGGGATGAACTGGAACTCGCCGATATGCGAGGCATAGCGCAAGCTTCCGTCCGCCTGCGGAATCTCGTGCACGACGGCCCAGGTTCCATTCAAGTCGGGGAAGTCGTAGTCCGTATAGCTCGGAAACAGGCGCGTATAGCCGACACCGGCAATGAACGGCAGCATGGTCAACGGCTCGCCACCATCGATGACCAGGGTCGCATGGTTGGCCTGGTCGAACTCCAGTACGGCCTCGCCCGGGCTGGGCAGGAAATCGGGCGCCCGATACGCACAGCCAAGGCACGGGCCGTTCTCCACGCGCTGCAGATTGGCCGTCACGCGCAAGCGGTTCGGCGCATCCTGCGAGCGTTCCAGCGGTCCGGTAAACAGGTACCACAAGGATTCGCTGGTCGGCGTGTAGCCGTAGTACACACCGATCAAGAACCCGTCCTGTACCGTGATGCTGAGCCCCGTACCCGGCCGCTCGAGCGCATACCAAAGCGCGGACGACGGCATCTCGAACAACGGCTGGTCGTCAACGCAACCCTGACAGGGATAGCCAGGGCCTTCCTGCGCGAACACCGGCGCGAGCCACAGCGCCAGCAGCAGGCCCAAAATCCTCTTCATGTCGTTTCTCCTACGGGAATGTCTAGGGCGTGAGCGAGCCACACCCCGGACGCAACACAACTACAGACAGCCGCTGTAATATGTCGCGTATTCGGTTCCTGCGTGGTGGCTGCAGCCGGATGAATTGCAGGCTTGAACGCGATAATACGCGCCGGCGGTGGAAACCGACACGTGTTGCGTTGTCCCGCTGCCCTGGTAAACCTGGGTGGGTGCAACGAAGCTGCTTGATGTCGACTGGAACAAGCGGTACTCCGTAGCACCGGAGACAGCGGTCCACTTGATCAGGTTGCCTCCCCAGCACATCAGATTTTCATGCGAGAGCACCGGTGGCGTGGTGGGCGCCGGAGCCGCGCCGTTGTTCCGCCATGTGGAGACTGTCGGCATGTTGCTTTCGAGCCAGCTTTTCATGTCCGCATGACCCGGTATGCCAATCACGTTACCGCCTGCCGCCGCTGGCGCGAGAGCCGGATTGGAAAAGTAGTTGATTCGTATGGTCGTAGCAGGCAGCCCGTCGAACGCGCAAGGCGGCAAGTACCCACCCATGATCGTCATCCACGAGCAATCGGATGCGACTACTGGATGGAAAAGTCCACTATCAGTATTGTCCTCATGCCAACCGCCAAATACATGCCCCAACTCATGGATGGCCGTATTGTCGCCCAAGGCATAGGTAATCGTAGAGAGTCCAAACGGGAGCCCTTGCTGATTGACGTATGCGTAGCCACCAACTCGCCCATAGCCAGGCACATCGCCGGTGACCGAAAAGTCTTCGGTCACCAGCAGGAAGGCGACGTCCGCGTTCGTATGCGTCATTCAGTTGTCCAGCTCCGTGAATGGAGAGGTGCGAAACCGCATCTTGGTCAGGACTGCTGACCGGCTCAATCCAGCAAAAGCGCTGGCGACCGGATAGATGCCAACGCTGGTAATCGAATTATTGGTCGACATCAGGCTGTTGTTCCTCACCTGTGTGAAGCGCCCGACGATGTCGCTTGCGCGCAGGCTGGGATTGGTGACATCGCTCGCGTAAAGGAACAGCACATCGACGCCACCATTGGTTCCCGCCATCGGCGTCGGAGTCGACATCGGTGTCATGACGTCGCTCGCTGTCCCCAGGCCATGACCCACCTCATCATCGGGCGCGCGAGGAATCAGACCGCGATGCACTTTGCGCAGCAAGTGACCGCCGTTTTCCTGCGGTTCCACCAGCCAGATGTATTCCCCGTCATCAATGGTGCCGAGCAACTTGTCGCCCTCGAGCGAAAGCACGAAATCACCACCCGCACCGTCGCCCAGCGAGCCTGTCATTGTGGTGACGCCCTTGACGACCTCGATCACCCCGTCGATGACCAATTCCACCTGCCCGCGCTCGGGAAGATCGGCAAAGAAGCGCACGCCGATTGCGGGGTGCACGGTAGGACCGACTTGGTGATCATGGGTTGCGCTCGAAAGGACAAGCACCTGCGGATCGATGAACGCGAGCCAACGCCCCTGTTCGGCGTCACCAAGTACCGTATGCGCCGAGGGCGCTTTCGCGTCCACGATCTCGATCAATGCGGGACTACCGGCAAAGGCTATTCCAACCACACAAAAACAAGCAACTGCGAGAATCGCGCGAACTCGACTGCTACGGGCGAAAGTGATACGACGAATAGAATTCATGTGCAAGCTCCCTGAAGTGGATGACGGGCTTCTGAACCCTTGGCATTGAGCAATGGTGCGATCGCCGTAAAGCCCCAAAGGATTCTTCCGGCCGCCCATTTTTCGTTGCTGCTGCAGCTGCCTCAAATTGACGCGCAGAGCTTGGGATCATAGCATGCGGGCGAGCGCTTTAGGCCACTTCGCCTGCAGGACAGGCGCGCGAGGCCTTGGTAGGGATGCTCAGCCACACGAGTGCGCGTGCTTTTCGCGCGCCTGCCGTATTGGAATCCGGCAGGGGCCAATCCCGGGCTGAGGCAGTCAGGGAACCAAGGCAGGCCGGGACCGCGCTCAACCGACGCGGTCGATGGGCAGATCCAGGCCGGCCGAACCCGCAAGTTCGACGAAGCCGGGGAACGAGGTGGCGACGTTCTCACAGCCGCGGATATGCACCGGTCCGGTTGCGACGGCGCCGGCCACGGCGAAACTCATGGCGACGCGGTGGTCGCCGTAGCTCGGCACCTCGCCGCCGGCGAAGCGCCCGCCTTCGATCACGGCGCCGTCCGGCGTTTCGCTGACGGCGATGCCAAGCGTACCCGGGAACGACCGTGATCGCCGAAGCGGCCGCCCCGGCCGCTTCGGTTCGGATCGCGTCGGTGGCGTCGCTGCCGTCGACGATCAGCCGCAGTTCGCCGCCATCCGTCGGGGTGCGGAAGGCGATGCGCGTCGTCCGCGCACAGCGCTCGGCCGCATCCGGCATCCGCGTCGCCCACGTCGATGCCGGCTACCCCCGCGGCATGCCCCACGGCGCGGTAGAGCGCGCCCGAATCGAGCAGATGCCAGCCCAGCGCCTGCGCCACCGCACGCGTGACCGTCCCCTTGCCGGCCCCGGACGGGCCATCGATGGTGAGCACGGGAATGGACGGGCGGGCTGGCTGCATGCGGCGGCGATAGGCAGCGGGCGATGGCGCGCAAAGCCGGCGATTGTAGTGCGAAGGGTGGCCGCACGGCACCGGGTACGCCATCGCCGCTGGTCGACCCGACGCACCCGCGACCGAGACGCGCCGCGCTCGTCGTGGACGGTGACTGTGCGGAGCCGGCCCCTGCCTCCGCGCTCGATCGTCCTCAGCTTCGTGCTGCTCGCCCCGGATCAAGTGATGAATTCGCCGGCTTCCAGGTTTCAATCAACGGCGATGTACGGTACTTTCTGGTCTGGCTTGGTCGGTCAGCGGGTATGTCATGACTCGTTTCCAGAAGTTCTTGCGCGGCGCGTTGGCCGCACTGGCGTCGGCGGCCTTCGCGCTGCCGGCCTTCGCCGATATTCCGGCTTCCGAGCGCCAGGTGCTGGTCGATCTCTACAACAGCACCCAAGGCGCCAGCTGGACCCACCACAGCGGCTGGCTCGGTGCCGCCGGCACCGAATGCACTTGGTTTGGCATCACCTGCGAAGCCGGCAACGACCATGTGACTCGCGTCAGTTTGTACGACAACCATCTCGTGGGCACGCTGCCGTCCTTGTCCGGCTTGACGTCGCTGCGATACCTCGATGTTGGCTCCAACCAACTGACCGGCTCGATCCCGCCGTTGTCCGGCTTGACGCTGCTGGGAAATTTCTATGCTGACTACAACCACCTGACCGGCTCGATTCCGTCCTTGTCCGGCCTGACGTCGCTGCAATTCTTCGAGGTTTCCGGCAACCAACTGAGCGGCTCGATTCCATCCCTGGCCGGCTTGACATCGCTCCAATACTTCTATGTTCAGGGCAACCAACTGACCGGCTCGATCCCGTCTCTGGCCGGTTTGACGTCGCTCCATTACTTCCATGTTTCCGCCAACCACCTGACCGGCTCGATTCCGTCCTTGGCCGGGTTGACGTCGCTGGAAGGGTTTCGGGTTAACGGCAACCGACTGACCGGCACGCCACCGGCGGTACCGTCACCGTCGGCGCTGCTTCCCGGTGGGTCAACCCTGTGTCCGAACCAGCTGAGCTCCCCGTCACCCACCGATGCAGAATGGGACGCCGCCACCGGCGTGACGCCGTGGTGGCAAGACTGCATTGACCCTGACTTCATCTTCGCCAGCGGCTTCGAATGACCGCAGCGACTGCCGTATGCCCGCTGGAAATCGGCAGGCGCGAGGGCTACCGGGATACCCGCCATCAGCGCCGCTGCCACCGCATCCACGGCACTGCCCCTTGGCGGTGACCGAAGCAGCCCGTTGACGGCGGGATTCCGGACCCTCGCGATCAGGTTTTCGCGTTGTCAACGACGAGAATGCAGCAAACCAAGGCCAGCCGAATGCGCCAGCTCCATGAATCCCGGAAACGAGGTGGCGACGTTCTCGCAGTCGCGGATGCGCACCGGTTCCGCGGCTAGCGCGCCGGCCACGGCGAAACTCATGGCGACGCGGTGGTCGCCGTAGCTCGGCACCTCGCCGCCGGCGAAGCGCCCGCCTTCGATCACGGCGCCGTCCGGCGTCTCGCTGACGGCGATGCCGAGCGCGCGCAGGCCTGTCGCCATCGTGGCGATGCGGTCCGACTCCTTCACCCGCAGCTCCGCGGCGCCGCGCACCCGGGTCGTGCCTTGCGCCGCGGCGGCGGAGATGAAGAGGATCGGGAACTCGTCGATCATGTCCGGCACCAACGCCGCCGGTACGTCGATGCCGTGCAGCGGCGCATGGCGCACTTCGAGATCGGCCACCATTTCGCCCCCCTGTTCGCGCGGCGCGTGCTGGCGGATATCCGCGCCCATCCGGCGCAATGCCTCGATGAGGCCGGTGCGGCGGGGATTGAGACCGACACTGCGCAGCAGCAGGCGCGAGCCCGGCACGACGCTGGCGGCGACAATGAAGAACGCGGCCGAGGAAAAGTCCGCCGGCACCTCGACGTCGGTCGCGCGCAGGCGGTGGCCGCCGGCCAGCGCGACGCGCCCCGGCGTGAACTGTACCGGCCAGCCGAACGCGGCCAGCATGCGTTCGGTGTAGTCGCGCGTGGGATGCACTTCGCGCACGACGGTTTCGCCCTGCGCGTAAAGGCCGGCGAGCAGGATGGCCGATTTCACCTGCGCGCTGGCGATGGGCGGCTGGTAGTCGATACCGACCAGCCCTGCCCCACCGCCGATGCGCAGCGGCGGCAGATCGCCGGCCTGCGCCTCGATGCGCGCGCCCATGGCGGCGAGCGGTTCGGTCACGCGCCGCATCGGCCGCTGCACCAGCGTGGCATCGCCGGTCAGCACGCTGTCGAAGCGCTGGCCGGCGAGCAGTCCGGCCAGAAGCCGCATGCCGGTGCCGGAATTGCCGCAATCGAGCGCGCCGGATGGGGCGGCGAGGCCATGCAGACCGACGCCGTGCACGATGCGCCGGCCGGCCGAGGGCGTCTCGATGGTGACGCCCATCTGGCGGAAGATCGCCGCCGTGGCGCGGGTGTCCTCGCCTTCGAGGAAGCCCTCGATCCGCGAGCTGCCCTCGGCGAGCGCCGCCAGCATGACGGCGCGGTGCGATACCGACTTGTCGCCCGGCACCGTGATTTCACCGGTCAGCGGACCGCACGGCTGGCTGATCCAGTCGAGACTCACGCGAGCGCGTCCAGCAGCGTCTGGTTCTCCCTTCGGCTGCCGACGCTGACGCGCAGGTAGCCGCCCAGGCCATAGCCCGCGACCGGGCGCACGATGACCCCGCGCTCGAACAGGTGGCGCTCGAGCTCGGCTGCGTCGCCGGCGCAGTCGACCAGCAGGAAATTGGTTTGCGAGGGCAGGCTCGACAGCCCGCGCGCGGCAAGTCCTGCCGCGAGCCAGGCGCGCTCCGCCGCGTTGAAGGCGCGCACGCGCGCGATGTGCGCGTCGTCGCCAAGCGCCGCCGCGGCGGCGACCAGCGCCAGGCCGTTGACGTTGAAGGATTCGCGCAGGCGCTCGATCACCCCGACCACGCTCGGGTGTGCAATCAGATAGCCGACGCGCAGGCCGGCCAGCGCGTGCGCCTTGGAAAAAGTGCGGGTGACGATCAGGTTCGGATGGGCGCCGGAGAAGCGTAGCGCGCCGTCGAGGCCGGGCGCGTCGACGTACTCGCGATAGGCCTCGTCGACCACCACCAGCACCTCGGGCGGCACGCGGGCCAGAAACCCCGCGAGCGCCGCGTCGTCGAACCAGGTGCCGGTCGGGTTGTTCGGATTGGCCAGGTAGACCAAGCGCGTATCCGCCCGCACGGCCGCGGCCAGCGCATCGAGATCGTGGCCGAGCGGCGCCGTCGCGTGGCTGCGCGGCAGCGCCGGCACCGCGATCGCCGGCGCTCCGGCGGCCGCCGCGGCGATCGAGAACACGGCGAAGCCGTACTGGGAAAACACCACCGAATGCACAGAATCGGCGAAACACTGCGCGAGCAACATCAGCAGCTCGTGGGAGCCATTGCCGAGCACCAGACGCTGCGGGTCGACGCCGAGTCGGGCGGCAAGCGCCTGCTTCAGCAGCATGCCGCGCGGATCCGGATAGCGGTAGCTTTCGGACAGGGCCGCGCGGATCGCCGCCAGCGCGCGCGGGCTCGGGCCCAGCGGGTTTTCGTTGGAGCCCAGCTCGGCGATCGCCGCGCCGAAGCGGCGGCGCAGCACCGGCAGGTCGTGGCCCGGGTCGTAGGCGCGCAGCGCCGCGGTCGCCGGATTGGCCAGCCGCCCGGCGTCGAAGCTCACGGCACCGCGACCGGGTACGAACCGAGAATCTTGATCTGCGCCGAATGCTCCTCGAGCTCGGTCAGCGCGGCTTTCATGGTCTCGTCTTCGACATGGCCCGACAGGTCGATGAAGAAGGCGTACTCCCACTTGGCCTGATGCGAAGGCCGCGACTCGATCCGGTTCATGCTGATGCCGTGGCGCGCAAACGGGCTCAGCACGTTGAACAGCGCTCCCGGCTGGTCCTTGATGAAGACCAGGATCGAGGTGCGGTCGTGGCCGGATGGCGGGAACAGCTGGCGGCCGAGCACCAGAAAGCGGGTGGTGTTGTCGGCGCGATCCTCGATCGAATCCATGATGACTTTCTTGAGCCCGTACACCAGCCCGGCCGATTCGCCGCCGATCGCCGCGGCGTCGTCGGCGTTGCGGGCGCGGCGGGCGCCTTCGGCGTTGCTCGCCACCGCGATCTTCTGAGCCTTCGGCAGGTTGCTGCGCAGCCAGCCCTGGGTCTGGGCGAAGGACTGCGGGTGCGCGTAGATGCGCTCGATGTCCTCGATATGGCCGGTGCGCGACATCAGGTACTGGCGCACGCGCAGCTCTACCTCGCCGCAGATCTTGAGCCCGGAGGTGACGAACATGTCGAGGGTCACCTGGATCGTGCCTTCGCCCGAATTCTCCACCGGCACCACCCCGAAGTCGGCGTTGCCGGCCTCCACCTCCTGGAACACCTCTTCGATGGTGGCGAGCGGCAGGCAGTGCGCGGAGCGCCCGAAGTGCTTCTGCACCGCCTGCTGGCTGAAGGTGCCCTCCGGGCCTAGGAAGCCGACCTTGAGCGGCTCCTGCTGGGCCAGGCAGGCCGACATGATCTCGCGAAACACATGCACCAGGAGCTCGTCTCCAAGCGGACCCTGGTTGCGGTCGACCACCATGCGCAGCACCTGCGCCTCGCGCTCCGGACGGTAGTAGTCCACCGCCGCCGCGAGCTTGCCCTTGGCGCGACCGACCTGATGCGCGAACTGGGCGCGCTCGGCGATCAGGCTCTGGATGCGGCGATCGATCTCGTCGATGCGCGTGCGGACTTCACCGAGGCTCGGTGCGCACGACTGAGGGTCGGCGGGCTGTTCTTCACTCATGCTGTGGGTTCTCCGAGGACACGCACCGAGAGGATGCCGTCGATGCCGGCAATCGCTTCACGCAGCGATTCGGGCACCGGCGAATCCACGTCGATCAAGTTGTAGGCAAGCTCACCGCGCGAGACGTTGTGCATCTGCGCGATGTTGAGACCGGCCCCGCCCAGCGCCTGCGACAGCTGGCCGATCATGTTGGGCCGATTGAGGTTGGCGATGCAGATCCTCGCGCTGCCGATCCGCGCGAGGCGCGCCTCGGGAAAGTTCACTGAATTATGCACGTTGCCGTGCTCGAGAAACTCGCGCAGCTGCTCCACCGCCATGATCGCGCAGTTCTCCTCGGCTTCCCCAGTCGAAGCGCCCAAGTGCGGCAGCGCGATGACGCACGGATTGCCGAGCAGGTCAGCGGCAGGAAAATCGCAGACATAGCGCCCGATCCGGCCCGAGGCGAGCCCAGCGCGCAGCGCGGCCCCGTCAATGATGCCTTCGCGAGCAAAATTGAGCAGCACCAGGCCGGGACGCAGCCGCTCCAGCGCGGAATCGCCAATCAAGCCGCGGGTCTTGTCGTTGAGCGGCACGTGGACGCTCAGGTAATCGGAGGCTGCCAGCAGTTCGTGCAGCGAGCCGGCGCGTGAGACCTGCGAGGAAAGCTGCCAGGCACCGTCGATCGTCATGTAGGGATCGAAACCCGTCACCCGCATGCCGAGCGCCAGCGCAGCGTTGGCCACCTTGACGCCGATTGCGCCGAGCCCGATCACGCCGAGCGTCTTGCCGGCGAGCTCGGAGCCGACGAAGCGCTTCTTTTCGGCCTCGACCCGCTGCGCCAGGTCGGCGCCGGCCTCGAGCTGATGCACGAAGACCAGCGCGTCGGCGATGTTGCGCGCGGCGAGCAGCATGCCGCTCAGCACCAGCTCCTTGACCGCGTTGGCGTTGGCGCCGGGCGCGTTGAATACCGGCACGCCGCGCGAAGACAGTGCGACGATCGGAATATTGTTGGTGCCTGAGCCGGCGCGCGCGACGGCAAGTACGCTCGGCGCGATCGGGTTCGCATGCATGTCGGCCGAGCGCACCAGCACCGCGTCGGGCGTGCTCGCCTCACTGGCGATCCGATACAGATTGGCAGGCAGCCGGTCGAGCCCGCAGCGGGCGATGTTGTTGAGCGTTTGAATCAGAAACATGGCGTTGCCGCACCTCGAGATGGAACCGGTCCGACGGCGCTTCGACGCCGCCGCCCTCAGCCGTTGCGCCGCGCGAAATCGTCCATGAAGTCGACCAGCGCCTGCACGCCCTCCAGCGGCATCGCGTTGTAGATCGAGGCGCGCATGCCGCCGACGCTGCGGTGGCCCTTGAGCGCCAGCAGGCCGGCGGCGGTCGATTCCTCCACAAAGCGGGCATCGAGCTCTGGGTCGGCCAGCGTGAACGGTACGTTCATCCGGGAGCGCGCCGCCGGATCGACCGGGTTTCGATAGAAATCCGAGCCGTCGATGCAGGCGTAGAGAAGCTCCGCCTTGACTCGGTTGCGCTCGCCCATCGCGGCGAGCCCACCCTGCTGCTTGAGCCACTGAAATACCAGTCCGGCGAGGTACCAACCCCAGGTGTTGGGCGTGTTGAGCATCGAGTCCTTGGCCGCTTGCTCGGCGTAGCGGAAAATCGCCGGCAGATCGCGCGGCCGGCGCTCGAGCAGATCCTCGCGCACGATCACCACCACCAGTCCCGAAGGGCCGATGTTCTTCTGCGCCCCCGCGTAGAGCAGGCCGAAGCGCGAGATTTCGAGCGGCCGCGACAGGATGGTCGAGGACACGTCGGCGACCAGCGGCACCTCGCCCACGTCGGGGATCCGGTGATATTCGACGCCGCGGATGGTCTCGTTCGGGGTCACGTGCACGTAGGCGGCGCGTGGATCGAGATCCCATTCCTCCCGCGCGGGCACGCGGTTCTGGCCGCTCGCCGCGATGCGCACCCGCAGCAGATGTCCGGCTTCCCTGGCCGCCTTTTCGCTCCAGTCGCCGGTCAGCACGTAGTCGGCAGTATCCTCCGGCCCGGCCAGATTCATCGGAACCTGCGCGAAGTGCTGGCTCGCACCGCCCTGCAGAAACAGCACGCGGTAGCCCGCCGGAATCGCGAGGAGTTCCCTCAGATCCTGCTCCGCCTGCTCGGCCATGGCGATGAAGGCCTTGCCGCGGTGGCTGATCTCAAGCACCGAGGCGCGCGCGTCTTGCCACTCCAGAAGTTCCTCGCGCGCCTGCTCGAGCACTTCGGTCGGCAGCGCAGCTGGGCCGGCGCTGAAGTTGTATGCGCGACTCACGACGGCAGCGCCCTCGCTCGATGGTGGAAGCGTGCATTATGCCGCAGTGCAACACGCAGGCAAGCAGGCGCTCGACGTTCCGAGTCCGCCGCTCAGGGGCCCCGCTGGATCAGCAGCGCGAGAATCAGCGCAACCACTGCCGCGGCGCTGACCAGCCACCAGGCCGCATGTTGGAAGTCATTCTCCCCGGCCGCCCCGGCGGCATCCGGTGCGACCGGCGCCGCCCCTTCTCCCTGCAGCGGCTCGTCGCCATACGGCGCCATCAGGCTCGGCGCCTCGAGGAGGAATCGGCTGTGCCCAAGCGTGATCTGATCACCCGGATGCAGCAGCGCCGCGGTCACCGCGATCCCGTTGACGCGCACCTCGCTCTCGTCTTCGCCGCCGCGCAGCACCACCGCGCCGCGTGCGAACTCGATGCTCACTTTCCGCGGCGCCGACTGCGCCGCTTCGATCTGCACATCGCAGGACGCCTCGCGGCCGATCGACAGCCGCGGGTTGACCGGGATTGCGCGACCGGCCTGGCTGCCGGTGACCCCGCGCAACACCACCACGGCCGGGCTGACGGGGGCTGCGACGCCGTCCTTTGCCGACGGTGGGGGCGCCTCCTGGACCGAGTCGTCGCGGTCCGCCTTGAGCAGGATCGCGCTGCGACCGAGGCAGAGGATATCGCCCAGGTGAAGCAGGGCCTTCTCGCGTATCGGCCGCGCGTTGACGTGGGTCTGTGCGCCGGACTCCAGCACCTCCAGCACGATTCCGCGCCGACCGACGCTGATGCGCGCGTGATGCGCGGCGACATCGCGCCCGGCGAGCACCAGATCGTTGCCCGCCGCGCTGCCTACCGTCACCGAATCTTCGACCAGCAGATCGCCCCGCTCGCCGTTGGCAAAGCTCAATCGCATCGAACGAGGTGCCGGCTTCCCTGACGTGGTGGGCTACTCTAGCACGAGGCGCACAGCGCAACGGCGGCTTCCGCGACTTTCCCTTCGTTCGACCAGATGCTCGCCCCGAGCCTCCCGGGAGCGGATCAAACGGCCAGCGGAATCTTGCGCGCCCTGCTCAGCGTCCCGGCACGATGCGTCGGCGTTCCTGGGCGCGATCCCAAGCGCGCAGCTCGTCGCGCAGGTGTGCGATGCGCTGCCGGCCGAGTGCGTTGCGATCCTCATCCAGCACCTGCGCATCGAGCAGTTCGGCCAGCCGCTGTGCCGTCGGCAGCATCATGTCCCAGGCGTCGAGCGCCGGAAGCGGCCCCGGAAGGGTCATGAACAGGCTGACCCCAGGCGCCTCCAGCTCGTCGAGCCTGCTCATGTCAAAGCGGCCCGGCTTGACCATGTTGGCCATACTGAACACCGGCCCCTCGCCGCGTCGCCCGACGGCTTCGCGATGAAAGATGTTCAGGTCGCCGAACTCGAGTCCGGTCTTCTCCGCGGCCACCACGATATCGCTGCCGGCCAGCGTCGCGCCCTGCTTGGCCGCCACGTGGAGCGTGACGATGCGCTCGATCGGTCGATCGGGACGCACGCCGACGGGCGGCTGCGACAGCGCGGAGTCGGCGACCTTCGGCGCCGCATCCGGCGGCAGCTCGAAACCATCGGCACCCGCCGCCGGCCCGGTGTCGGTCCAGACCTCAAGCGTAGGTTCGACCCGCGGTCGCCTGTCGCCCCGGGGTCCCGCGCGTTCACCCTGTTGCCGGCGGCGCGGGCGACCGAAGGCGTAGATCAGAAGCAGCACGACCGCACCGAAGATGAGCAGCGGAATGCCCACGGCCGCGTTCCACTCCATCACGAAATCCTTGCTTGACGGAGCCGCATCAGGCAGCGCCAGCCAGCTTGGCGGCTTCCGCCAGGTCGACCTGCACCAACCGCGACACTCCGGGTTCGCGCATGGTAACGCCACACAGCTGGCGCGCGGCCTCCATGGTCGCCTTGTTGTGGGTGACGAAGATGAACTGCACCTGCTCGCTCATCTCGCCGACCAGGGCCGAGAAGCGGCCGACGTTGGCCTCGTCGAGCGGAGCGTCCACCTCGTCCAGCAGGCAGAACGGCGCCGGATTCAGTCGAAAGATGGCAAACACCAGCGCGATCGCGGTCAGCGCCTTTTCGCCGCCGGAAAGCAGCGAGATTGAGCTCACCCGTTTGCCAGGCGGCTTGGCGAGAATCACCACTCCGGTCGACAGCAGATCGTCTCCGGTCAACTCCAGATGAGCGTGGCCGCCACCGAACAGACGCGGGAAGAGCTCCTGCATGCCGCCGTTTACCCGCTCGAAGGTCTCGCGAAAGCGCGAGCGTGTTTCGCCATCGATCTTGCGGATCGCCGCTTCCAGGGTCTCCAGCGCGGTCGTCAGGTCGCTCAGCTGCGAGTCCAGATATTCCTTCCGCTGAGCCTGCTCCTCATGCTCCTTGATCGCCGCCAGGTTGACCGGTTCGAGACGTCGAATCTTCTGCTCGAGATCCTCGAGCTCCTGGCGCCAGACGGCCGGATCGGCCTCCGCCGGCAGCCCGTCGACGAGCTCCCGCAGCGCGAAGCCGGCCTCGGCGATCGCCGCCGCCAGCGCCTCCGCGCGCAGACGGTGCTCCTGCTCGCGCAGGCGCGCCTCGGCGAGCCGTTCGCGCCTGCCGGTCAGGCGATCCTCGAAGGCGTGACGCTCCTGCTCCAGCTGGCGCAAGCGCTCGTCGCGCTCCTGCAGCGCCGCGCGCGCTTCGACCATGCGCCGGTCTGCCTGCAGGCGCTGGTCGAGATGGCGCTGGCGCGCGGCTTCGAGCTCGAACAGAGGCTGATCGCCCGAAGCGAGTTGCAGCTCGATCTCGTCGCGGCGCGCGTCAAGCTGGGCGAGCTGCAGCTGCATGCGGGCCAGGCCTTCCTGCAGAGCAGCGAGCGCCGTGCGCCGCGCCTCGATCGAGAGCGCTGCCTGATGCAAGGCGTCGGCCGCCTCGCGTTCGTTCATGCGCGCTTCCTCGCGCGCCTCGAGCAAGCCCCGACGCGCGCCTTCGAGCTCCTGGCGCCTGCCCTCGAGCTCGCTCATGCGTTCGATCGCGGTCTCCAGCCGACCGCGCGCGGCCCGCGCCTGTTCGCGGTCTCCGTCCTGACGCTCGATCAGCTCGGCGACCTCCGCCCGCAGCTTCTCGCTGCGCTCGCGCATGCCATCGAGACGCCCGCGCTGGCTCTGCAGCAGGCCGCCCACCTCGGCCAGGCGCCGGTGTTCCGCGTAGAGGCCGCGCTGCGCTTCATCGCGACGCTGCTCGGCCGCGACGCGCTGCTGCCGCTCCTGCTCGAGCAGCGACCCGGCATCCGCGATCTCGGTCTGCAGCGTGCCGATCCGTTCCTGCAGCGCCTGAAGCTCGCGCTCGCGGGCGATCACGCCGAGCTGCGCTCCGGCGCTGCGCCGGATGCGCGCGAAGCCGGCGCCGAGCCACTCCCCGGCGGCGGTGATGACCGAGCGACCAGGCGCCAGCAGGGCCAGCCGCCGCCGCGCTTCGTCGAGGTCGGCGGCGCATTCGACGTTCGCCAGGAGAGCGCGCACAGCGCGCGGGCCTTCGACCTGCGCGGCGAGGCTCGCCGGATCGACCTGCAGGCTCCCTTGGCTCGCTTCCAGCAGCCCCAGATTGCAGCCTTCCAGACCGCCCAGCTCACCCGCCAGGCGTCCAGGATCCTCGACCAGCACCGAATCCAGCCAGCCGTCGAGCACGGTTTCCACCGCGCGCTCCCAGCCGGGCCGCACCTGCAGCGCTCCGCCGAGCCGCGGCTGCGAATCGAGGCCCAGGCGCAGCAGCCATTCCTGCGCGGCGGCGCCACTTTCCTTGAGCGCGGCGTGCTGCAGCGCCTCCAGCGAGGCCATCCGCCCGCGCTCGCTCTCCAGGCTGCCGCGCGCCGCGCTCAGCGCGGAATGGGTGGCGCGCTCGAGCTCCAGGGCGGCCTCCGCCGCCGCGCGCAGACGCTCGAGCTCGGCGGTGCCGGCCTCGGTGCGTGCGCGAAGATCGGCGTGCTCGGCATCGAGCTTCTCGAGCGCCGACTCCAGGGCGCCGAGGTCGGCCAGCGTCAGTTCGTTCTCCAGCGCCTGTCGCCGCTGTTCGGCGCCGAGGCACTGGCGGTCCAGGTAGTCGAGACGCGTGCGTTCGACTTCCGCCTCCTGCCCTGCCTTCGATGTTGCCTGAGCGTGGTCCTGCCAGGCGGTCTGCCACTCGGCCAGGCGCCCTTCCGCGGCCTGCAGCGCCGTCACCGCCGCGGCGCGTGCGGCGTCGAGGTCCGCCTGACGCGGGGCGACGTCCGCCAGCTGCGCCGCGAGCTCCTCGGCACGCTGCCGATCGGCGGCCAGATGTTGCACCAGCCCTTCGCGAGTGCGCGCGGTTTCCTCGCGGCTGTGGCGCAGCTGCTCGGCCAGCTCACGACTGTGGCGAATCTGCTGTTCCACCTGCGCCAGGTCACCGCCGATGCGATAGACCTCCGCCTGCGCCGTATTGACCTGCTCGACAGCGCCGGCATGCGCCTCGCGACCGGCCTCGAGTTCAGCCTCCGCGCGGCGCTGGCCGGCAAGCTCCTGCTCGATCTCCAGGCTGATCGCGCGCACGCCGCTTTCCTGCTCGGCGAGAGACCCGCGCGCCGCGCGCAGCTCCAGCGCTTTGAGATCCGCCTCCTTGCGCGCCCGCTGCTGCTTCAGGCCCTGCCAACGCTCGGCGGCGCGGGCCTGGCGCTTCAGATGTTCGAGCTGCTTGTCGACTTCGTCACGCACGTCGCGCACGCGGTCGAGGTTTTCCCGCGTCGAGCGGATGCGGCTCTCCGTTTCCTTGCGCCGCTCCTTGTATTTCGAGATGCCGGCCGCCTCTTCCAGATGGGCGCGCAGCTGCACCGGATCGGCCTCCACGATCTCCGAGATCATGCCCTGCTCGATGATCGAATAGCTGCGCGCCCCGAGGCCGGTGCCGAGAAACAGATCGGTGATGTCGCGGCGCCGACAGCGCACGCCGTTCAGGAAATACTGCGACTGACCGTCACGGCTGACGCTGCGCTTGACTGCGATCTCACCGTAATTGGCGTATTCACCACCGATCAGACCGTCTGCATTGTCGAACAGGAGCTCGACCATCGCGCTGCCGACCGGCTTGCGCCCGGTCGAGCCACTGAAGATGACGTCGGTCAACGCATCGCCGCGCAGGCGACTGGCGACGCTCTCCCCCATCACCCAGCGAATCGCATCGATGATGTTGGATTTACCGCAGCCGTTCGGCCCGACCACGCCGGTCATGTTGGTCGGCAAGTGCAACGTGGTCGGATCCACGAAGGACTTGAAACCGGCAAGTTTGATCGTGCTGAGACGCATGCAAAACAGATTCCGGAATATCGACGGAACGCGAAGGCGATGGCGGGAGCTGCGAACCGCGCGGCGGCAGCGGCGCGAGAGCGCATTGTCCCGAATCCGCCTGCGCCTGTGCAATGGGCGCGCCGGTGCTCGTTGCGAATCGGACGGGCGAAGCGCGGCAGCCTTGCCTTCAGGTCAGGCCCACGTCAGCGCCGTTTCACTGTAGCTCTTCGGGCGTGCGGGCATCGATTACGAGGGCATGAATATCCGTCCGCATCAGCTCGCCGAGCGCGGCGTAGACGCAGCGGTGGCGCGCCAGCGACGACAGGCCGCGAAAGTGCTCGCTCACGATGTGCACGCGGAAATGACCGCGTCCGTCGCGGGCACCCGGATGGCCGACGTGCAAGTGGCTGTCGTCGGCGAGCTCGAGCCTTGAAGGCGCGAACGCCGCGCAGAGCCGGGAGCGAATCGCATCGAACCGCGCGCTCACGGCAGCACCCGGCAGAACGGCAGCACTTCGACTGCGGCGTAGACGCCCCTCGCGACGTAGGGGTCGGCGTCCGCCCACGCGCACGCTGCCTCGAGATCCTCGAACTCGGCGACGATCAGGCTACCGACGAAGCCTGCCGGCCCCGGATCCGCGGCATCGATCGCCGGCAGCGGGCCGGCCAGCAGCAGGCGGCCTCCATCGCGCAGCTGTTCGAGCCGCGCCAGATGCGCAGCGCGTGCCTGCTTGCGCAAGGGCAGTGAACCGGGAACATCAGTCGCGCGGATTGCGTACCACATGAGTGCACCCAGGCGGGAAGGCCAACATGGTAGCCGAACGAAAGACCGCGGCAGCCGAAGCCGACCCTGCGCAGAAAGTTCTGGACGCAGGCCGGCCTTGTCGCTTAGGCTATGTGCACGGGAGAACGTGGCTGCCGCTGCTCCATCGACTGGACGCAGCCGCGCCGCCGAGCACGAAAGTCCCGATTTTGCGATTTGCCGACGTGGTGAACGGGCGTTCGCCGCGCTTGCATTTGCGGAACCGCACGTTTCGTTCCGCAGCGAGCCCCGTCATCCACATACTCGCAGTTGATCTGTGTATGGCCCGCGCCGTGAGGCGCCGGACATCATGGAATCGAGCATGAACCAGACCAGCGAACTTCCCGTCGCCGCCGACCCCTTCGCGCATCTCCCGCAACAGCAGGAAATGCCGCTCGCGATGGTGCACGGACAGCCGCTGCTCGAAATCCCGCAGGATCTCTACATCCCGCCGGACGCGCTGGAAGTGATTCTGGACGCCTTCGAAGGACCGCTCGACCTGCTGCTGTACCTGATCCGCCGTCAGAACCTGGACATCCTCGACATCCCGATCGCCGAAATCACCCGGCAGTACGTCGACTACATCGAGATGATGCGCGAGCTGAAGCTCGAGCTGGCCGCCGAATATCTGGTGATGGCGGCGATTCTCGCCGAGATCAAATCACGTCTGCTGCTGCCGCGCCCCTCCGCCGAAGACGCCGACGAAGGTGAAGACCCGCGCGCCGAACTGGTGCGGCGCCTGCAGGAGTACGAGCGCTTTCGCAACGCCGCCGAGGAAATCGACGCACTGCCGCGACAGGAGCGCGATTTCGCCCTGGTGCAGGTGATGAGCGAGAATGTCCAGCTGGTGCGCCTGCCGCCGCCGGTCGAGTTGCGTGAGCTCTTGCTCGCGCTGAAGGACGTGATGCACCGCGCCGAACTCTACGGACGCCACGCGGTGGAGCTCGAGTCTCTCAACGTCCGCAGCCGCATGAGCGACGTGCTGCGCAGTCTGCAGGACGGCACGTTCCGTCGCTTCGAAAGCCTGTTCGACGAAGTGGAAGGACGCCGCGGCGTGGTCGTGACCTTCCTCGCCATCCTCGAGCTCGCCCGCGAGCAGCTGATCGAAATCATGCAGGACGCGGCGCTCGCGCCGATCTATGTGAAATCGCTGGCGACCTCGGAGTAAGCAATGGAACCCGCACGAATCCGAAGCATCGTCGAAGCCGCGCTGCTGGCCTCGAACCAGCCGCTGACGCTGCCCCAGCTGCACGGCCTGTTCGAGCTCGACGCCATGCCGTCGATCGATGAGCTGGGTCGGGCAATCTCCGAGCTCCGAGACGACTGTGCCCAGCGCGGCGTAGAGCTGGTCGAGGTCGCCTCCGGCTTTCGCTATCAGGTGCGCCAGGAGGTGCATTCCTTCGTCGCCCGCCTGTGGACCGAGCGGCAGACGCGCTACTCACGCGCCCTGCTCGAAACCCTCGCCCTGATCGCCTATCGACAGCCAATCACGCGGGGCGAGATCGAGCAGGTGCGCGGAGTCGCGGTGTCGACCAATATCGTGCGCACGCTGGAGGAGCGCGAATGGATTCGCGTGGTCGGACATCGTGACCTGCCGGGGAAGCCGGCGCTGCTCGGTACGACGCGTCAATTCCTCGACTACTTCAAGCTCAAGTCCCTTGACGAGCTGCCACCGCTCGGGGAGATCCAGAACCTCGAGGAGTTCGCTCCCGAGCTCGGCTTCGACGACGCACCGCAGCTCACCGGTATCGATCGGGAGCCCGCAGTCACCGATTTCGAAAGCGCCGTCGATGGCGATCTCCCTGCGGCCATCGCCGACGCCACCACCCAGTCCAATCCGGAAACCGCTGCATGAGTCCCAGTTCTCCTTCCCGTTCGATCCTGAAGCTCAAGCGCTCTCCTGCGGATGCCGCGCCGATCAGCGAAGAGCGCCTGCACAAGGTGCTGGCGAACGCCGGCTTGGGCTCGCGGCGCGCCCTCGAGCAGCGCATCGAAGCCGGCGAGGTGCAGGTCAACGGCGTCGTTGCCAGCGTCGGCCAGAGCGTCAAAAGCGGCGACCGCGTGGAACTCGACGGCAAGCGCTTCGTGGTGATCGCGGACAGCAGCGAGCGGGTGCAGGTGCTCGCCTATCACAAGCCGGAAGGCGTGGTCGCCACTCGCGACGACCCGGAAGGTCGGCCGACGGTGTTCGAACAGCTGCCGAACATCAAGGGCACCCGCTGGGTCGCGGTCGGCCGCCTCGACATCAACACCACCGGCCTGCTGCTTTTGACCACCGACGGCAGCCTGGCCAACGCGCTGATGCACCCAGCCTCCGAAATCGAGCGCGAATACATCTGCCGCGTGCACGGCGAAGTCACCGATGAGGCCATCGAGCGCCTGCGCAGCGGTGTGGAGCTCGAGGACGGTCCGGCGCGCTTCGATGAAATCGCCGTGATCAGCCGCGGCCCGAGCCACTCCTGGTTCCGCGTCGTGCTGCGCGAGGGCCGCAACCGTGAAGTACGCCGCATGTGGGAGACCCAGGGGCTCCTGGTCAGCCGCCTGAAGCGAGTGCGCTACGGCAGCGTCGAGCTGCCGCGCGGACTCAGCCGCGGCAATTCAGTGACGCTCGATCCGGAGATCGTGGCCGCGCTGCGCGAGCACACCGGCCTCAAGAACCAGCCGCCGCGGCTGACGCTCGCGCCGGTGATCGGCCAGCGCCGAGCGGGCCCCACCGAGCTGCACCTGCGCCCACAAACGCCGCAAGCCTGGGTCGGCGCGCGCAGCGAGGAAGCACGCGAGTTCGCCGCCTACGACCGCATCCGCGACGAAGGTTGGCGCGGCCGTCCGACTGGGCCCGGGCGACCGGGGCCGCGCCGCGGCAAGGCCGTCGCCAAGGGCAAGCGCGGCCCCAGTGGCCAGGCTCCGCGCAAGGGTCCTGGCCGCCCAACCGGTCCGACCGAACCTGGCCTGAGCCCGGCCGTGCTGCGCAGCTGGTTTCCGGACGCACCCGCCGGCAAGCCGTCGCGCAGGCGCGCTGGCGTGCGCCCCGGCGAAGCGCTGCCCTGGACCCCCGGGCAGTACCTCGGTGACGACTCCATCGGCAATCGCGCACCACGTCGCGCCGACAGTCGCCCCAAGCCGCCGGCGCGCAGCGGCAACGTCTGGCCGAACGCGAACGCGAGCAACAGTGGTCAGCCCAACACGCGCGCCAAACCGCCGCGCAAACCGTCCGGCCGCAAGCCCGGGCGTGGCGGCACACCCGGCGGCAACCGCAGCGGCGGTCGCCGCGACGCGCCGCGCTGAAAAGGCTGGCGCCCGGCGAGCGCCAAGCCGGCTCGGTCACCGCCCACCGCCTGCCGCGGGTTCATCGATGCCTGTCGGCGAAATTGAGACAAACGCAGCCGGAGATCCTTTCATGCAGCTCGATCAAGTCAAGGCAGTCATCACTGGCGGCGCTTCCGGCCTAGGATTCGCCGTCGCCAGCCACCTCGTCGCCGGCGGGGGCAAGGTGGTGCTGGTCGACGTCAACGATGACAAGGGGCGCGCAGCCGCGGCCCAACTCGGCGCAGCCGCGCGCTATTTTCGCGCCGATGTCGGCGATGAGGATGGCGTGGCCGCCACCATGAACGCCGCCCAGGCGGCGCTCGGTGGGCTCAACGTGGCGGTCAACTGCGCCGGGATCCTCGGCGCCGCGCGCGTGCTCGGGCGCGACGGCGCAATGCCACTTTCGACTTTCGCCGGTACCGTACGGGTCAACCTGATCGGCAGCTTCAACGTGGCCAAGGCGGCGGCGGCGCTGATGCAGCACAACGAGCCCGGCGAGGACGGCGAGCGCGGCGTCATCGTCCACACGGCATCGATCGCCGCCTACGAAGGCCAGATCGGCCAGGCCGCCTATGCCGCCTCGAAAGGCGGCATCGTCGGCATGACCCTGCCGATGGCGCGCGAGCTGGCGCGCTTCGGCATACGCGTGATGACCATCGCGCCGGGCGTGTTCCACACGCCGATGGTGGACGGCATGCCGGAGGCGGTCTATCAGTCGCTTTGCGCACAGGTGCCCTACCCATCGCGTCTCGGCCAGCCGGCGGAATACGCCGACACCGTCGCCTTCATCCTGCAGAACCGCTATCTGAACGGCAGCGTCATCCGCCTCGACGGCGCGATTCGCCTCGCGCCGAAGTGACGACCGCGCCGGTATCCGCTTTCCTTCCACCCTCCCGGCTCAATTCATGAAAGCTTCCGAGATCAAAAAGGGCAACGTCGTCGAGCACGACGGCAAGGTCTGGCAAGTCCGCGAGATCGAGCGCAGCGCGCCGCAGGGCCGCGGCGGCAACGTCACCTTCCGCTTCATCATGTACGGCGTGCCGGGCGGGCAGAAGCTCGACCTTTCGCTGCGCGCCGAGGACGACCTGAAGGAAACCGAGCTCGTGCGGCGGGCCGCCGGCTTTTCCTACCGCGACGGCGATACCTTCGTCTTCATGGACAGCGAGGACTACACCCAGTACATGCTCGACGCCGACGCCATCGGCAGCGCGGCCGACTACCTGAGCGAAGGCATCGAGGGCTGCTACGTGCAGTTGATCGACGGCACCGCGGTGGGCCTGCAGCTGCCGGCCACCGTCGTGCTCGAAGTTCTCGACACTGCGCCCGAGCTGAAGGGCGCGAGCGCCACCAAACGCGGCAAGCCGGCGCGGCTGTCCACCGGCATCGAGATTCAGGTGCCCGACTACGTGACGGTGGGCACCCGCATCAGCGTCAACACGACGACCAGCGAGTTCTCCGGTCGCGCCTGATTGCCGCGCCGCAGCAAACAGCACGCGCAGCCGCCCTGACGATTTTCGCTTGTGCTGACCGCCCGCCTTTGGCAAGGTACCGGCGCGCGCGCTCCCGCGGGCGCTGCGGGATGAACCGCGCCACGCCGTCTTGCGACTATCTGGGCGCCGCTCGCACCTGACTGCAAGGGGAAGCATCGATGTTGAAAAGCCTGTTGATCACCAAGCCGGTGCGGCCGGCCGGTCACGTTGCGGCCGGAGAGCCCGTCGAGGGCAGCGTGCAGGGTGAAGCACACCTGAAGCGCACCCTGACCGCCACCCAATTGACCATGCTGGGCATCGGCGCGGTGATCGGTGCCGGTATCTTCGTCCTGACCGGTACTGCCGCGGCCAACCACGCCGGCCCGGCGCTGATGCTGAGCTTCGTCTTCGCCGGCGTCGCCTGCGCGCTGGCCGGCATGTGCTACGCCGAGTTCGCCGCAATGCTGCCGGTATCCGGCAGTGCCTATTCCTATTCCTATGCGACGCTCGGCGAGTTCGTGGCCTGGTTCATCGGCTGGAACCTCGTGCTGGAATACCTGTTCGCGGCCTCCACGGTGGCGGTCGGCTGGTCCGGCTACTTCAACGAAATGCTGAGCCTGATCTCGGGTTGGGTCGGAACCTCGGTAAACCTGCCGGACTGGCTGTCGCGCGCGCCCATCACCTTCGCTGCCGGTGACGTCATCGCCAGCGGCGCTCTGCTCAATCTGCCGGCCATCTGCATCGTCGCCGCGATCAGCTACCTCTGCTACGTCGGCATCACCCAGTCGGCCTTCGTCAACTCGATCATCGTCGCCATCAAGGTCACCGTGATCCTGCTGGTCATCGGCTTCACCTATCAGTACATCGATCCCGACCGCTGGGTGCCCTTCATCCCCGAATCCGAGGGGCCCGGCCGCTTCGGCTGGGGCGGAGTGATGCGCGCGGCGACTGTGGTGTTCTTCGCCTACATCGGGTTCGACGCGGTCTCGACTGCGGCCGGCGAAGCCAAGAACCCGCAGCGCGACATGCCGATCGGCATTCTCGGTTCGCTGATCATCTGCACCCTCTTGTACATCGCCATGGCCGCCACCCTGACCGGCATCGCCGACTACCGCACGCTCGACACGCCGGAACCGGTCGCCACCGCTCTGATCGGCTACCCGCAGCTCGACTGGCTGCGCACCCTGGTGGTGATCGGCGCGATCACCGGCCTGTCCTCGGTCATCCTGGTGATGCTGATGGGCCAGCCGCGCATCTTCTATTCGATGGCGCAGGACGGGCTGATGCCGAAGATGTTCGCGCGCATCCATCCGAAACACCAAACGCCCTGGGTCGGCACCCTGATCGTCGGCCTGATCGCCATGGCCCTGGCCGGGCTGTTCCCGGTCAACGTGCTCGGCGAGCTGGTCGCCATGGGCACCCTGCTGGCCTTCGCCACGGTCTGCATCGGCATCCTGGTTCTGCGCTACACCCGCCCGGACCTGCCGCGCAGCTTCCGTGTGCCCTTCGTGCATCTGGTGAGTCCGCTCGGCGCGATTGCCTGCCTGTATCTGTTCTGGCAGGCATTCGCCGAGCACTGGCGGCTGATGATTGGCTGGACTGCGATCGGCATGGTCATCTATTTCGGCTACGGCTACCGGCACAGCGTGCAGCGCCGGCTGCGCCGACAGAAGGCAGCCTGAGCCGCGGCGGCCCACGCGCCGCCGCGTTTCCCCGTCCCGCCGGAACTCCCCATGCTCAAGCAGTTGCTCGCTACCAAGCACCCGCTCGCCAGCCAGCGCGAGGCGGACAGCCTCGACCTGCGCCGCACCCTCGGACCCTGGGGCCTGACCGCGCTCGGCATCGGCGCGGTGATCGGCGGCGGCATCTTCGTCATCACCGGCCAGGCAGCCGCAGAACACGCCGGCCCGGCGATCATCCTGTCCTTCGTGTTCGCCGCCATCTGCTGCACCTTCTGCGCGCTCTGCTACGCGGAATTTGCCGCCATGGTGCCGGTCTCGGGCAGCGCCTATTCCTACACCTACGCGACGCTGGGCGAACTGGCCGCCTGGTTCATCGGCTGGATGCTGGTGCTCGAATACGGCGTCTCGGCGTCGGCGGTCGCGGTCAGCTGGACCGGCTATTTCCTGAGCCTGCTGGAACATTTCGACATCTACCTGCCAGCGGCGCTGGTCAGCGCGCCGCTGGACAGCCAGCTGCACGCTACCGGCGCGATCATGAACCTGCCGGCAGCCGCCATCGTGCTGGCGCTGACCGCGCTCTGCTACGTCGGCATCCGCGAGTCCGCCTCGGCCAACAATGCCATGGTGGTACTCAAGGTCTTCCTGATCGTGATCGTAATCGTCGCCGGCTGGCGCTACGTCGACGCCGCCAACTGGGAGCCCTTCATCCCCGCCAACGAGGGCCCGGGCAAGTTCGGCTGGGACGGCGTGCTGCGCGGTGCGGCGATGGTGTTCTTCGCCTATATCGGCTTCGAGGCTACCTCGGTCGCAGCGCAGGAATCGCGCAATCCGCAGCGCGACATGCCGATCGGCATGCTCGGCTCGCTGCTGATCTGCACCGTCCTCTACATTGCCATGGCGGCGGTGATGACGGGGCTCACGCCCTATGGCCTGCTCGGCACCGACCAGCCGGTGGTGACCGCCGTAGCGACCCACGCCGAGCTCCGCTGGCTGCGCATCGTGGTCGAGATCGGCGCTCTGATTGGCCTGTCTTCGGTGGTCCTGGTGATGATCATCGGTCAACCGAGGATCTTCATGATCATGGGCCGTGACGGATTGCTGCCGCCGGTCTTCACGAAGATCCACCCGAAATACCGCACCCCGCACATCAATACACTGATCACCGGCTTCGGCATCGCACTGCTGGCGGCGGTGTTTCCGCTCGACGTGCTCGGCGAGCTGACCTCGATGGGCACCCTGATCGCGTTTGCGGCGGTGTGCGCCGGAGTCTGGGTCCTGCGGCACACGCTGCCCGAGCTGCCGCGACCGTTCCGCATTCCGTTCGCGCCGCTGGTCTGCCTGGCCGGAATCGCAAGCTGCCTGATCTTGCTTTCGACCATGACCGCGCACAACTGGGCGCTGATGGGCGCCTGGACCGTGTTCGGCCTGCTCGTCTATTTCGGCTACGGGCGACGTCACAGTCGCCTCGGCGGTCAGCTCGCAACGGAGAAGCGCTGAGCCTGCGGGCCGGAGCGGCGGCGGGCTGCTAGCATGCGCGCCGCATGAACGCTTCTTCCGCCCCGGCCGCGCTGCTCGAAGTGCGCGCGCTGTCTTTCGCCCGCAACGACGAACCCGTTTTCGGCCCGCTGGATTTCGTTCTCCAGGCCGGCGAAACGGTGCTGGTCGAAGGCGACAACGGCGCTGGCAAGAGCACCCTGCTGCGCCTGCTGTCGGGCCTGCTCGCGCCGAGCGCAGGCGAAATCCGCCTGCGTGGGCAGCCCCTCACGCTGGCCCTGCTGTCGCCGGAAGTGGCCCTGCTCTCCCACGCCGGCGGCCTCAAGCCCGAACTCACGGCACGCGAGAACCTGGATTTCAGTGCCGGCCTGCGCGGCCTGCGCCTCGGGATCGATCCCGAGGCGGCGCTGCGCCAAGTCGGCCTCGATGGCTATGCCGACGTGCCGGTGCGCCAGCTCTCGGCCGGCCAGAAGAAGCGCGTGGCGCTCGCCCGCGTGCTGCTGGCGCCGGTGGCGCTCTGGCTCCTCGACGAGCCCTACGCCAATCTCGATCGCGAGGGTATCCGCCTCGTCAACCGGCTGCTCGAAGAGCATGCCGCTCGCGGCGGCGCAGCCTTGGTCACCTCGCATGGCGCCTACGCCTACACCTCGGGCGCGCCGCGGCGGCTGCCGCTGCATGCGCCCACCGGCTACCCCGAGGCATGCGCGGAGACATCGTCGTGACGGGCGGCTCGACCCCGGCAGCTTGCCTCGCGCTGATCCGCCGCGACCTGCTGCTGGTCTGGCGCCGGCGCGGCGACGCCCTGAACCCGGTGCTGTTCGCGCTGATGGTGGTGGCGCTGTTTCCGCTCGCGCTCGGCCCCGAGGCCGAGCCGCTGCGCCGGATCGCCGCGGGCGTGGTGTTCGTCGCCGTGCTGCTCGCCAGCCTGCTGGCGCTCGACACGCTGTTTCGCAGCGACTACGAGGATGGCTCGCTCGAACAGCTGGTGCTGTCACCACATCCGCTCGCGCTCCTGCTCGGCTGCAAGATCGCGGTGCACTGGCTGACCACCGCTCTGCCGCTGCTGCTGATCGCGCCGCTGCTCGGCGAGCTCCTGTTCCTGCCGCCGACGGTGCGATGGGTGCTGCTGGCGGCGCTGCTTCTGGCGACGCCGCTGCTCAGTTTGATCGGCGCGGTGTGCGTCGCGCTCACGGTCGGCATGCACCGCTCTGGTATGCTGCTCGCCCTGCTCGTACTGCCGCTGTATGTGCCGGTGCTGATCTTCGGTGCCGGTGCCTGCGACGCCGCGCAAATCGGCGTGGCGTACGCTGCGCCGCTGCTCTGGCTGGCTGCCGCGCTGGTCGCCACGACGGTGATCGCGCCGCTGGCCTGTGCGGCCGCGCTCAGGATTTCACTGTCATGAACGTGCTCGTCTACTGGTTTCACAAGCTCGGCTCACCGCCGACCTTCTACCGCCTCGCAGGTCTGCTCACGCCTTGGTGCTACGGACTCGCGCTGGCGCTCGGCTCGGTCGGCCTCTACGGCGGCCTGGTGGTGGCACCGGCCGACTACCAGCAAAGTGAGGCCTACCGCATCCTCTTCATTCACGCGCCCTGCGCCTGGATGAGCCTGTTCGCCTATTTCTTCATGGCCGCCAACGCCTTCATCGCGCTGGTCTGGCGAATCAAGCTCAACGAAGTGCTGGCGATGGCCAGCGCGCCCACCGGCGCGGCCTTCACCGCGATCACTCTGATCACCGGCTCGCTGTGGGGCAAGCCGATGTGGGGCACCTGGTGGACCTGGGACGCGCGCCTGACCTCGGAGCTGGTGTTGTTGTTCCTGTTTCTCGGCGTGATGGGTCTCTACCACGCCGTCGAGGATCGCCGTCAGGCGGCGCGCGCGGCCGGCTTTCTCGCCATCGTCGGCATAGTCAACCTGCCCATCGTGCACTTCTCGGTCAACTGGTGGAACACGCTGCATCAGGGCTCGACGGTACGCCTGCTGGGGCCCTCGCACATCGATCCCTCCATGCTGTGGCCGCTGCTGTTGCTCGCGCTGGCCACCCACTTCTGGTTCTTCGGCACGCTCCTGGTGCGAACCCGCAGCGGCCTGCTCGAGATCGACGGCGGCAAGGACTGGGTGCGCGCGGTTGTCGCCGACACCGCGCCGGCAGATGCAAGCGAGGCGCAGGCCCGTGGCTGACTTCCTTGCAATGGGCGGCTACGCGACCTATGTATGGGGCGCCTATGCGGCGTTCCTGCTCGTGCTCGGAATCGACGCGCTGGCACCGCTCGCCGAGCGGCGGCGCATCGTCAGCACCCTGCGTGGACGCTTCAGGCGCCGCCAATCAAGGAACCGACCGCAACCATGACCCCCCTCCGCAAACGCCGGCTGATCGTGATCTCGCTGGTACTGGCGGCCGTCGCCGCTGCCGCCGGTCTGACCGTGCTGGCGCTGCAGCAGAACATGACCTATCTCTACTCGCCGAGCGAGGTCGAAGCCGGACAGGCGCCGGCAGAGGCGCGGTTTCGGCTGGGCGGCGTGGTGCTGGAGCACTCGATCCGCCGCGCGAGCGACTCGCTCAAGGTCGATTTCGTGGTGACCGACCGCTTCCACGAGATGCCGGTCGAGTACACCGGCATCCTGCCCGACCTGTTCCGCGAGGGGCAGAGCATCGTCGCCACCGGTGCGATTCACGACGGTCGCTTCGTCGCCACCGAAGTGCTGGCCAAACACGACGAAACCTACATGCCGAAGGAAGTTGCCGACGCGATCGCCAAGGCCAAGACCGTCGAGCACGAGAAGCCCGCCTCGACCAACTGAGGCTCCGACACTGCACCCGTTTCCTGCAGCGGCGCCACGACGAGCGCCATCCAGCTGCCGCCGCCAACGCGCGTCAGAAGAGCGTGTGCGGCGCGAGTGCAACTTCCACTGGCAAGCGATCAGCGCAGCTTGCGCGGCGCGAGGATCTCGGTGAGACGGTCGGGAGCGTCGGCAATTCGCTCCAGGTGCGGATAGCGCAGCCCGTCGCGGTAGTCGACGCGATGGCTCCGGTATTCCTCGCCGTCGCGCACCAGAACCTCGATCGGTTCCGCACCACCCTTGGCCGCGCGGATGGCCGCGGCCAAGCGGGCGGGACTCCAGGCACGGCCGTTGATCGCGACCAGGTTGACCGAGCTTGCCAGCCCGGCGCGAAAGGCCGGCCCATCCCAGCGCACATCGCTCAGCCGGCCGCTGTCGGAAGCGACTGAGAAGCCGATCGAGAAGCTGTGATCGATGACCTTGCGATCGGTCTCCACGCTTTTCTGGAAGGCGCTCTGCCGCTCGCTCCAGGCGAGCCGCCAGCCGCTTGCGGTGAGGCCGTCGAGCGGCGGCGCGCGGGCGTCGATCCGCTCGCTCAGAAACGCAGCCCAGTCGAAGGGCGCGACCGCATTCAGGACCGCGATCACGTCCTCGAGCTCGTAGGGACGGACCGTCCAGGCACCGTCGTCGACGCCGAAAAAGTCGCGCGCGAAATCGTCCAGTGAGCGTCTACCGCGAGATAGCTCGCGCAGCTTCGCGTCGACCGCGAGCCAGACCAGCTGGCCGCCGCTGTAGTAGTCCTCGCTCAGCTGCCAGCTGCGATAGGGCTTCGGGCGGCGCTGGGCGATGACCGGGTCGCGGGTGGTGTCGGCAATGTTGCGCCAGCCGAGCCCGGGACGGTTGTCGGCGTAGGTCGCGGCGACCTGCGCCAGCGTTTCGCGCGCTTCCTCTTCGCTCCAAAGCCCCGAACGGGCCGCCAGCACCAGGCCCCAGTATTGGGTCTGGCCCTCGTAGACCCAGAGCAGATCGCCGCGCATCGGCACGTTGAAATTGGGCGTGGCGAGCCCGGCCGGACGCCGGAACTTGCCGTTCCAGGAGTGCGTGTACTCGTGTGCCAGCAGGTCGCGACCTGGTGCATGTTGAGCCCACTCGGTGAAATAGCCGCGCGGCGTGCCGTTCTCGCTCGATCGATGGTGCTCCAGACCGATGCCACCGAGCTGGCTGCTCAGCGCGAGCAGGAAATCGTAGTGGTCATAGTGCGCAGAGGCGAACAACGCGCGCGCCTGGGCCACCAGATTGCGGTGTACCTCGAGCTGCGGCGGCTCAATTTCCAGATCAGCCGCCTCGTCGGCGACGATATTGAGATACACCGGCGCGGCTCCACCACCGAGCTCCAGCCGCTTGAAGTGACGCCCAGCGAACAGCGGCGAATCGACCAGGGTATCGAAATCGATCGCTGCAAAGCGCACCAGTCCCGTAGCGTCTGGTTGGTTCGGACTCTGCTCGGCAGCAAGGTCCAGAGCGCTGGCAAACTTCCAGCCCGGCGGCAGGCGCACGCTGGGCTCGACCTGCACCCGACGAGCGTAGTGGCCTGCGGGATAGAGGGCCAGCATATTCCACTGCAGATTCAGCATATCCGGCGTCATCATGCGCCGGCCCTGAGCTGCGTCCATCGGTGAGAGGAACTCGAAATCGAGCTCGATCGCGGTGACGCCGGGGGGCACCTGCAGGTGGAATGCGGAGACCTCTATCGAATCCCTCCGCCACTCGATGCGTGCGTCGCCGGCACGGATCTCGAGCCCGGACAGCTTGTCGATCGGCCCGCGCGGCGAGTGCCCGCCCGGCACCCACTGCGGATACAGCAAGGTCAGCGGACCGGGAGCGACAGGGATTTCCTGGTGGACACGAAATACGCGGTGCTCGAGGTCGGTGGCGTCCACCTGTAGTTGGATCGTGCCGGGATAGGCAACGTCGAGCGGCGGCGGCAGCTGGGCAAATGCGCTGGTCATGAGGGCAGCGAAGCTCCAGAAGAAGATGAGGCCAACTCGGCCGGCGCGCAGCGTGGGGGGCCATCGCATGCCTTGACTCCTGCGGGTCGCCGCTGCGGATGCAGACGGCCGGGCCGGACATTCTGACATCGACCAAGCCCGCTTGACCGTGCCGATCCTCACCTTCGCAGCGTTGACAAAAGGGTTTACATTGCTCCGCTGCCGGCACCCGGCGCAGATCGATTCACCTCAAGACAACCGATGCTTTATCACCTGCACGAAGCCAATCGCGCGTTTCTCCACCCCTGGGTCGACTGGTCAGGCGCCGCCGCGCAAGCCCTTGGCAACGTCGACAGCTGGTTCGCGGGACTGCTTGGCGTCGGCCGCATGGCGGCCGGCTGTGAACTCTTCTACCGGCTCGGCAAGGACTACCAAAAGCCTCCCTTCGGCATCGACCGCGTGCTCGCCCACGAGCACGAGGCGGCGGTGATCGAAGAGCTGGTGCAGCCGACGCCATTTTGCAACCTGATCCACTTCAAGCGCTGCAGCGACGAGCCCCGCGCGCTGCAGGCGCTGCGCGAGGATCCGCTGGTGCTGGTGGTCGCACCGCTCTCCGGCCACCACGCAACCCTGCTGCGCGACACCGTGCGCACTCTGTTGCGCGATCACGACGTCTACATCACCGACTGGATCGACGCGCGCATGGTGCCGCAGGCGCAGGGCAGCTTCTCCCTCGACGACTACGTCGACCTGATGCGCTCCTTCATGCGCCAGCTCGGCGCGGCGGAGCTGCACGTAGTGTCGGTGTGTCAGCCAACCGTGCCGGTACTGGCGGCGGTCTCGCTGATGGCCAGCGCAGGCGAGCCGACCCCGCGTTCGCTGACCCTGATGGGCGGGCCGATCGACCCCAGCCGCTGCCCGACGCAGGTCAACGATCTTGCCACCACCAAACCCTACTCGTGGTTCGAGACCAACGTCGTCTTCGACGTGCCGCCCAACTATCCGGGCAAGGGGCGCAAGGTGTATCCGGGCTTCCTGCAGCACGCAGGCTTCGTCGCCATGAACCCCAGCCGTCATTTCAGCGCGCACTGGGACTTCTACCGCAACCTCTGTCGCGGCGACCTCGAGGACGCGCAAGCGCACCGTCGCTTCTACGATGAATACAACGCCGTCTTGGACATGCCGGCGCGCTTCTATCTCGACACCATCCGGGTCGTGTTCCAGGAGCAGCTCCTGCCGCGAGGAGGCTGGCGGGTCGGCGACGAGCGGGTAGCGCCGGAGACGATTCGGCGCACCGCGATCCTGACCGTAGAGGGCGAGCTCGACGATATCTCCGGCCTCGGTCAAACGCGCGCGGCACACGATCTCTGCCGCAGCGTGCCGGACGCGCGGCGCGAGCACTTGGAGGTCGAGGGCGCCGGCCATTACGGCATCTTCAGCGGCCGGCGCTGGCGCAACGAGGTGTATCCGCAAGTACGTCGCTTCATCCGCCGCTTCGATCGCTGAGCGGCGCAGCCTTCGCCGGGCTATGCTGGCTGCGGTTAACCGCGGAAGCCCGACCATGAAAACCGCCCTCGCGCTCGCCCTGACGCTCGGCGCCTGTCTACCGCTGCGTGCCGACGCGGGCGCGGCGACAGCCAAGGCGCCAACGATGCAAGAGGTGCTCGACGCCTCCACCGCGAGGGACTGGCGCCGGACGGATCCGCAGTCGACGCTCTACATGGAGCTCCCCACCGGGCGGGTGGTGATCGAACTCGCACCCGCGTTCGCGCCGCTGCACGTCGCCAACATCAAGGTTCTCGTCCGCCAGCACTATTTCGACGGGCTCGCGGTGCTCCGCGTGCAGGACAACTTCGTCACCCAGTGGGGCGATCCGGACGCCGAGAACCCCGCCAAGGCGCGTGAGCTCGGCAACGCGAGCGCGACGCTCGCGCCGGAGTTCGAGCGCGCGATCGATCCGGCGTTGCCCTTTACGCACCTTCCCGACGGCGACGTGTACGCGCCGCAGGTGGGCTTCAGCACCGGCATGCCGGCGGCCCGCGATCCTGTTTCCGGCAAGACCTGGCTCGCCCACTGCTATGGCATGCTCGGCGTCGGCCGCGATGATGGCGAGGAAACCGGCAGCGGCGCCGAGCTCTACGTCGTCATCGGGCAGGCGCCGCGCCAGCTCGACCGCAACGTGGCCCTGGTCGGACGTGTGCTGCAGGGTGTGGAGCTCCTGTCCGCCCTGCCTCGGGGCAGCGGCCCACTGGGCTTCTACGAGCATTTCACCCAGCGCGTGCCGATCAAGTCGATCCGCCTCGCGTCCGAAGTTCCTGAAGACAAACGCACGCCGCTCGAAGTGTTGCGCACGGACACCCCAACGTTCGCCGCCCTGGTCGAATCGCGGCGCAATCGGCGCGACGCCTGGTATCGACACCCGGCCGGCAAGATCGAGCTCTGCAACGTGCCGCTGCCAGTTCGCGCCGTGAACGCAGTCCCACCCGCCAATGAAGCGCCCGCGAGCGCAGCGGACAGCGCCAGCACGGCCGCGTCCGCGCCAGCCAGTCGCTGAAGCAATCGTCATCCTGCCACGCGATCCACCTCGTCGAGGCCTCCCCAGGAAGCTCGCCTTTTCGCGTACGGCACGCTGATTCAGATCACCTCCGGTTGCATTGTCCTGCGCCGCGGGGTATCTCTGAGCGCCCCTGCATCACGTCACCCGAGGAATCCCCATGGCCACCATGCTTTCCTCCCTCGCCGCCTCGCGCCGACAGCTCTTTCAAAGCCTGCTCGGTGCCGTGGCCGATACCTCGCTCGATCCCCGGCTGTGGCGTCGCCGTCCGGGACGCGACGGTCTAGAGCAGCAGGATCTGCCGCTGCAGCCGAGCGCGCTCACCACCCCGCCGGATGTGGTGCGCTGGCTGACCCGTGCGACCTACGCCTTCAGCGCCGCCGAGCACGCCGCGTTTCTGGCGCTGGGCGCGAGCGACGAGGGGCGCTGGGCCGCCTGGCTGGCACAGCAGCTCGATCCCGAGTCGATCGCCGACGGCGCCTGCGAGGCGCGAATCGCCAGCGCTGGCTTCAGCACCCTCGGCAAGAGCCCGGCCCAGCTCTGGGCCCAGCACCACGAGGAAGACGACAGCTATTTCCAGCGCATGCTGCCGGTAGCCGAAACCGAAGCCGCCACCCTGATCCGCCGCATGTACAGCCGGCGGCAGCTCTACGAGCTGGCGGTCGAGTTCTGGCACGACCACTTCAGCGTGTTCGGCTGGGACTACGAGGGTGGACCCATGTTCGTCGCTTACGACCGCGACGCAATCCGGCCGCACGCCTTCGGCAGCTTCCGCTCGATGCTGCAGGCCACCTGCGAATCGGCGTCGATGATGTACATGCTGGATCTCTACACCAGCTACGCCGGCCACCCGAACGAGAACTACGCGCGCGAGCTGATGGAGCTGCACACGCTCGGCGCGGAGAACTACCGCGGCATCATCGACGATCCCGACGACGACCCTTCGCTGCCCACCTACATCGACTGGCAGGGCAAGGTCCAGCGCCTGCAGTACGTCGATGACGACGTCTACGAGGCGGCGCGCGTACTGACCGGCTGGACCATCGCCGGCAGCACCTGGGAAACCCGCAACGATCCAAATCCAGGCACCTTCGAGTTCGTGCAAAGCCTGCACGATGCCGGCGTCAAGCGCGTGCTGCACCGCAATTTCTCGGCGGGCGGCGGGCAGAACGACGGCATCCAGCTGCTCGACATGCTGGCCCAGCATCCCGGCACCGCGCACTTCGTCGCCGGCAAGTTGTGCCGCCGTTTCGTCGGCGACGGCGCGCCGGAAGCCCTGGTGCAGGAGGCCGCCGACCTGTTCCACGCCCAATGGCAGGCGCCAGATCAAATTCGCCAAGTGCTGGGTTTGATCCTGCAATCGACCGCGTTCAAGACCAGTTGGGGCACCAAGATGAAGCGCCCCTCGACAGCCGCCGTGGGCGCGCTGCGCGCGCTGGACGCCGATTTCACGCCCAAGCCCGACAACACGAGCGCCTGGACCGCGAGCGAGGAGTTCCTCTGGCGTCTGCAGGGAACCGGCAACCGGCCCTTCTACTGGCCAGCGCCGAACGGCTATCCGGACACGCTGCAGGCCTGGTCCAGTACCGGCGCGCTCGGCATGACCTTCCGCCTCCTGCCGCGCCTGCTGGAGCTCCACCAGACCAACGGCGACATCAGCTCGCCCTTCATCGCCGATGTGCAGGCGCAGACGCTGGCCGCCTTCCCCAACGAAGCCGATCGCAGCGCCAATCAAATCGTCGGCTACTGGTGCGATCGCCTGCTCGGCTTCCGCCCGCAGCAGACCTACGGTGCGGTGGTCAACTTCCTGCGCCAGGAGGCGACCGCCAACGCACCGCTCGACCTCACCACCGATACCGTCAACGCCGGCGTGCCTCAGCACACCGGCGTGTGGCACATGAACCCGCCAAACACCCTGTCGCAGCACTATACGATCGCCCGCCTGCGGGTTGCGGTCGGGCTGATCCTGTGCTCCCCCGAATTCCTGCGCCGCTGAGGAGATCGCCGCCATGCTGAACATCAATCGCCGCGACTTCCTGAAGGCTTGCTGCGTCAGCGCCACTGCGCTCGGCGTCAGCAGCCGCGCCCGCGCCTGGTTCGCGACGCCCTTCCTGCCCGCCGCGGCCAGCGATGACACTCTGGTGGTCGTATTTCTGCGCGGCGCGATGGACGGCTTGTCCCTTCTGCCACCTGGCGCGTCCAGCCCCTGGCGCGCCGATTACGAGATCAACCGCGTCGTCACTCGCGTGCCGATCAGCGGCACAGGCGCCGCGCTCACCCTCAACGGCACCCACTGGGCGCTGCACCCGCGTGCCAGCGGCCTGCGCGATCTGTTCAACGCCGGCCACGCCGCCTTCGTCGTCGCCGCCGGTCAGGTTCAGCCAGACCCCGTCGTGCGCAGCCACTTCGAGGCGCAGAACAATCTCGAGTTCGGCGTCGGCGGCGGCAGCGGCGGCGGGATCGGCTGGCTCACCCGTCACCTGACCAGCGGCGGCCTGCCGGTCAGCGTGCCGCTACCGGCGGTGTCAATGGGCAGCATCACCGCCAGCAGCCTGCTCGGCAGCAGCGACGCCATCACGATGTACAGCGGCGCCGACTTCCGCCTCGACAGCTTTCACTGGTCCTGGCGAGACGATGACCCCGAACACGGCCTCACGGGCGGCGTGAGCCGCATGAACGCGCTGTGGAACGGCGCTAACCCGACCCAGCTCGAACGTGCCGGCCGGGAAGCCCTGGGCTCGCTCGCCCTGCTGCGGCCGATGGACTTCGCGCTCTACGACCCCGTCAGTCACCCGCAGGGCTACCAGCCCGAAGGGGGCGCCAACTATACCCTGGACTACAACGGCGCATTCGGCACCCAGCTGCGCAACGTCGCCCAACTGATCAAGCGCGGCGTCGGTCTGCGCGCCGTCACCATCGACCTCGGCAACTGGGACACCCACGTCGGCCAGGGCAACCCCTCGCAAAGCTGGGACTGGTTCGGCAACCAGGTATCCAGCCTGTCCGATGGACTCACGGCGTTCTACACCGACCTCTCGGCCGGCGCTACCAACCACATGCAGAAAGTCAGCGTGATCGTGGTCAGCGAATTCGGGCGTCGCGTGCAGGAGAACTCCGACGGCGGCACCGACCACGGTTACGGCAACGTGATCACCGTCCTCGGTGGCGCGGTCAACGGCGGCATCGTCTACGGCGACTACCCAGGCATCGGCAGCGGCGAGCTCTACGAGAACGTCGACGTCGATGTCACCACCGACTACCGCCGGGTGATCTCTGAAGCCCTGATCCGCCGCCTCGCCAATCCCAACATCTATTACGCCTTCCCCGGCTACAGCGGTTACACGCCCATGGGCATCTTTCAGGGCGCCGACCTGCCGCCGACGAACTTCGACTCGATCTTCGGCGACGGCTTCGAGGTTGCCTGAAGCTCCAGCGAAGGCGGGTGCCTAGCGCCCTTGATTCCATGGGCTTGAAGTCAAAGGGCGACCACCGGCACGGGCAAACGGGCGGCGGCAACTGCGGCCTGCCTCTGGAAACGCGGCTGGCGCCATGGGGCTCGCATCGAATCGCCAGCGGACGGCACGCCGGTTCGGGATACGCCGACGTTCGCGGCGTTCGGCAGCGCGCCGAGGCCTGCGGTGGCGCTGCAAGAGCGATCACCGACATCAGCCTGGATATGGGCTTGGCCTACCAGGCCAGCACCCGCAAGCTTTCGCCGAAGGCAAAGATCAGCTTCAATCCCTTTCATGATGCGACCCCGGCCGACGAGGCGCTCGACCAGATGCGTCGAGCCGGGGTCGAGCGTAGCGTTGCGCTCAGAGCATCCGCTCACATGATTCGCTAGGCCTCGACCACACCGGCGTTTTTCCCGGCAGTGTGTCAGGATTCCCTCAGGTCATCACCGCAAAATCATGCCCATGGCCGCCTCACCGCGGCGCGCACTCGCGCTGCCCAGGCGGACTGCGGCGCCGCGCTGCTCCTGCTGCAGCACGCCCGGCCGGAGCTGGAAACGGGCGGCAACAGCTCCGCCCTCGACCGCAGCTGGGCCGCCGCCATCGAGGCGCGCTGCCTACCCCCAGAGCTGCACGCGACCGCGCCGAAGCCGTGCGGGCTGCGCGCCCTGCCGCGGCCACTGCACCCTGGATTCCGCCCGATCTGTCCAGCGCGCTGGCAGCGCTCGGTTGAGCGCGGCACAAGGAACACGGCTGCGGCGCGCGAGCCGGTTCGCGCCACGCTCCAGTCACTCCACGACGACTGGAAGTGAGCGTTCGGGACACCGCCGCCATGCTACCTTGCGCCGGTGAACTCCGCCCCATCCTCCGCCAGCGCTGACGCGCACGGCCGCCAGATTCTAGCGGCCCTGCTGGGCCTTTACCTGCTGGTCCTGTGGCCAATCGTCCGCGCCGACCGCTACTACAACGACGACCTGAAGCGCGCGCTGATCGGCCGCGCCGGCTGGGACTCCAACGGCCGCCACCTCACCACCGGGCTGATGAAACTCGCGCAGGCGCGCAGCCACGCGCTAGTCGACATCGCGCCGCTGACCCAGATCGGCGCGATATTGATCCTCGCCTGTGCCGGCGTACTGATCGCCCGCCGCTATCGCATCTCCAGTCCGTGGATGGCCGCGCTGGCGGCCTTCCCGCTCGGCGCGCAGCCCTTCTTTCTCGAGAACCTGTCGTATCGCTTCGACGCGCTCAGCATGGCGTTGGCCGTGTTTTTGGCAGCGCTGCCAATTCTTGTCCCGGGCCGCGGACGGCGCGGCTGGTGGCTTGGCGTACTGGCCCTGTTTGCCTGCCTCTGGCTGTACCAACCGGCAGTCACGGTGTTTCCGGTCTTCGCCGCGCTCGGCCTCGCGCTGAGCCTGATCGAAGCACGTGCAGCGCGCCCGATCGCGCGGCAACTCGCGCTGCAGACCGCCCAATTCTGCCTGGCGAGCAGCGTATACCTCGCGACGATTGGCACGCACATCACAGGCTGGGTCCGCGTCAATGGAGCGCCGATCCGCAGCGAGAACTGGACGCAACATGCGCTTGCCAACCTGGCCGAGCTCGGTGGCTTCATTCACGGCAGCTTCCAGTCCCGCTGGTGGCAGCTCTACGGAAGTCTGCTGCTCCTGCTCGCGGCATTCTGCGTGCTGGCCATGCTGCGGCATTCACTGCGCCACGCGCACCGAAACGGGGCCGGCGAGACGGCCGCGCGGATCCTGCTTGCGCTCGCGCTGCCTGCAATCGCCGTACTGCTCGCCGTCGCTCCGCTTCTGGGCATGGCCGAGCCGCTGCTGGTACCGCGGGTGCTGATCGGGCTGGGCGCGCTCGTCAGCGCGTCGCTGATCGCGGCGCACGCGGCACTCCGCGTCGAGCGCCGCGCGCCGCGCTGGGGCACCGCTGCGGGAGCACTGCTGGCGCTCGGCTTTTGCGTGATCGCGAACGCCTACGGCAATGCCCTCGGTGCGCAGCGGGCGTGGGAGGAGCGCATCGCCGCACGACTTGCCGACGATCTTGCAGCCGCGCAGGCACGCGCCCCGCTCGCCGCCCTGGTGCTCGACGGTTCGGCCGGCCTCGCGCCGGTGACCGAGCATGTCGCTACGCAGATTCCCCTGATGCGCGCGCTGGTGCAGCCGTATCTGGATGGCGACAACGGCTTCCTCACGCCGGCCTTCCTGCGTTTCTTCATCCCCTCCTGGTATCCGCGCCTGCTGGCTCCGGACGCGCCGGCGCGCAGCAAGCTGCTGCGCTACGCCTGCGCACAAAGCGCGGAAAGCGTCACCGCCAACTATCGACTCTACCGCTTGTCGGAGGTGGCGCTGGTGCGCTTCGGTGCGCGCGATGAATGCGTGAACGCTAGCGCCACTGCGGCGGCTCCGTGATTCGATTGGAGTCCCGGTCGCGGCTGCCGCCGCTCCGGCACGGAAACAGGCGAGATCACGAGCCTTTGCCGGCGGCTCCGAGGACCCGATCGTAGCTGCGGTATCGCCGTGAAGGTGCAAGCCCGCTCGCTACTACCGCCGTGCCCAGGGTCACCGCGCGGGTGGGCCCGCGTCGCGGCGACGGGCACGGAAAAACTCGCTGAGCATGGCGCCTGCAGCGTCGGCGAGAACGCCGCCGCTGATTGCGACGCGGTGGTTGTGCCGCTCGCTCAACAGGGTGTCGAAGACACTGCCGGCGGCTCCGGTCTTCGGATCGCACGCGGCATATACGAGTCGCGCGAGGCGCGCGTGGATGATGGCGCCGGCGCACATCACGCAGGGTTCGAGGCTCACGTAAAGGGTCGCGCCGGGAAAGCGGTAGTTGCCGAGTCTGCGTCCGGCATCGCGCAGGGCAATGATCTCGGCGTGGCCGCTTGGGTCATTGCCGCCAATCATGCGATTGCGGCCTGCGCCGATCATGGCGCCGTCGTGCACGATCAGGGCGCCAACCGGCACCTCGCCGGCAGCTTCGGCGTCGGCCGCGAGGCGTAGCGCCTCGCGCATCCAGCCCTGGTCGACCTCGACCTGATTCATTCGTCACCGTGCCTCTGGCCGATCGCCATGACTCGCGGCGCGCCGCGCTGCATCATCCGCGCTCACCACGAAGCTGCCAAGGGCTTGCACAAACGCGGCTTCAGGAAAACTGCAGGCAGCAAGCCGGTTCGAAGCTGCACTGCTCAGCTGCGCTCGCGCCAGGGAATCGGCGGCGCCACCAGCCGCGGGCCATCGAAGTCGGCCACCTCGCCGAAGCGCGCGCTGCCCTCCTCCCACTCGCGCTGCGCGGTCGCAATCTCGGCGCGATCGTGGCCGACCAGGTTCCACCAGATGAAGATCTCCTCGCCGAGCGGCTCGCCCCCAAGCAGCAACACCCGCGCGCCCGGCTCGAACTCGAGCTTCACGGCGTCGAGGCCGCAGCCAAAGTAGGCGAGCTCATTGGCCACGCAGCGCTGTCCGCCGACTTCGAGCGCGCCCTCGAGCACCATGGCGCCGTACTCGAAGTCCAGGCGCACGGGAAGCTTCAGCGCGCGCCGCTCGACGCTCATCAAATCGAGCGCGAAGAGCGGCGAGAAAGTCAGCGTCGGCGCCTGGTGGAAGCCGAAGCTTCCGGTCAAGAGGGTCGCGGAGACGCCCTGCTCGACCCATTGCGGCAGTTCCGGGTAGTGATCGAAGCGCGGCTCGGCGTGGCGGTGCGCGCGCGGCAATGCGATCCACAGCTGGGCCGCGTGGATTTGCGCTGACTCGGGGACGGACTCCTCGGTGTGCGCGATGCCGCGGCCCGCGGTCATCAGGTTGAGCTGGCCGGGACGGATCGCCTGCACATGACCAAGACTGTCGCGGTGCAGCACTTCGCCGGCGATCATCCAGGTGAAGGTCTGCAGACCGATATGAGGGTGCGGGCCGACCCGCATGCCCGGCTCGCCGGGGCTGAAGCTCGCCGGTCCGGCGTGGTCCAGAAAGCACCAGGCACCGATGGTGCGCCGCGCGCGCTGCGGCAGCACGCGGTGCACGGTGAGGCCGCCGACGTCACTGATCCTCGCGGTGAGGTGCTGCACGAGCCGCCGACCGCCGAACGCCGGGCACTCGAGCGATTCGTAGAGCGCGGGCCGGAGCTCCGTATTGGTCATGGCGGCCTCGGTCCGGACTACTGCAGCTTCGCGGCAATCTCGACCAAGCGACGCGCCTGATGGCGGATCGAGGCGATCGATTCCTCACCGAACTCGGCGCCCATGGTGTGGCTGTAGCCGTAGGGATTGCCGCCGGTCTTGAAGATCGCGGGGTCGGTGTAGCCCGGAGCGACGATGATCGAGCCCCAGTGGATCGCGGTGGCGTAGAAGGACAGCAGGGTCGTCTCCTGCCCGCCGTGCATGTTCTGCGCCGAGGACATTGCCGACACGGCCTTGTTGGCGAAGCCGCCTTTGGCCCAGAAGCCGCCGAGGGTATCGATGAAGGCGCGCATCTGGCTGGCCATGATGCCGAAGCGCGTTGGCGCCGAGAACAGATAGGCATTGGCCCACTGCATGTCCTCGATCGACGCGACCGGCACCTGCGCGGTCGCCTCGGCGTGGGCGCGCCAGGGATCGACGCTGGCGACGACGTCGCTCGGCGCGGTTTCTCGCACCTTGAGCAAGCGCACCTCGGCGCCGGCAGCGCGAGCCGCTTCCGCGCCGATTTCGGCCATGCGGTGGTTGGTGCCGTAGGTCGAGTAGTAGATGACCGCAAGTTTGACGCTCATGAAAACACTCCTTTTAGTTCTGCAAAATTCAGGCGGCCGCCGGCGCGAACTTGCGTGTCGACGGCTGCAGCAGGTCGAGAATCGGTCCGAGCGGCACGATGCCGTTCGGGTTGATCGTCTTGTGGCTGCGATAGTAGTGCTGCTTGATGTGCTCGAAGTCGACCGTAGCGGCGACGCCGGGCCACTGATACAGCTCTCGGGTATACGACCACAGGTTGGGGTAATCGACCAGCCGACGCAGGTTGCACTTGAAGTGCCCGTGATACACGGTATCGAAGCGGATCAGGGTGGTGAACAGGCGCCAGTCGGCTTCCGTGAGACGCTCACCCAAGAGCCAGCGTTGGCGCCCGAGGAGTTCCTCGAGTCGATCGAGCTCGCCGAACAGCCTCTCCACCTCGCCTGTGTAGACCTCCTGCGCGGTGGCGAAGCCGGCCTTGTAAACGCCGTTGTTGACCCGCTCGTAGACCTCCGCGTTGATGCGATCGATCTGCGCCAGCAGCTCTGCCGGCGCATAGTCGCCGGGCTTCGCACCGACGCCGTCGAAGGCGGAGTTCAGCATGCGGATGATCTCCGCCGACTCGTTGTTGACGATCGTCGCGCGCTGCAGATCCCATAGCACCGGCACCGTCACCCGCCCGGAATACTGCGGATCGGCGCACAGGTAGATCTGATAGAGAAACTCCGCCTGGCTAACCGGATCGGCGATGACACCGATTGCTGGCGCGAAGGTCCAGCCGTTCTCGCCCATGAAGGGATTCACCACCGACATCCCGAGCATGCCCTCCAGACCCTTCAGCGCACGGAGGATCAACGCGCGACTGGCCCAAGGGCAGGCCAGCGAAACATAAAGATGATAGCGTCCAGGCTCCGCCTTGAAACCACCCTCACCGCTCGGGCCGGCGCTGCCGTCGGCCGTAACCCAGCTGCGGAACTGCGCGCGCGAGCGCTCGAAGCGTCCACCGTTCGGTGTCGTGTCGTACCACCGATCCTGCCATTTGCCGTCCACCAAAAGCCCCATCCCGCACCTCGTGCCGCTCGTTCAATACCCTTCAATATAGATTGTTGAATCAAGGAATTGCAGTGCGTTGGCGAGATCACAGCGTTTCCTCTCGGGAACGCTCGAACGAGTCGACTCTCCGTCGCCACGCCTGCGCGACCGCCGCGTCGATCTCATGCTCTTCGACCTCGGCCTGCAGCGTCTGCGGCACGCAGCCGAACGCGCGGGCGCTCGATTCTGCAGCTGCCTGCAGCAACCTGTGCTCTCCACGATGCTCCAGCAGCAAGCGAACCGCTCGCTTCGCGCGGAAAACTTCTGCGACTGGCTCATGGCTCCATTCAGGGAAGAGCTGAAGCCCAAACGATTTCCGGGGCGGTTCCGCTCGAAGCGGCAAACACACGCAAGCAGGATGGTGCCGGAATGCTTGCAGCCAGTGTCCCGACATCGTGCGGGGAGTCTGCTCCGAAACAGAAACGCCGACCGAGCGTGCGTGCCCGGCACCGCCCGCGTTCAAGCAAGCAATGCGGGGCGGGGAGCCGCTGGCTCGGCCGCGTGATGCGAATCGCCAGGACAGGATCCGCACCACGGCCGACATGACGAAAAACGCCACCCGCAAGGGTGACGTAAGTCGTTGATATAACTGGTGGGCGGTACAAGGATCGAACTTGTGACCCCTACCATGTCAAGGTAGTGCTCTACCGCTGAGCTAACCGCCCGTCGCGCTCGCCACCGTACGGCCGCGAGGGGCGCGCAAGGTAGCACAGCCGCCACGAGGCGACAAGCGAAAGCGAAGCGAACACGCCGCGAAACCACGCGACCGACGGGGATCGCGCCAGACGCTCTCAGCCGATCAGCGCGCTCTCGCGGATGCGGTGGATTTCGTCGCGCAGGCGCGCGGCCTCCTCGAACTCGAGATCCTGGGCGTGCTTGTACATGCGGGTTTCGAGCTGCTTGATGGCGGCGGCCGCCTGCTCTGGGTCGAGCAGCGCGTAGTCAGGTGTCGGTTCGGCCACCTTGCGCGCGGCGCCGCGACCGCGGGCATGTTCACGTTGGCCGTCGCGGGCGCCTTCCATGATGTCGCTGATCTTGCGCACGACCGAGCGTGGCACGATGCCGTGTTGTTCGTTGTAGGCGAGCTGCTTGGTGCGACGCCGATCGGTCTCTTCGATCGCCGCGCGCATCGAGCGAGTCACGCTGTCGGCGTAGAGGATCGCCTTGCCGCGCAGGTTGCGCGCAGCGCGGCCGATGGTCTGGATCAACGAGCCGGTCGAGCGCAGGAAGCCTTCCTTGTCGGCGTCGAGCACCGCAACCAGCGAGACTTCCGGCATGTCGAGGCCTTCGCGCAGCAGGTTGATGCCGACCAGCACGTCGAACTTGCCGAGGCGCAGGTCGCGCAGGATCTCGACCCGCTCGACGGTATCGATATCGGAGTGCAGATAGCGCACGCGGATGCCCTGCTCGTCCAGGTACTCGGTCAGGTTCTCGGCCATGCGCTTGGTAAGCGTGGTGACCAGCACGCGATCACCGAGCGCGATGCGGGCATGGGCCTCCGAGAGCAGATCGTCGACCTGGGTGCGCGCCGGGCGCACTTCGACCTGCGGATCGACCAGCCCGGTCGGGCGCACCACCAGTTCGGTCACGCCACCGGCGGACTTCTCGAGCTCGTAAGGGCCTGGCGTGGCCGAGACGAACACCGTGCGCGGCGCACGCTCCTCCCACTCCTCGAAGCGCAGCGGACGGTTGTCGAGCGCGGACGGCAGGCGAAAGCCGAACTCGACCAGGGTCTCCTTGCGCGAGCGATCGCCCCGATACATGCCGCCGAGCTGGGGCACGGTGACGTGCGACTCGTCGATCACCAGCAGCGCATCGGGCGGTACGTAATCGAACAAGGTCGGCGGCGGCTCGCCGGGTCGGCGACCGGTCAGGTGTCGCGAATAGTTCTCGATGCCGCTGCAGTAACCCACTTCGGCCATCATCTCCAGATCGAAGCGGGTGCGCTGCTCCAGCCGCTGCGCTTCGACCAGCTTGTTATTGCGGTACAGGGTTTCCAGGCGCTCCCGGAGCTCGTCCTTGATGGTCCCGATCGCGTCGAGCACCGCCTTGCGCGTGGTCGCGTAGTGGGTCTTCGGATACACCGTATAGCGCGGCACCTTGCGCAACAGCGCGCCAGTCAACGGGTCGAAGAGGCTCAGGTTCTCGATGTCGCCGTCGAATAGCTCGATCCGCAGCGCCTCGGTTTCCGACTCGGCGGGAAACACGTCGATGACCTCGCCACGCACCCGGTAGCTGCCGCGGCGCAGATCGAGGTCGCCACGGGCGTACTGCAGCTCGGTCAGGTGACGGATCAGGCTGCGCTGGTCGGCGTGCTCGCCACGCGAGAGGATCAGTCGCATCGACAGGTAGTCCTCGGGGTCGCCGAGGCCGTAGATCGCCGACACGGTGGCGACGATCAGCGCGTCACGCCGCGACAACAGAGCCTTGGTCGCTGCCAGGCGCATCTGCTCGATGTGATCGTTGATCGACGCGTCCTTGGCGATGTAGGTGTCGCTGGACGGAACGTAGGCTTCCGGCTGGTAATAGTCGTAGTAGCTGACGAAGTATTCGACGGCGTTGTGCGGAAAGAAATCCTTGAACTCGCCGTAGAGCTGCGCCGCCAGCGTGCGGTTCGGCGCCATCACGATGGTCGGCTTCTGAATGCGCTCGACCAGGTTGGCGATGGTAAAGGTCTTGCCGGAGCCGGTCACGCCAAGCAGGGTCTGCCGCGCGAGACCGGCGTCGAAGCCCTCCTGCAGGCGGCGAATCGCGCTCGGCTGATCGCCGGCCGGCTGAAACGGCGCCACGAGCTGGAAACGATCATCCATGCGCCAAGCAGATGATGGCAGTCACCGCCTGTTTCCAGTCCGCGCCTGCGCCTGGACCCGACCGGCGACCTTCCTGCAGCCAAGCTCGGCGATTTCCTACAGAACGTCTCATCGATTCGCCATCGTAGCCGCGTGAACAAGCGTCCAGCATGTGCCAGTCGCCTGTCGGAGCCAAACCATGCGCCACCCGCAAACCCGCCGCGCCCGCAGAATCAAAGACGCACCCCAGCCCGCGCCTGCGTCGATTTCCGTCGACTCGCGAGTCGCTCGCGGTTTGATCGCCCAGAAAATGACGAAAAGCCGAAGCGCGCCGCTCGATCGGCAGGCGATCCCTTATCCGTTCCGCTGGCTTCCGATCTTGAGGCAAGGCGCCTTCACCCTCGTCGAAGTCCTGATCGTGGTGGTGATCCTGAGCATCACGCTCACCATCGCGCTGCCGTCGTTCGGCAAGCTTGGCGGCCGCACCCAGCTGCGCAGCACCAGCCACCTGCTGATCACCGCGTTCAATCAGGCGCGCATCGACGCGGTCACGCGGCAGCACCACGTCGTAGTCTGCCCCAGCGCCGACGGTCAGGCCTGCAGCCGAAGCAGCAACTGGCATCTCGGCTGGATCGCCTTTGCCGACTTCGACCACGACCAGGCGCGCGGCGCCGCTGAACCTCTGATCACCACCGCCGGAAGCCAGCCCGGGGGCGTGGCGATCCTCGCTTCGCGCGGCCGCCCGCTACTCGACTATCGGCCGGACGGCAGCGCCATCGGCACGAACCAGACACTCACCCTCTGCGACCGCCGCGCCCCCGATGCGGCCCTCGCGGTCATCATCAGCCAGGCCGGTCGGGTGCGCAGCGCTCCGGCCAGCGCTCCGGCCGCCGCAGCCTGCCTGCAGGCGGCGAGTTGAGACGCGCGGACCGCGACGTGCATGCTCACGGCGGCATCCCGATCGCGGCGAAACCCGGCAACCGCGGTTGACATCCGCCGGCTCAGGCAAGGACAATTCACGGCTCGCCCGAATAGCTCAGCTGGTTAGAGCACTTGACTGTTAATCAGGGGGTCGTTGGTTCGAGTCCAACTTCGGGCGCCATCTTTCAAAGGCCAGCAAGTCATTGCTGGCCTTTGTTTTTTTGGACTCAACGGCACGATGGGCTCCAGGAAGACCCAAAGATGCTCGTCATGCCAGACCGCGCGGAAGACGACCGGCTGTGCCGGGCCGACCGGCCGCAGCGAGCCGGCCGGGAGCGCTTCGCTGCACGCGCAGCCGGGGAGACGATTGGTGCAGTGCAACTTGTCAGACGTCGAGACCGGTTGATACCGTGCGGCACGATAGTTTTTCAGCCAATCACGATGTCTCGCCCCCACGCTGCGCCAGTCCCGCCGGAACGCGTCCCGGAGTGGGTTCCGGGGAAATTGCTGCTGGACAGCAAGCAGCGGTTTACGCTGAACGATACGCTCATCCGCTCGTATCGGTATGCGGCGTCCGCCGTGCAGGTGCCGGCGCTACGCGACTACGCGATCGTCGCGATCACCAAGGGAGAGACGCAGATGTGTCGCAAGGTGGGTGGGCCCTGGCAGTCGCGGACCACGCGGCCGGGCTACATCTCCCTGCTGAGTCGCGAGGAAGAATGCGACTGGAACTGGTCGGGCGAAATCGAGGTGCTGCACCTCTACCTGACCAGCGAACGCCTGCGCCGCATCTGCCGCAACGCATTCGACCGCGAGATCGACGAACTCGAGCTGCGCGACCTGCTGAACGTCGACGATCTGGTGCTCTACGAGGGCATTCGCGCGATTGCCCACGAGGCGTCGACGCACAACCTGGGAGGCGAGCTGTACGTTGATTCGATCGTTACCCAGATCTGCTTGCACCTGCTGCGCAACTACGCCGACATCAGCCTGAGCAAGCCGACGGACGAGCAGAAGGGGCTTTCCTACTCACAAGCCCGCCGTGTCAGCGAATTCATCCACACAAACCTAAGCCAGCAGCTGCTGCTGGAGGATCTCGCCGAGGTCATCAACGCCAGTACGTCGTATTTCCTCCGCCAGTTCAAGGCTCACTTCGGCGCGACCCCGCATGCCTACGTGATGCGCGCGCGGGTCGAGCACGCGCGCAGCTTGCTCGCACAGACCTCGCTGCCCATCAAGGACGTCGCCGCGCGCAGCGGCTTCAGCGATCAGGCGCACCTGACCCGGATCTTCCAGCGCCTGCTCGACATCACGCCGAACCAGTTCCGGCTGCAGTCGCAGCGCTGAGGCGGCTCGCCGCGGCGGCGCAGGCCCGCTCCCGCCCGACGCTCAGGGATCGAGAAACAGGTCCAGCTGCGGCTCCTGGCTCGGGTCCACGGCGTAGGCCGAAAAGTCGCGGACGCCGGTTGCGCGCAGCACTTCTTCGTCGATCAGGAATCGGCCGCTGAATTCTTCGGTGGGCCGCACCAGGATCGCGTGCGCGGCATCGGCCATGATCTCGGGCTTGCGGGCGCGGCGCAGGGGCGCATCCGGAATCATCCGCAGCGCGTCGGTGGCGATCAGCGTTCGCGGCCACAATGCGTGAACCTCGGGACCCTGCCCGTCGAGTTCGGCCGCCAGCCCGAGGGTCACCAGGCTCATGCCCATCTTGGCCAGGGTATAGGCCGTGTGCGGACCCCACCATTTCGGGTCCAGACTGGGAGGTGGCGCCAGCGTGAGGACATGTGTGTTTGGCACTCGGCGCAGATGCGGCAGGCATTTCTGGATGCACAGATAGGTGCCGCGGGCGTTGACCTGCTGCAGCAGGTCGTAGCGCGCGAGCGGGGTTTCCGCGATACCACGAAGCCAGATCGCGCTGGCGTTGTTGACCAGAACGTCGATCCCCCCGAAGCGCGCCACGGTCGCCGCGACGGCGCGCTCGACGCCTACCTCGTCGCGGATGTCGCACTGCAGCGCCAGGCCCTGCCCGCCGGCTGCCTGCACCGCGGCAGCGGCCGTGTGGATCGTACCCGGAAGGCTCGGATGAGGCTCGGCCGATTTGGCCACGATAGCTACGTTGGCGCCGTCCGCGGCTGCGCGCAGAGCAATGGCCAGGCCGATGCCGCGCGAGGCGCCGGTGATGAACAGGGTCTTGCCCCGAAGGCTCAGGCTCGCCACGAATAATCCTTCTCCGCGCGCGCGAACTCGACGAAATAGTCGAGCGCGGACGGGTCCTGCATGGCGTCCCTGCTGGCCGCCTCGTCGACCGGCCAGCCCATCAGGATCTTGCGCACCGGCACTTCCATCTTCTTGCCTGTCAACGTGTAGGGAATCCGCTCGACCGCGTAGACCTGATCGGGAACGTGGCGCGGGCTGCAGTCCGCGCGCAGCTGCGCCGCGATGCGCTCGCGCAGCCCGTCGCTCAGCGCGAAGCCGGGCTTCAGGCGCACGAAAAGCGGCATGAAGAACTTGCCGCCGGGCAGTTCGCAGCACACGATCAGGCTGTCTGCGATTTCGGGTTCCTGTTCGACGCAGCGATAGATTTCGGCGGTGCCGATCCGTACTCCGTAGCGATTCAGGGTCGAATCCGAGCGCCCGTAGATGTAGCAGCCACCGCGCGCGTTGATGCGCAGAAAGTCGCCGTGCCGCCAGACCTTGGGAAAAACCTCGAAGTACGATTCACGATAGCGCCGATCGCCGGGGTCGTTCCAGAAACGCACCGGCATCGACGGGAACGGACTGGTCACGACCAGCTCGCCTACCGCGTCGACCAGCTCTTCTCCTTGCTCGCTCCAGGCATGCACGTCCATGCCCAGCATGCGCGCCTGGATTTCTCCGGCGTAGACCGGCAGGGTCGGCGAAGCGCCGACGAAGCCGGAGCAGATCTCGGTCCCGCCCGACTGCGAAGTCACCCACAGGTCCCGTTTGACGCTGCGGTAGAACCAGGAAAACGTCTCCGGGGTGGCCGGTGCGCCGGACACCACGATCGTGTCCAGGCGCTGCAGGTCGAAGTTCTTACCGGGCTCCAGCCCGGCTTTCTCCATGATCTGCACGTAGGTCGGGCTGGCGCCGAATGCGCTGGCCCCGGTGTCGGCGGCCAGCTTCCACAGCAGGTCCAGCGACGGATAGGCAGGGTTGCCGTCGTAAAGCACCGCAGCCGCTCCCGTCACCAAGCTGGAGATGAGCAGGTTCCACATCATCCAGCCGGTGGTGGAGTAGAAAAACATGGTCTTGCCGGGGCCGAGATTCAGGTGGAAATGCATCAGCTTGAGATGCTCGAGCAGGATCGTGACGTGGCTGTGCACGATCGCCTTCGGTAGCCCCGTGGTGCCGGAAGAGAACACGACCCAAAGCGGGTGCTCGTGCCCTACGCGCTCATAGCGAAACGCTTCCCGCGCAATTCCCGGACCGTCGAGCAGGCTTTCCCACGTCAGCGCGTCGAGATCCGCCGGAGGCGCGGCGGCGGGCTGCAGATAGGGCAGCCAGACCAGGTGCTCGAGCGAATCGAGCGCCGCCACGATCTGTCGAACCTGCGCGCCGCGATCAAAATCCTTGCCGCCGAATCGATAACCGTCCGCAGCGAAGATCAGCTTCGGCTTGATCTGTGAGAAACGATCGATCACGGTCTTGACGCCGAACTCCGGCGCGGCTGACGACCAGACCGCCCCGATCGCCACGGTCGCCAGCATGGCGATCGCAGTTTCCGGGATGTTGGGCATGTAAGAGACGACCCGATCGCCGGGCTGGATACCCATGCTGCGCAGGCGCGTGGCGACCTTGCGCACCATTGCCCCGGCCTGTTTCCAGCTCATGCGGCGCAGTGGTCGCACTTCCGAGAGGTGCTGAAAGATGGTTTCGTCGTCGCCGGCCGCGGCCTCGTAGCGCAGCAGATGCTCGGCATAGTTCACGCGTGAGCCCACGAACCAACGCGTACCGAGCATGCCGCCATCGGCGGGCCGCTCCAGCACCGCGCTGTAGGGGCTGCTCGAGTCGACCTCGAAGTAGTCCCAGATCGAGGCCCAGAACGCCGCTGGCTCGGCGACCGACCAGCGCCACAGATCCGCGTATTCCGGAACGTCGACGCCGCGCGTCGCCTTCAACCAACGCTGATAGCGGGCAATCTGCGAGTCGTGCGCGAACTCTGTTCGAGGGGTCCAGAGCTTTTCACCTTCAGCAACCATTCTTCACCTCCCGCGGAGCAGCATCAAAGACGTCATGGCGAGATGACGGAGGCCTCCAGTTCACGGTGGCGCCGCGGGCGCAGCCGGCGCAAGCGAGCCGAACTCTGATCCAGCAGGATCCCGCGCGACTCAGCAAGAACCTACTCCGAACCTGCCTGTGCGCAGCCGGGTCAGACGGTCAAGCACGGCTTCGGGCTCCGCCGCCGCCGGGATTCGCGCATAGCGAAACGCGGTCGTTATGTCCGGAGCCGCCTCCTCGGCGTTCTGCCAGAAGCTTTCCGGCACGATGATTCCTGTCGCGACGCCGGGACAAGCCCGAGGCGCCAACAGGAAATCCACACGCGCGGCGCCGGGCTCGGGGCAGTCCGCGTCGGGCAGCTCCACGCCGAACGTCCAGCGATAGTAGGCGGCGACGTTGAAGACCGGCTGATACAGCTCGAGCGGTGGCGCAGGGTCCCGGCTGGGCTCGACGAGCAACAGCGCGTCTATCTGGCTGCCGGCGAAGCTCCGCAGGAAATCGGCCTGGTAGACCGCGGCGGCATCGATCGCGTCTTCGTCCACCGCGTCGACCGGCGCCGCGCCGTGAGCCGCCTGGAATGCATCCGTAAGCCAGCTGCGCGGCGAGGGACAGCTGAGCGCCAGAACGAGGTCGGGAAAGCTGGCCCGCGCCGCGGCGGCCAGCTCGACCAGCAGGGCGCGCAATTCGGCCTCGGCCAGCAGGCTCTTGAGCGGGAAGGTGACGCGGCTGCGCGCGCCCATTCGCTCGCGCGCCGCCGCCTGAGCGCCCAGCCAGCGCGTTGCGATCGCGCCGAGCGGCAGGCCGAGTACGTCGGAGCGCAGCAAGCTCTGGGCGCTGCGCAGCCAGGCGACGGCCGCGGCCGGTTCGAGCCAGGGTGCGCTGCCGCCCGCCAGCAGGCGCGCGCTGTAGTCGAAGTGGTCGAGCCACAACAGCGGGCCGCCCGCGACCAGGCGCTGTTTGAAATCAGGCATCTGTCGGTCCTCCGTCCGCCATGCCGCGGCCTCAATCCGCTCCCGGCTCGAGCGGCGGGTGAGCCTGCAGCGCGGCGAGGCTGCGCTCGAGTTCGGCGATGCGCAGATCCTTTGGGTTCAGCATGAAGGCCCCCTGCAGCTGATCGGCGGGCATCTTCACGCGCTGCCCCATCGTGGTGGCATAAATCTCACGATTGTCGTTCCAGGAGCCGCAATACGGCAGGTTCGCGGGCGGTTCGGCGCGCACCCAGTCGCGGCAGAATTCATCGAACGGGCGACCGCGGCGAATGCGCTCGTGGCGGTAGTCGGCGCGCGCCTGCGCCGTCGCCTCCTCGTCCACCACCAGGGTGGCCTCGTCGTAGACCACGCGGTAGATGTCGCGGGCCAGCTCGTGCGACAGCAGGTCCTCGGCCACGTCCTTCATGACCAGCTGCGGATCGCGCTCGAGCACGTCGCCGTAGCCCCCGCCGGAGCCCTGGCAGATCATGTACAGCTCGCCTTCGCTGCAGAGCTCGAAGGTCATGCCCATGTCGTTGCTGCTGTAGCGGCCGGCCTTGAACGGACGCTCGTTCATCAGCTGCACGATGTCGAAGCCGTCGACCACGTGCGGGTTCTCGCGCAGCTCGTCGAACACGTTGATGCCTTTGATCTTGAGGAGCTGGTAAGCCGGGCACGAATAGCCACCGAAGAGCCCCTGCGCGGAAGGAAACTTGGAACCCTCGCAGCCGACGATGAAACCCCACAGCGAGGAGCCGCGCACGGTGGCGACCTGCTCGTAGCCCATGCCACCGCGGTACTTGCCGAAACCAACCCGGTCCTTGGCCAGCCGCTGAGCGCCCAGGCGGATGATCGGCGTGTCTTCCTCGTTGATCTCGTGCTCGCCGGAGTCGGCCATGAAGCCGAACACGGGCGACACCGAGTGTTCGCCGTCGGCGTGGCTGCGGGCGCCCTGCCCCATGCCGTTGATATCGCCGCAGAAGTTGCCGGTAACATCGCCGTGCTGGGTCAGGCCGCCGTAGATGAAGGTGGCCGCCTGGTCGTACTGCGAGGCGATGACGGCCGAGTAGCGGTGCGGCACGCTGTAGCTCAGCTTGTTCATCGGAATGGTCCAGGCCACGCAGGCCTTGAACAGCGGCATCAGGCTGAGGGGCTGCGGCGCCTCGCCCTGCGCGTCGAGGATCGAATTGCGATCGGTCAGGATCTCGATCGGAGACAGCACCGCCATCGTGTGCGGCAGATCGGGCCAGATGTTCTGCAGCAGGCCGGTGGCGAGCGCCGCCTTGAACGAGGCGATATTGGTATTGACCGGCCGATTGGTGAACTGCGGCGCCGAGCCGCGGAAGTCGAGCAACATGCGATCGCCCTTGACGGTGATCGCCATGCTGATTTTCTGCATGCAGTTCTCGCGCAGGGTGGAATCCATGAACTGCAGCACGCGGGTGGTGCCGTCGGGGAGCTCGGCGATGCGCCTCCGCATCTCCTTCTCGGTGTCCTCCAGGTGCAGGCGCAGGGTACCGACCACCGCGTCGCGGCCGTATTCGTCCAGAATCGCGATCAGGCGCTCGCGCATGCGCATCACCGCGTGCAGCTTCACCTTCATGTCCACCAGCTGCAGCTTGGGATCGCGCACGGAATTCTGCAGAAACGTCACCAGGTCGCGCTTGAGCTGGAAGTTCTCGACCACCTTGAACGGGGACATCAGGATGCCCTCGTCATATTTGCTTTCCGCGGCCGCCGGCATCCCGCCCGGCTCGCAGGCACCGTTCTCGCCTTCGTGCACGGTGCTGGTCAGCCAGCAGATGAGCTCGCCCTTGTAGAACAGCGGCATCATCATCGACTGGTCGGTATTGTGGATGCCGCCGTAGCGGGCGTCGTTGTGAATGAATCCATCGCCATCGCGGACGCCGACCGTCGGATCGTGGGCCCAGTTCTTGTTGATGAAGCGGATCGGGTAGAACAGGCAGGCGGCAAAGGCGATGATGCCGTGCGGCGCAATCATGGCGAGATCGCCGCTCGCGGTATGGATGCCCGCCACCAGGTCGCCCCATTTCGCGCCCGGCGCGAAGCCCATCTGGTTGACCATCTCGTAGGCTTCCGAAAGCGTCGCATTCAGCAGCCCGCGAATGTGCTGGACGTGGTGCGGGTCGAGTCCCTTCTGCAGGACCGCATCCTCCACCGCAGTGCGCGGCAGCAAAGCGTGCTCGCGCATGATCTCCGGGTCGGGGCCGAGAAACAGCGTGTTGTCAGCAAGAAACTTGTCGCGCAGCGCCTGTTCTTCGGCCGAAATTGCAATCTTCATGGATCTTTCTCCCGTAATGCTCACGCGTCCGTGCTGCGCACGAACCAGACGCCGCCCTGGGCCACCGCACGGAAGGTCCAACCGGGTTCGACCAGATAGGTCGTGGCGCGCGTGGTGATGATCGCCGGGCCGTCGATCCGGGTGCCTTCCAGCAGCGCGTCCTCGCCGTGGATCGGGGTGCCGATCGCGCCGTCGAAGCCGACGAAGTGGCAGTCGCGGTGGGCGCGCGCCGGCGGCGCCGGGCGCTCCACGCCGTTGAGCTGCAGCCGCTCGAACTTGACCCGCGGCTGCTCCACAAAGGAGCAGACCCGGATGGTGTTGATGCGCACGCCGGCTTCGGGCGACTGGCTGCCCTCGCCGAAGCGCGCTCCATAGCTATCGTGGAACTGCGCGATCAGGTCGAGCACGTCTTTCTGCGAGCGCAGGCGATTCATCGGGGTGATGACGGCGGTCTGCACGCGCTGGTCGCCATAGCGCATGTCGAGCTCCAGGCGATAGCGGATGTCGGTCTCGTCGAGGCCCTGGCGCAGCAGATCCTCGCGGCCACGCCGCTCGAGTTCCTCGACGCTGCGGTTGAAGCTTGCGTAGTCCTCGAAGAACGATTTCTCGATCGCGTTGAAGAGCACGGTCCAGGTGCTCATCTCGTGGATGTGCATCTGGTTCACGTTGCCGGCACCGCAGGCTGAGAAGGTGGGTGAATAGGGCGGCGCGAAAATGCGGTTCACACCCAGCACGTTGGCAATACCGCAGGCGTGCAACGGCCCGTTTCCGCCGTAGCTCAGGATAGTGAAGTCACGCGGCTCATAGCCCCTGGTGCGCAGCTGGGTTGCGATGCCGTTGGCCATACTGGCGTCGACGCCCTGTTTGATCAGCTTGGCGGTATCGATCAGACCGATGTCCAGTTCGTCGCAAAGGTGGTCCTCGATCGCCCGTCTGGCCCGACGCGGGTTGAGCGGGATGCGGCCATCGGCATAGTTGTCGGGATCCAGATAGCCGAGGACCAGATCGGCGTCAGTCACCGTCGGCTCCAGACCGCCACGGTCGTAGCAGGCCGGGCCAGGATCGGAGCCGGCCGAGCGCGGGCCGATCGCAATCGAACCGAACACCCGGTCATAGTGCGCGATCGAGCCGCCCCCGGCGCCCAGCGTGACCAGCTGGACCATTGGGATCGAGACTGCCCAGCGATCGACCACGGGGTTGAAGTCATAGTGCTTGACTCCGCCCTGATCGACGATGCCGATATCGAAGCTGGTGCCGCCCATGTCGGTCGCCACCACGTTGCCGAGCCCGGCCGAATGCGCCAGGTGCTCACTCGCGGCGATACCGCAGACCGGGCCGGAATGTACGGTCTGCAGCGCGTCGGTGGAGTTGAGCTGCGCCATTCCGCCGGAGTTGTGGCACACCAGCATCGGTCTGCGATAGCCACGCTCGCGCAAGTTGAGCTCGAGCGTGCCGAGGCCGTGATACATCGTCTGGTGCAGGAAGGCGTTGAGGATGGTCGAGGTGCCGCGCGCATATTCGCCCTTGCGCCCCACCACCTGGTGCGACAGCAGCATCGGAATCGAACCAAGCAGATGGGCCGGATACTCCTCGAGAAAGATTTCGCGCACACGCAGTTCGTGCGCGGGATTGACCACGCTGTTGGTGAACACGACCACCAGCGCCTCCGCGCCGGCGTCGACCAGTTCGCGAATACGCAACCGCACGTCGCCCTCGTCCAGGGTCCAGAACACCTGACCCAGGTAGTCGATGCGCTCGCGAACTTCGCGAATCATCGGGATCGACACGATCGGCTCCGGACGCTGCGCATTGGGAATGTCCATCTGCTCCGGCTCGGTCAGACCGACCCCGTAGCCGCGCGCCCGCGACAGCGGAATCGTGCTCTTGAAGCCGGTTGTGACCAGCGCCCCCACCCGCGGTCCCTTGCGCTCGATCAGCGCGTTGGTGGCGAGAGTCGTGGCGTAGCGCACGGAGTCCACCTGCGACAGCAACTCGGCGGCGTCGATCGGAATCTGCGCACAGGCATCGTTCAGCGCCTCGTTGAACCCAAGCGCCAGATTGTTCTGGGTGGTCAGCGCCTTGCCCTGGACGTGGTGCCCTTTCCAGGCGACGAAGCAGTCGGTGAAGGTGCCGCCAATGTCTACCGAAACCCTTTTCATGATGTCGCCTCAATGCCCGTGGCCATGTCCCGCCTCGTGTGCAGCGCGATGCCGCAGCACCTTCTCGAGCGCGAGGTCCGGCCCGAGCTGCGGCTCCAGCACTTCCTCGCGATCCCGCCACTGCAGCTTCAGGGCGTCGATATCGAGCTCGATATCGTGCAGTGGTGGATGCCCTGGCGGCAGGTATTCGGCTTCCACCAGCACGCCGCACCGCGGGCAGTAGTACTCGAGGATGCGGCACCAGGCCGGGTCCGGCGCGTAGGTGCGCTGGTACAGGTGGGGATCGAGCAGGGGTCGGTGGATTTCAGCCGGATCGCGGTCGTAGACCAGCAGGCCACGCTTGTAGTTGTCACGAGCGCTGCCGTGCACATGGCCGCAGCGACGGCACTCCCACTGCTCGGTTTCCAGATCGATGCGGAGATATTCGGTAATCAGGACTTTCATGCGCGTTGAACCCTTGGGTGACCGGCCATTCAGGCCGTGGCGCGACGAAGCAGGATGTCGCCGCCGGCGTTGAACTCGAACTGCCAGCCCGGCTCGACCCGGCAGGTGAAGAAATCGGCCTCAAGCACCGCTGGGCCGCTCCCCTGGACGCCGGCTGCCTGCTGCTCGACTCGGTACAGCGGCACCTCGCGCCGCGCGCCGGCAATGCGCAGGTTGCGGCTGCCCTCGGCCAGTGCGGGGCGCTGCGCGTTGCCGAAGCGACCGCTGAGCTCTGGGTGCGGGATCGGCTTGACCACGTTCAGCACGAGGGTCAGGGCGGCGTCCGCGGGCAGTCCGACTGGCAGCCGCTCGCCGTCCAGCGCGAGGATCTGCTCGTGTTCGCCGCGGCGGACGCGCAGGCTGCTCTGAATCCGGCACTCGTGCAGCGTGAAGCCCTCCGCGAACATGCCGTGCCGCGCCTGTGCAAGCAGCTGCTCGCGCACCCGTGCGAAATCCCCGGAAGGGTCACCCGAGAGCGCGGCCTCGTAGAAATGCCCGATATCGGAGAAGCCGATCCCGAACGCCGAAAAGACTGCTGCGAGCCCCGGGATAATCACCGTAGAGACCCCGATCCGCTCGGCCACCTTGCAGATCACGAAAGGACCGCCGCCGCCAAAGGCGGCCAGGGTGATATCACCGCCGGGCGTTAGAAAGCGCTGCAGACTGGAAGCGATCTTGTCGATCCAGGCGACTTCCATGGCGTCGGCGGCCTCATCCTCGGCCAAGCCCAGCGGCGCGCCGACGTTGGCAGCGATCGCGCCGCGCGCGCGCTCCACGTCGATGCGCAGCTCGCCGCCGAAATAGGAAGCCGGATCGAGCAGCCCCTGCAGCAGAAAGGCATCAGTGATGGTGGCCTGGGTGCCGCCAAAACCGAAGCAAGCCGGTCCCGGCGCGCTGCCCACGCTCTCCGGACCGACTCGCAGCTCGCCGTCCAGCATGCGGATGATGGAGCTGCCGCCCACTCCGACGCTGACCAGTTCGCACATCGGAAAGGAAACCTCCACGCCTTCGAAGCGGCCGCGCAGGTGATCCCGCGCCATGCCGTCCTCGACCAGACCCATGTCGGTGGTGGTGCCGCCGACGTCCACGGTGAGCAGGCGCTTGAAGCCATAATGTCGGGCCAGCGCGCACGCTCCCTCGACGCCACCACGCGGGCCCGAGCTGTAGGTCTTGCAGGCGATCGTTCGCGCCACACGTGCCGACTGCCCGTCATTGCGGAAGATCAAGAGTGGCCGGGCATTGTGGTTCTCGCGCAGCATGTGTTCGGCGGCGTACAGGAAGTGCTCCATGGTCGGGTGCAGAAAGGCGTTGAACAGCGCCGTCCATGTGCGGCGCACGTCGTCGTCGTCGCTCACCAGCTCGTGCGAGTACAGAATCGGCAGCGCACCCAGCAGATGCGGGGGGAACTTGCGCAGCAGGATGCGCTTGATGCGCTGCTCTGCCTGCACGCGATCGGGTCCGCCGAAAGCCACGACGATGCGGTTGGCACCGCTAGAGGCCAGTTCATTCACGGCAGCGACGGCGTGCGCCGCGAAAGACTCTTCGTCTTCGCCCTGATCGCAGCTTGCCGCTCGATCGCCAACCAGGTCGGCGTACAGGCTTCGCTCCTGTGCATCGCGCGCCAGCGCGCTCGCCTCCAGCGTGCCGCCGCAGATCAGCCCGAGGCGCGGACCCTTGCGTTCAACCAGCGCATTGGTTCCCTGGGTGGTCGAGTAGCGGATATGGTCGGTACTGGTCAGCAGGGCAACCAGATCCTCGGCCCCGTAAATCTGCCGGGATACCTTCCGCAGACCTTCGATGAAACACTTCGACAGATCATACGGCGTGGTCACGGTCTTGGTGCGCCAGACCTGCGCGCCCTGCACCACGCAGATGTCGGTCAGCGTGCCGCCGTTGTCGATGTTGATCAGTTTGCCTTGCTCTCGAGTCATGATTCAGGCCTTTCCAAGGCGCATCAGTGCCGTTTTGGTGAGGTATTTGTCGTAAAGATCTGGGTCGTTGACGCGGGTCTGGTGACCGTCGGCGATTGCCCGCACCTGCTCGAGGCGGGTCATGCGTCCGCTCTGCACGTCGAACACGTGCACGTGGGTCCAGGACCAGTAGGGTTGCGGACCGTCGACAACCTCGTGCCTGCCGTCCCGGTAGACGCCAAACGCGGCGTCGAAGGAGTGGAACGGTTCGCCGCGCCGGTCATAGGTCACCATGCCGATTGGCAGGCAGGTGCGTGCATCGAACCAGACCTGCTTTCTGCTGATCGGAGCGCGTGGAAACCGCAGCGGTTCGGCCTCCACCACGACCGCCTCCGGCACCAGCTCGACTTCGGTGTCAAAGAAGCTCAACCCTTGCGGACCGCCGTGTACGGCGTGCTCCCAGTTCGGATGCGCGCCATTCCAGCCGCCGGCGACCGCCGCGAGGAAGGGCCCGCGGCCGGTGATCCGGTAGTTGCCCCAGGTGTGCAACGGGTCGCCGGCGGCCCAGGCATCCGACAGGTAGAGGGTCGAGCCCGCAATCAGCGGCTCGAAGCGTTGGCTGGTCGGATAGCTGCGGATCCGCTTGAACGCCGGCAGGTAGCCATACAGTTCCGGCATCGTCTGCTGGTCGTAGGCCCAGACATTCAGGAACGAAGTCCCGCGCACGTCGTCTGGACGCACATAGAAGACCGACTGATAGCGCAGCTTGTCTTCCTGCCCCGGCAGGCTCGGCCGCGGCTGCAGGCGGATGCGTCCCACCGTAGCGAACTCGGCCCAACCCGATTCATATTGAAACTGCGCTGCACCTTGCGGAGACAGGTCGGTCTCGCGAATTGCGTAGAAGGCCGCGTCGTGTCGTCCCCAGTTCATCGTCAGGCCGGCGAAGTACTCGAGGCCGGAGCTCGGCTGCGGAAACGGGTTGCCACCGATCCAGGGCTGCCCGTCGCCGGTGACGACGTTGCCGCGCTGGTCGAAGCGCGCGAGCCCCTGATTACGCAGGCTCGCCTGCAGATAGTCGCGCGGTCCGAGCTGCATCAGATCGGTCGTCGACCTCCGCACGCGCAGGCGCCGTCCGAGCTTTGCGATCTGCCGATAGCGAACCGGGTCGAGCAGCTCGCGCACCTGGTCGACGTTGCCGGCATCGATCGCGTCGCCGCTGCCGATACGTCCGCGCGTGTACTCCTCCAGCGAGCGCAACTCGTCCGGGTAGGCGGCACCACTGTCACCGGCGTCGGCGAGAACCTTTCCCAACGGCGCGAGCACGCCGGCCGCGACGACGCCGCGCGCCAATCGGTCGAGGAACAGCCGCCTGGAATGGCTCCGGTTGTAGCGCAGGAGATGCACGCCGATCGGCCGTCAGAACTGGTAGGCCGCGCGGATCGTGAGCTCCTTGGCGTGGTCAAGCCCACCAAAAATGTTCTTGTTGGGGTTTCCGCCCAGATGACTGTTGATGTAGTTGTAGAAGGCCTCTACGGTCCAACCCCGGTTCGGCTTCCAGCGCACTGCAGGCTGGATCAAGACTCCGCCCTCGAGGTCATACAGCAGGGCCAGGTCGAAGCGCCAGACGAGGTCCTTGGACGGCTGCTGGATGGCGAAGGTCAACGCCTTGAAGCTGTCCGCGCCCCGCGGCGTGTGCAGCGGATCGCCACCCATGCCGCCCAGATAGCGCCCAAACAGATCGCTCTTGGACTTGTACATGAACTCGGCGATCAAATACGTCGCCGGCATGGTGTCCGAAAAGCGGTAACCGTTTTCCAAGGTGATCGCCGTGCTCCACTCGCTGGTGCGCAGATGGTTCACGCTCAAATCCGGCGAGGTGAAGGTGCGGTTGGGGGTGTACATCACCTCCCAGTTGAGAATCATCTGGTCGAACAGCGACCCCGGCGCGCCGGAGAAGGCGTAGCTCAGGCCGCCGCCGACATTGTTCTCCGAGACGTACTTGCGCGAGAGCCAACCGCGCAGCCCGCCACGCCCAGGGACGCCTTGCGCGAGACCGCCGGCGAGCTGGAAAAACTGATCGAGCTCGAGTCGCGCGAAGTCCATGTCCGGTGCCGGCACGGCGCCGAGCAGACCGGAACAGGCGAACTGATTGACCGCGTTGTTGAGCCCGGCCAAGCCGTCCAACCGCGCCATCGCCGCGTAGGTGAACCACTCGTTGGCGGACCAGACGCCGCTCGGATCCACCTCGAAGGGCGTGCAGGCAAGCACCTGGCCGGAGCCCGGCATGCCCGGAATGTCCCGATTCACTCCGGATTCCGTCCACGCGAACACTCCGTCCGGGTTGCGTCGGTGCGCCGCCACGAACTGCAGCCCCAGATTGCCGACCTCGCCCTTGAGGCGCAGCCCGAGGTCGAACTTGTGGTCCACCTGCGCGTACGTGTCGCGAATGGAGAACTGCGATGGGATCACCTGATATGGCGTATTGACGTTGCCATAGATCGTCGGCTGGAATTTCTGCACGTAGCTGTCCAGTAACCAGCTGTCGTTCAGCTGATAGGTCAGTCGCGCGCCGAGCGCCGGTACGCGCTTGTCGGAATATTCCTCCGGCACATAGTCGAGAATCGAGTGGCGGCGGAAATCGAGACCGTCCGGCACATCCAGCACGCGGAAGAACAGCGCCTGTCCCCAGGCAATCTGCTGATTGCCCAGCCGCAGGTTCAGCGGTCCCCTGTCGTATTCCAGGAAAAACGCCGGAAGATCGATCATGTAGTTGCGTCCGCTCCACTCCAGCGGATTGGGCCGCGAATTCCCCGGCGTGTAGTACCGGAAGTAGTTCGGCTCACCGTAATTGTGCGCGGTGGTCATGCTGCCGATTCGCGCCGGATCGTATTCGCGATACCAGATCGGGTCGAAGATGGCGCGCAGGCGACCATTGAACGACCAGTGGTCGCCAAAGCGGGTCTTCATGTTCAGCTCGCCCCGTAAGTGCTGCAGGTTGAGCCACTGATCCTGGCTGACGCCGTCGCGCGTCGCGGTGTCGGTGAACAGCGGGCTGACGCGGACGACCTCCTTGCCGTTGAATAGATTGCCGTTCTGATTGAAGACGTTGCTGTCGCCGGTGGCGCTGACCGCGGTTTCCGAGCGGATGAACCCGCTGAAGGTCGTCGACCAGTCCTCGGCCTGCGCCGTCCCAGCCACCGACAGCGCTGCCAGCGCTACGAAAAAAGGATTGACACGGCAGGATTTGCTCATGGTTGTCTCCTGAAAGAACCTGCAGACCTGAAATCGACCCCGTAGTTGCAAACGCAGCGACCGTCGCTCCGACTCACGGATCGAACTGCGCAATCACGCCCGAATTGCCCACTCCGATGGCCGAATGGGTTCCGGGAACCGTCGCCAGCCCGGAAACCCACTCGATCCCTGTACGCCCCTTCGGCCGCAGCCAGCTGCGACCCCCGTCGCCGCTGCTCACGAGCTCATACATGCCGGCGACTTGAACCACGTCGTCGCTGAAGGTGACGCCAAACAGGTTCGCCGCGGTGCCCAGTTCGAGCGGCGTCCAGCTCTCGCCGCCGTCGCTCGTTGCCAGGGCCAAGCCGTCCTGTCCCACAGCAAAACCGCGACCGTCTTCGTGCAGCTCCAACGCGAAAATGGAGCGCGTGCCACTGTGCTGCCTACGCCAACTGACGCCGTCATCGTCGGAGCGCAGGATCAGGCCGAATTCCCCAGCGAGGGTCACGCGCCCCTCCCCCCAAATCTGCACTGCGTACAGGTGAGGCTCGGTGCCGTCGTTGAGCGAGCCCCAATCCGCCGGTTCCGTCTCCCAGCTACGGCCGTCGTCGCGAGAGCGCAGGATCGTGCCGAAAGCGCCGACCGCCACCGCCAGTCCGTTTTTCAAGTCGACTGCCAGCAGGCGCTCCTCGCTGCCGCTTTGCGCCTGCTGCCACTCCTGCCCGCCGCGACGGAACAGGATCGTTCCGGCCTGGCCCACCGCAACGGCGTTGCCGCCGTCGAGGCTGACGCCAAGCAGCGCCACCGGAACCGGAGGGGACGCGAGGCGAATCCAGCTGCGCCCTGCATCCTGGCTCTGCCTGATTTCCCCGGCCGCGCCGACGGCAATCCCGTCGGCGCCGGAGAACGCCACCGCGAACAGGGCTTCGTGCAGCGGGCCTCTGTGCAGCACCGTGAGCTCGCTCGCTGCCGCGGCCCGCGGCAGCCAGGCGATCACCCCCAGCATCAAACCGCAGCAAAGGGCCAAGCGCCCGTGCATCTCACACCTTGCCCAGGCGCTGAATCGCCTGCGTGGTGAGAAACTTGTCGTAAAGCTCCGTGGTTCCCTCGCCGCGCGCGCTCTGGTATCCGCCCCGGACTTCGCGCACCTGGCAAATCTGACTCATCCGATTGGCCTGGATGTCGTGCGACATGATGGAGGTCCAGGACCACACCGGATGACCGTTGTGATCCTTGATCGTCGTCTTGTCGTTGGAGTACTGCGCGTAGTGAGGCTCAAATGACTTCCAGATCTCGCCGCGCCGATCGTAGGTGTTGTAGGCCACGTACATCCCGTTGCGGGCGTCGATCCAGACCCGTTTCTTGCTGACCGGCGCGCGCGGATAGCCGACCGGCTCGGAATCCACGACCAGCACCTCCGGAACCAGCTCCATCCAGGTGTCCAGGAAGGTATGACCCTTGGGGCCGCCGTGTACCGGCTTCTCCCAGTTGTCGTTGTAGCCGCCAAAGAAGTTGCGCCCACTGACCACCCCGAGCATCGGCTTGCGTTCGACGATGCGATGGTTGCCCCAGGTCAGCATTGGGTCCCCGGCGGCCCAGACGTCGGACAGAAAGAGGGTCGTCCCCGGCACGATCAGCTCGAAGCGCTGATTGGTCGGAAAATCCCGCACGCGTCTAAACGCGGGCAGATAGCCCTTGAGCGAGGGAAATTCCCGTTGATCGTATGGCCACACGTTCAGGAATGACGTGCCAGCCGTGTCGTCGGGTGCGGTGAAGAAGACCGTCTGATAGCGCAGCAGCTCTTTCTTGCCGTCCCAAACTTTGCCGTCGACTCGTGCCGTTGTGTTCAGCTCGATCCAGTAGAAGTCGTACTGATAGACGACGTCGCCTCCGGGTGATACGTCCCAGTCGCGCACTGCGTACCGCGACATGTCATAGCGTCCCCAGGAAAGAGTGAGGTTCGCGGTCGCCTGCAGGCCGTTCTGCATGTCCGGAAACGGGTTGCCGCCGATCCACGGTTGCCCTTCCGCCTTGTCCCACACGTTGCCGTCGGGCCCAAGGATCGCCCGTCCCTGGTTGCGCACGGTTGCTTCCAGGTAGTCGTGCGGGAACATCTTGGTGACATCGGTCGTCGATTCGACGATATTGATCCGCCGTCCCATCGTCTTGACCTGCTGATAGGCCACCGGGTCGAGCAAATCCTTGACCGCATCGACGTTGTCCGCGGTGACGACGTCACCCGGCTTGATCTTGCCCTTGGTGTAGGCCTCGATATGCAGCAGTTCTTCCGGGTAGACCTTGGCAACGTCGGCGGCGTTGGCAATCGCCTTCCATAGCGGCATCAGCACGCCAGCAGCCGCTCCAATCGCGGCCTTTTGCAACAGCGCTCGCCGGCCATAATCAAAATCGTATTTACGAATTCGCATGATGCACCTCTCTTACGCGGGTTCAGGGTTTCGCGCCGGCCCCGTTGCACATCGCTCAGCCCGAAACCTCAGGATACGTGGACAAATCCACATTTTCGCCCACGAACAGATCCTTGTTCGACATGAAACGGGGCTTCAGGTAATAGACCACCAGCGGCAGCAGGATCAGCGCGAGCACCATGTTGATCAGCATCACCCACACGAACAGCAGACCCATATCGGCCGTGAACTTGAGACTCGAAAGGAAGTACCAGGGTAGAATGCCAATCACCATGATCAGCGCCGTGAACATGATGGCCTTTCCCGTAGTGGTGACTGCCGCATGGATGATCATCGGCCAGTCGTCTGGGTGCGCCTGATATTCTTCGCACAGCCGCGACATCAGATAGATCCCGTAATCGATGCCCACGCCAACTCCTACGCAGGCCACCAACAGCGCGTTGATATCCAGGCCGATTCCCATGAGATGCATGCCTGCATACAGGATGAGATTGGTCAGATTCACCGGTACCAGCAGGATCACCGCAGCCAACAGCGAGCGATAGGCGAAGCTGCAGCCGATCAGTACGACCACATTCAGCAAGCCGAGGATGATCAGGTGGTAGCGATCCACGACGTTGTTCATCGCCTGCTGCAACGCGATGGTGCCGGCGCCAAGACGAATGCGAAAATTCGGATGATCCGCGCCGACGGCCGCGACCGCGCGCCGGCTCATTTCCAGCGCTGCATCCACCGTTTCCTGCCGGTTGTCCCGATACCAGGACGAGACCGTGCCGTTCTGTTGTACGAAATCGATCACGGTGGAAAATGCCTTCGGGCTGCTCCCGACCATCACCGCATTGGCGGCGGCGCTGGTGGCGGCATCATTGGCATCCAGCGGAAGCCACTTTGGATTGCCCCCGGAGAACAGCCGGTTCGCCTCCATCAGGTAATCACCAAAAGACAGCGTCGCCCGCGGCGGATGCTCGGCAGCCTCCATCAGCGACTGCAGGCGCAGCATGGTGAGGACGGTGTCCGCTTGATGCATGACCCGGTTCGGACTGTCCTGGTCTTTTGCCTCGAAGATCACTTCCAGCGTATTCACGCCGGGAAACTTGGAGTTGATTTCCTTGACGGCCCGGTTGTATTCCGAGTCACCCCACAGCAGATTGCTCCCCTCGACCGGGTTTCCTATCTGCATGTGCAAGAACAGGTAGATCGAGCCGACCGTCATCGCCAGCGCAAGCAGCGCGCTGTATTTCGCTGCCCGCCCGCAGGACAGCTTCGCCGCCAGTTCCAGCATGCCCTGCAATAGCCCGTGCACGCCGCGCAACCTGACATTCTTGCCGATCAGTTTCTCCGCGTTGCGCGGCGGCGGTAGCCAGGACAGCAGCAGGGAAATCAGGAATACTCCGGTCGGAATCAGCCACAGCGCCCAGAACCCGCAAAACAGCGCGAAACGCTCCATCGCCGGGATCGGCGCCACCGCGATCAGGAAGATCGCCACCATGTCGGTGAAGATGCCGAGCACGGACGGCGCCATCATCACGCCCATCGTGAGTTCCGCGGCCTTCACCCGATCGCCGAGCTTTGGATAGATCTCGTAATAGCGCTCGGTGAACTGCACGCAGTGCGAAAATGATCTCGCGACCAGCAGCAGCGGGACGACCATCAGCAGCGGTTCGATCGGAGAACGCAGCCAGCCGACGAAGCCGAAGCCCCAGATCGCGGCCACCGTGCTGGTCACCAGCGGCGTCACCACACCGACCACGTTGCGCATGTAAAGAACCAGCGCAACGATCAGCAGCGCAACGGTGAATAGCGCGATGTAGGCCATTTCGCGCTCGTAGCGGTATATCCAGCCAGTCAGCGCCGGCTGGCCAGCCATGAACACGTCGTGTGCACCGTCGCGCGCGTGTTCCACCAGGTCCTGCGCGTAGCGGAACGCTTCGCCATAGTCCAGCCGCGACTCGATGAAGGTGGCGTTGATCAGGGTGGTGGTGGAATCCTGCGAGACGAGAAAATTCCGCGCGTTCGGCGAGCGCATCACGCGCGTGCGAAATTCCTCTATTTCCTCGCTCGATGTCGGCGGGTGATCGCCCATCAGCGGGCGCACGTCGATCCCGCCGGCCGTCGCTTCCGCGTAGCGCGCCTTCTCGGTCGCGATGGACAGAATTTGATCGTGATCCACGCCCGGCGCCAGGTCGATGTCGCGCGTCAGATCCCAGACCTTTTGCAAGGTTGCGGCGTTGTAGATGTCGGCGTGCTTCGACTTGACCGCAATCGTGATCGTGAGCGGATTGCCGAAATTCCCGTGGTCCTTGTAGACCTGCACGAACGGGTCGTCTTTCGGCAGCAGGTCGGAAAAGATCGTGCGGATTTCGACCCGACCCACGCCGACCAGGAAGAACGCCGTCAGCAGCGCAAAGAGAACCGCCACCGCGAGGCGGTGGCTCATGACCCAGTGCGCCAGTGCGAACCGCAGCGATCTCACGTCGACAGCCACCCCTTCGTCCGGCCGAATCCGACCCGTGGCCCGCCAGTGGCGGCGGGCTCGCGTCAACCGGTATCGACGCTACGGGACCGGCAGAGGGGTGTCTTGAACAAAACCACCCCGCGCGTTGAATGAAATCGTTCCGCGCGAGGCAGAGGAGCTAGGCAACGTCGGTGTTCACCCCGGCGCCGTCCGCGGCGGGGCCGCCACCTTCAACGCCTGCGAACGCGGTAGCAGGGTACATATTCGGCGCCGGGGAGCTTCATGCGCTTCTGCGCGACGAAGCTGTCGAGCAGCTGGTCGAGCGCCTGCATGATCTCGGGATCGCCGTCGATCTGGAAAGGTCCTTGCTGCTCGATCGCGCGCATGCCTTCTTCCTTGACGTTGCCGGCGACGATGCCGGAGAAGGCGCGACGCAGGTTGCCAGCCAACTCGTGAGGCGGCTGCGCGCGGTTGAGGTCAAGTGCAGCCATGGCCTCGTGGCTCGGCTGAAACGGCCGCTGCAGTTCGCGCGAAATCTGCAGCGCCCAGTGAAAGTAGAAGGCGTCGTGGTTCGCGAGGCGCTGCTGGCGGACCTGCTCGACGCCTTGCGCGATCGCATGTGCGACCGCGGCCGGATCGTTGGCGATCATCCGATAGTAACGGCCCGCCACCTCGCCCAAGGCCAAGCGCAGGAAGCGATCGATCTGGGCAAAGTATTCGGCAGCTTCCGGCGGTCCGGTGAAGATCACCGGGATTGCCTGGCTGTCGTTGTTCGGGTGCATCAGGATGCCGAGCAGATAAAGGATCTCCTCGGCTGTGCCGACGCCGCCGGGAAACACCACGATCGCGTGCGCCACGCGCACGAAGGCTTCGAGGCGCTTCTCGATGTCCGGCATGATGACCAGGTGGTTGACGATCGGGTTCGGCGACTCGGCGGCGATGATGCCGGGCTCGCTGATGCCGATGTAGCGATTGCATCGGCGGCGCTGCTTGGCATGGGCAATGGTGGCGCCCTTCATCGGCCCCTTCATCGCACCCGGACCGCAGCCAGTGCAGATGTCGAGACCGCGCAGACCAAGCTCGTAGCCGACCTGCTTGCTGTAGTCATACTCGTCGCGGGAAACCGAGTGCCCGCCCCAGCACACGACCAGGTTCGGGTCGATGCTTGGAGTCAGCACGCGCGCATTGCGCAGGATGCTGAACACGGCGTCGGTGGTGCCGCCGGAATCGGACAGGTCGAAGCGGCCCTGATCGATCTGGGTGGTGACGTAGACGATGTCGCGCACCACCGCGAACAGCAGCTCGTTGACGCCGGTGATCATGCATCCGTCGACGAAGGCCTGGCTCGGCGCGTTCAAAAGCTCCAGCTTGACGCCACGATCCTGCTGCAGGATCTGGATGTCGAAATCGGGATACTGCTCGTGCAGCGCCCGCGCGCTGTCGCTCTGGCTGCCCTGGGTGAGCACCGCGAGCGCGCAGCGGCGTAGCACCGCGTGCAGGCCGCCTTCGCTGGCGTCGCGCAGACGCGCGACCTCCCGACGCGACAGCAAGTCGAGCCCATCGAGCGGCGAAATGCGCGCGTTCACCGTATCCCGGCGCGGAGTCGAGGTCATCGAATCACCTCCATCGATTGCGCCACGAGCTCGCCGCGATCCACAGGAAAATCGGCGCGCGAATCACGGCGCGGTGAGCGGTCGAATGTAGGCGACCACTCCGTCCAGAAACATCTGCACCGACAGCGCCACCAGCAACATGCCCATCAGCCGTTCGATTGCCGAGAGCACGCTGTGGCCGAGGAAGCGGAACAAGAAAGTCGACGATAGCAGGATCACCGCGGTCGCCAGCCAGGCAACGAACAGCGCCAGGCTCCAGGCGACCGTGCGCCCCGGATGGCTGTTGGCGAGCAGCATCACCGCCGCCATGGTCGAGGGCCCGGCCACCGCCGGGATCGCTAGCGGTACGATGAACGGCTCACCGCCCGGGAGGTCACCGAAGATGCCGCGACCCGGCGGAAAGATCATCCGCACGCCGATGATGAACAGCACGATGCCGCCGGCAATGCTCACTGACTCCTGCTTGAGCTGCAGCAGGCGCAAAAGGTATTCGCCGCCGAACAAGAAACCGAACAGGACCACCAGCGCGATCAGCAGCTCGCGCGTCAGCACCCACAGCCGACGCTCGGCCCGCACGTTGCCGAGCAGACTCAGAAACAGGGGAATGTTGCCCAGCGGGTCCATGATGAGAAACAGCAGGATCCCGGCCGACAGGGTGCTCATCTCGGATTCCACGGTGCGGCGATTCCTCGTGCGGGCGAAGCGGAAACGATAGCCGGCCGCGGCGCCCGCCGCGATCAGCGTCCACGCAGGTCGAGCACCTTGCCGCGGGCTTCCGCCGCACCGCTGCCGAGCAGCCAGACGACCGCCGTGGCGGCCAGCGTCGGATCCGGGTGGCGCAGGGTGTCCTCGCCGTAGTAGGCGGCTCGCCGCAGTGTCGTGCGCATCGGCGAGGGCAGGAGCGCATGGGTGCGCACGCTGCTCGATTCGGTTTCTTCGTGCACGATCGAGGCCAGACCCTGCAGTCCATGCTTGGCCACGCCGTAGGAGCCCCAGAAGGCGTTGCCGACCCGCGCCAGATCGTCGAACACGAAAACCAGCGCGGCGTCGGCGCTGCGCCGCAGCAGCGGCAGGCAGGCGCCGGTCATCAGAAACGGCGCGCTCAGGTTGATCTGCTGCGCGCGATACCACTCTTCCGGCGTTTGCTGCTCGAGCGGCTGCAGGGTATCGAAGTGGGCCGCCGCGTGAACGACGCCGTCGAGGCGACCGAACTCGCGGTCGAGGGCATCGGCCAGCTCCTGGTAATCGCGCGCCGAGGCGCCGGCCAGATCCATCGGATACAGCGCCGGCCGCGGCCCGCCGCCGGCTTCGATCTCGTCGTAGAGCGCTTCGAGCGCCCGCAGCTTGCGGCCGAGGAGAACGACGCTGGCACCGGCTCTGGCTGCAGCCAGCGCGCTTTCGCGGCCGAGCCCGCCGGTCGCACCGCAAACCAGCACGACGCGCTCACGCAGCGAACCCTCGCTTGGCGCCAAGGCGAGGCTCGCCGGCGCGGGCATGCTCGGCAACATGCGCTCAGGCCTTTCCTGCGTCCTGCGCCAGGCGCACCAGCTCGCCCGACTCCAAAAGCTCCAGGGCGATGTCGCAACCTCCAATCAGCTCGCCGCGAATGAACAGCTGGGGAAAGGTCGGCCAATCGGAGTAGCGCGGCAGGTTGGCGCGGATTTCCGGATCCTCCAGCACGTTGACCGCGAAATAGTCGGCGGCAGCCGCCTGCAGCGCCTCCACGATGCGGCTGGAAAAACCGCACATCGGAAACTGTGGAGTCCCCTTCATGAACAGCACGATCGGGTGACTCTCGACGAGGGACTTGATGCGCTCGATGACGTCCATGGATGCGGATACCGAGAGGAAAACGGAGCTGCCTCGCAGCGCGGCAATGGTAGCAGCTAGACCTCCCGCGCGGCCTTGCAGCCCGACTGCGAGCAGGCACGCGGATCGTGAACAAACCGCGCTCGCGAGCCTCATCAGGCAAGTCGACTGCTAGACTCGCAGGCCCCTTCCAACCGGAGATTTCCGATGGCAATCGAGCTTCCTGCCCTGCCCTGGGCACGCGACGCACTGGCCCCGCACGTCTCGGCCGAGACCATCGACTACCACTACGGCAAGCACCATCAAGGCTACGTCAACAACCTGAACAAACAGATTGCCGGAACCGAGTTCGAAAGCCTCGATCTCAAGCAAATCGTACGCAAGGCCTCCGGCGGCATGTTCAACAACGCCGCCCAGACCTGGAACCACGGTTTCTACTGGAACTGCCTGAAGCCCGGCGGCGGTGGCGAACCCTCCGGCAAGTTGGCCGACGCGATCCAGCAGGCCTTCGGCAGCTTCGCGCAGTTCAAGGAGGAGTACACCAAAACTTGCGTCGGCACTTTCGGCTCCGGTTGGGGCTGGCTGGTGCAGCGCCCCGACGGCGGCCTCGCGCTCCTCAGCACCTCGAACGCGGGCACACCGATCACCGGCAGTGACCGCCCGCTGCTGACCTGTGACGTGTGGGAGCACGCCTACTACATCGACTACCGCAACGCGCGGCCGCAGTACTTGGAAGCCTTCTGGCAGCTGGTCAACTGGGACTTTGCCGCCGATCAGCTGGCCTGAAACACCGACCCGCTCGAGCGAGGGCGTCCTTGTGGACGCTCCTCGCGTTCAGCCGCGCGCGATTCGCTCGAGTTCAGCCAGCGCCGGAGCAATCTGTGATGCGCGGCCAAGCAGCTCCCCAACCCGCTGCAGGCGCTCACGCAGCCGCATCGGCGTCGTGGCGCACACCGTCGCGTGGCCGAGCTTGCGCCCAGGCCGCGCCGCTTTGCCGTAGTCGTGCCAGTGCGCGCCCGCCTCGCCGAGCAGTACTCGCGCGTCGGGAAGTTCGCCGATCCAGTTGAGCATCGCGCTCGAGCCGCGCGCCGAAGTGTCGCCAAGCGGCAAATCGAGGATGCCGCGCAGGTGATTCTCGAACTGGCTGCAGACTGCTCCCTCGATCGTCCAGTGCCCCGAGTTGTGCACTCGCGGCGCCATCTCGTTGCCGAGCAGCTGTCCGTCGCGCTCGAACAGCTCGAGCGCGACCACGCCGACGTAGTCGATCCGCTCAGCCAGCGCGCGCGCGTAGACGACCGCCTGTGACTCCAGCGCCGCGGACACCGCCGCCGGCGCCAGACTGACCTGCAGAATGCCGTCGACGTGCCAGTTCTGGGTCAACGGATAATGACGGAACTCGCCGCTCGCCGAGCGTACGGCAATCACTGAAAGTTCGCGCGAAAACGGCACGAAACCCTCCAGGATCAGCGGTTTTCCACCCAGCATCAACCACGCCGACTCGACGTCCGCGGCGCTGTGGATGACCGCCTGGCCCTTGCCGTCGTAGCCGCAACGACGGGTCTTCAGCACCGCCGGCAGGCCGATCTCCTCCAATGCGGCATCGAAACTGGCGCGATCGTCGACCGGTGCGTAGGCAGTGGTCGCGATGCCAACCTCTCGAAACAGGTTCTTTTCGCTCAATCGATCCTGGGATACGGCGAGCGCAGCCGGGTTCGGGTGCACCTGGGTGCGCCCGGCGAACCAGCTCGCGGTCGCCGCCGGCACGTTCTCGAAATCGAAAGTGACGACGTCGACTCCGCGCGCAAAATCCTGCATGTGTTCGAAGTCGTCCCAGCCAGCCGTGAGCAAGGGCGCGACGTCACCGGCGCAGACTCCGGCGGCCGGATCGGCCACCTCGAAGCGCAGCCCCAGCGGCACGCCGGCCAGCACGAGCATCCGCGCCAGCTGCCCGCCACCCAGAATTCCGACCCTGCCCATGCCTGCCCCTCGCCTCAGTCGGGCCTCGCAGCGGACCCGCAATTCGCCCGCCGACCCTACTCCGCCCTGCGCGGATCCGGGTTGCTCAGCACGTCCTCGGTCTGCTCTCGACGCAACGCGTCGAGGCGAGCGGCTAGCGCGCGGTCTTCACGCGCCAGCAGCGCGGCCGCGAACAGCGCCGCGTTGGTGGCTCCAGCAGCGCCTATGGCGAACGTTGCCACCGGCACGCCGGAGGGCATCTGCACGATCGAGAGCAGCGAATCCAGTCCGTTGAGCGCGCGCGACTGCACCGGCACGCCCAGCACGGGCACCCGCGTCTTGGCGGCGAGCATGCCCGGCAGGTGCGCCGCACCGCCGGCACCTGCGATGATCGCAGCCAGCCCGCGATCAAGCGCGGATTGCGCGTACTCGAACAGCAGATCCGGCGTGCGGTGCGCCGAAACGACCCGCAGCTCGTGTTCGACTTCGAGATGCTCGAGCATCTGCACCGCGTGTCGCATGCAGTCCCAGTCCGAGCGCGAGCCCATGACCACGCCGACGCGGACGCTCTCAGTCGTGAGGTTCATCATCTCCAAAGTGTGCCCTGCTTCATGGTCGAAAGCGAGAAAGCCCGGTATTGTATGCTCACTGGCCGGGAACACTGCGGACGCTTCTGCGCATGATGAACCGACGCCTGCTCGACATTCTTTGCTGCCCGGCTACCCGCGCGCCGCTGCGCGAACTCTCGATTGCGGAACTCGCGGCGCTTAACGCCGCCATCGCGACGAACGGGATCACCGACGCCTCCGGCACGCGTGTCGGCTCACCCTATACTGCCGGCCTGATCACCTGCGATCGACGCCTGATCTACCGCATCGAAGACGACATCCCGATCATGCTCGCCGACGAGAGTGTCGCGGCGTCGCAGATCGAGGCGTTCCCTGCATCATGAGCTGGCTCTCGGCGAAGCGTGACCCCATCCGCCGTCGGCCCGACGCAGGAGCAGGCGTGATCCGCCCGACCCGCGCGACGGCGGGCGCATAAGACCGACAAGCCCATGGCCAAGCCATCCGACAGCCCGAATATCGTCGATCTGCAGCAGCGGCAAAACCACGCAGCGGGAGCCGATCGGCTCGGTGACCTGCTCAAGCGCATCCGCGGCACCTCCCTGCAGCGCCTCGGCGAGCTGATCGGCACGCTGTTCGAAAACGTCGACGATGCGCTGTTCGATCTTGCCGAACGCGCCGGCAGCAACGCGCTGCAGACCCGCTACTTCGACGGCATGCGCGAAATTCGCAAGAAGCGCCAGCTGGTCGAGCGGGTGTTCCTCGAGCAGATGAAAAAGGCCTTCAGCGACTTCGTCGAGGGCAAGCTGAAAGCGATCAGGATCGAAGTACAGCCGCAGGCGAGCGGCGGCCTGAGCCTGGTCGACGATACCGAGCTCGAGGAATCGCTGGCTGTGACCAGCATGGTGAGCAAGACCGAGAGCCGGCTGCAGCGCGTGCTGTACCAGCTGAATCAGCGCCTGGCGGTGCTGGTCGGCGGCAGCAAGGTGGAGGATGCCAGCAACCCGATCGGTCCCGCCGTGTTGGGCAACGCCTTCCGCACGGCGGTGCGCGAGCTCGAAATCGACGTTCAGGTCAAACTGATCGTCTACAAGCTCTACGACCGCTACGTGATGAGCAGCCTCGAACCGGCGTACGAGGACGTCAATCGCGAGCTGATCGAGGCCGGCGTGCTGCCGCACATGCAGCATGCCGCGGCTCGCGGCGCCCCGGCCCATGACACCCATGCCGCGCCTGCCGCCGGCGTGGAGCCCGCGTCATACGAGCGTGTCGCCGCGGATTCCGAAATCGGCACCAGCACCGAGTCGGGCGAGCTGCAGAAGAAGATCTACGACACCCTGCGCTCGCTCCTCGGTGCGCGGCAAGCCGACCCGGGCTTTTCCTCCAATCGTCTGGGCCGTGACGAGCCCGGCTATCAGTCCCTTCCCGGCTTCAGCGGTACCGAGCTCTTGGCCGCGCTCACCATCCTGCAGCAGGCGCAGAGCACGATCGCCGGCGCGCCGGCGGAGCTGCCGGACGCGGCGGCTGAGGCATCGCCGCTCCAGGTCAAGCGCGAGATCGCCACCCAGGCCGGGCGCCTGGTAGCCGGCGAGCGACGCGTCTCCAATGCCGATGAAGACACGATCGATCTGGTCGGCATGCTGTTCGAATACATCGTGCGCGACCGCAACCTGCCGGCACAAGTGCAGGCGGTGCTGGGGCGTCTGCAGATTCCCTATCTGAAGGTGGCGATCCTCGACAAGCACCTGTTCGCCCAGCGCTCTCACCCAGCGCGACAGCTGCTCGATACGCTGGCCGAGGCCGGTAAGGGCTGGACCGAGGAAGCCGATCGCGACCATGCCCTGCTCAATCAGATCGTCACGGTGGTGGAGACGGTGCTGCGCGACTTCGATGACGACGTGGGGCTGTTCGAGCGCGAGCTCGAAAAGTTCCGCGAATTCACGACGCGCCAGGGGCGTCGTGCAGAGCTGGCCGAACAGCGCGCGGCGGACGCCACGCGCGGGCGCGAAAAGCTGCACCATGCGCGGACCGTCGCCGCGCGGGAGATCCTGAAGCGCGTCGACCACCGCCAGCTGCCGCCGATCATCCACATGGTGCTGTCGCGGCCTTGGGCCAACTATCTCGTGCTTACCATGCTGCGGCAGGGAGAAGACTCCGACGAGTGGCGCAACGGCCTGCGCTTTGCCGACGAATTCGTCTGGAGCGCGCATGCGAAAAGCAACGATGCCGACCGTTCGCGTCTGCGCACGCTGCTGCCACACCTGGAGAAGGCGCTGCGGCACGGCCTCACCACGGTGGCTTATCACGATAACGACATCAAGCGCCTGATGCAGGAGCTCGGACACTTCTACCGTCAGATCCTGGACGGCGAGAGCGTGGAGACGCGCTCGGCAAGGGAGGTAATCGAGGAAAACAGCCAGCAACGGCCGATCGATGCCGCGCCGAGCGCGAGCGCCGCGGAGCAGCCTGCGGGCCCGCTCCTGCCGCCATCGTCGACCGCGCGCAGCCCGGTGGAGGAGGCCATCCTCAATCCGGACTCAGCGGAACTCCTCACGGATTTCCCGCCGCCGGTCGAAGCTCAGGAAGACGAGTTTGCCAAGATCGTGCGCGATCTCAAGGTCGGCGCCTGGTTCGACTTCATGGACGAGGCAGGCAAACAGGAGCGCGCGAAGCTCTCCTGGATCAGCCCGATCAGCGGCAAGTATCTGTTCGTCAACCGCCGCGGACTCAAAGTCTGTGACAAGACCTTCGCCGTTCTCGCCGGCGAGTTGCGCGAGGGCAAGGCCGCCCTGCTTGAGGAAGTGCCGCTGTTCGACCGCGCACTGGACGCGATCGTTGCCCGCCTGCGCGACAATACCGGCGCGGCGACGGCACCGAGCCAAGCGGCCGCAAATCCAGCGCCAGCCGCGCCGCCGCCGGCCTGAGCCGCTTGAGTCCTGAAGGCACCGCGGCCCGCGCGCCGCGCACGGGAGTCGCGTGCAGTGAACCATGAATCGGCAGGCCTGATCCCGCCTGCGGCGGAGGTCGTCAGCGCGGACGTGCGCCGCGCGCTTGCGGAGGACCTGGGCGGCGGCGACGTCACCGCCGAGCTGATCCCGCCCGCGGCGCGGGCGCGGGCGCGGGTACGCACGCGCGAGTCGGCGGTTCTCTGCGGGCGGGCCTGGTTCGACGCCTGCTTTCGGGCGCTCGACCCGGGAATCCAGATCCACTGGCGCGCCGCCGACGGCGAGCGCGTCAGCGCCGGCAGCGTGCTGTGCGAACTCGAGGGTCAAGCGCGCGCGCTGGTCAGCGCCGAGCGCACCGCGCTCAATTTCCTGCAGACCCTGTCCGGAACCGCCACCGCGACCGCGGCTTACGTCGATGCCCTGCGCGGCACGCGCACGCGGGTGCTGGACACTCGCAAGACCTTACCGGGCCTGCGCGCGGCGCAGAAGTATGCGGTACGCGCCGGCGGCGGCAGCAACCACCGCCAGGGCCTCCACGACGCGGTGCTGATCAAGGAAAACCACATCGCGGCCTGCGGCTCGATTGCCGCGGCGGTGTCGCGGGCGCGAGCGCTGCATCCCGACCTGCTGCTCGAAACCGAGGTCGAAGACTTCGACGAGCTCCACGCGGCGCTGGCGGCCGGCGTCGACCGCGTGATGCTCGACGAGTTCGCCCTCGGGGACTTGAAGCGCGCGGTGGCCGCGGTCGCCGGTCGCTGCGAAATCGAGGTTTCGGGCTCGGTGTCGATGGAAGACCTGCGCGCCATCGCCGAGAGCGGCGTCGACTTCGTCTCGATCGGCGCCCTCACCAAGCACCTGCGCGCGATCGATCTGTCGATGCGGGTCGAGCTCATCGAAGCCTGAGCCCCGGCGCCGCCGCGCGGACGGCGCGCGCGGCGTGGGCCGACGCCGGCCCGCAGCCAGACCCTCGATCAGCGGCCCAGGGCGCCCGAGAAAAAGAGCGCTGCGGCACCAACTGCGATCAGCAGCAGCACGAAGCCGATCAGCAGCCACGGCGAGCGCTTCATCTCGCCGCCCGCCGGGGCCGCCGGCGGTGGCGGCGGCTGCACGCGCGCCGCCTGCTGATGTGCGTCCATGCCCGGAGCCACCAGCACGAAGCGTATCGTATCGAGGCGCAGCTCGTCGCCGGGCTTCAGCAGCTCCGATTGAACCCGCTTGTCATTGATCCAGGTGCCGTTCGACGAGCCGAGATCCTCGACGTGGACGCCGATCGGCGTCGGCTTCAGGCGCACGTGCTGGCGCGAAACTTCCGCCGAAGCGATCGGAATCTCGCAATCCGGCTGGCGGCCGATGACCATGCTGCGGGTGACCGTGAAGGTCTTGCCCAGGGTCGGCCCGGAGACGCCGCGCAGCACGAAGCGCGGAACCGTGGAGCGCACCACGGTGCGCCCATCGGTCGCCTCCTCCAGATCCTCCGGCGGTGGCGTGGGGCGACTCCGCCGCAGCGTCTGGGCATCGCTCGCCACGACCGAGCAGCCGACCCGCCCGAACAGCAGCAGGTCACCCGCCGCGAGCGTCGCTTCACCCTCGACCTGGCGACCGTTCAGGACCGTCGGCGCGGTGGCGTCCACCACGCGGACACTGGCCTTGCCGTCGCTCATCACGAGGTCGCAGTGGTGCGCGGCGACTCCAGCGGCCGCCAAACGCAGATCGCAGCCTTCACCGCTCCCCACCCGCATCACTCTGGCCGCCAATTCGACCGTCGCGTGCTCTCCCCCGGGGAAGATCAGTTTCATCGGAAGTTCCCGTTTCGCTCGGTCGGCCCGACCGCGCCCCGATTGTAACCAAGCGGGCAGGAGGAAGCATGCGGCGCAGGCCGCCGCCTTGCAACGTCGAGAGGCCTCGCCCACACTCGCCGCATGATTGCAACCTGGCTCGCGCTTCTCGGCGGTGGCGGCCTCGTCTGGGCCTGGCTGGACGCCCTGCGCGCACGCGAACACGCGGTCGCCCATGGCCGCACGCTGTGCCGGCAGGCCGGCGTGCAGCTGCTCGACCAGACCGTGTCGTTGCACCGGCTGCGCCTCGCGCGACGCGACGGCCTGCCGACCTTCATCCGCCGCTATTCTTTCGAGATCAGCCTCGACGGCAGCGACCGCCACCGTGGCCATCTGGACATGGCTGGGCATCGGCTGGAGAGCTGGAGCCTGCCGCTCCCCGACCCGGCGTCGCCGCCAGCGGCGCTCTCAACCGTGCAGATCCGCTCGCTCCAGTAGCGCGCCGACGCCGCCTTTCAGCGAATGCCGAGGCCTTCGATCGCACCGATTGCCGCAGGGTCGAAACCACCCAGCTCGGCGAAGGCGCGGCCGCGCGCGGCGTAGTCGCTGAACTGGTCGAAGCTGGGCGCGCCGGGCGAGAGCAGGATGACCCCGCCGACCGGCGTGACGCGACGCGCGCTCTGCACCGCCGCGGCCAAGCCGGAGGCGTGGCGGAGCTCGAAGCCACCACCCTGCTCGACCAAGAGGTCGTGGATTCGCGGGCCGCTCGCGCCCATGGTGAGCACCGCGTGCGGCGGCCGCGCGCGCACCGATTCGGCAAACGAGGCCCAGTCGAGACCCCGGTCGAAGCCACCCACCAGGACGCTGACCGGGCGGCCCCGCAGGCTATCCAGCGCCTCTTGTGTGGCCTGCGGAGTCGTGGCGATGCTGTCGTCGATCCAGGTCCAGCCGTCACGCTGGCCCAGGGTCTGCAGACGATGCGGCAGCGGCCGGAACTCGGGAATTGCCGTCAGCGCTACCTCGATGTCGCCGCCGATCGCCTCAACCGCGCTCAGCGCAGCGCAGAGATTCAGCGCGTTGTGCAGGCCGGGCAGCGGCGAACGGCGCAGCTCGAAGCGACGCCGATCCCCGCGCCACAGGGCGCCGTCGGCAATCCGCCAGCCCTTGGCCGTACCGAAACAGCGACGGTCGAGGTGACCGGCGCTGCGCTCGATCAGCTCGGCCTGCAGCCCGTTCAGCACCAGGGTTCGTGCCGCCGCGATCAGCGCCAGCTTGTCGGCGACGTAGCGTTCGCGGCTGCCGTGCCAGTCGAGGTGCTCCTCATACAGGTTGTTGACGACCCCGACCTCCAGGCGCGCCGCTTCGCGAGTCTGGAAGCTCGACAGCTCGATCACCCAGCAGCCCGGCGGCGATTGCGGGTCGAGCAGCTCGAGCAGCGGCAGCCCGATGTTGCCGGCCAGCGCCACCCGCTCGCCGCAGGCGCGCAACAGGTGTGCGATCAGCGCGCTGACCGTGCTCTTGCCCTTGGTGCCGGTCACGCCAATCACCCGCGCCTCGGGATGCTCGGCAAACCACAGCGCGGTGCCCGAACTGAAGCGGGTGCCGGTGCGCGCGGCCGCCAGGATCTCGGGTCGGTAGGCGCTGATGCCGGGCGACTTGATGACCACATCGAAGTTCGTGAGCATCGCCGCATCCGGCGCCGCGGTCACGACCCGCAGGCCGCGCGGCAGCTCGGCTGCCGTTAACGCGGCGACGTCCTGCGGTCGGCAGAGCAGCGTCGGCGCGAGCGCGGGCACCCGCTGCCGGATCGCCGCCAGCGCCGCCCGACCTTCCCGGCCGGCGCCCCATACGGCGACGCGACGACCGGCGAGCTCAGCCAGGCGCATACACGGCCGCATGCAGGCGCTCGGGGAGATAGTCGGGGCCACATGGCCGCAGCAGCTCCTCCAGCGGCGCGAGATCGGCGCCGAGCTGCGGGGCGATTTCCTCGACAAAGCGCGCCACCAGCGCGTCCTCGCGCCACTCGGCGCGGGCGGCCAGCGCGGCCATCGCCGCGCGCGCCTCGCGACCTTCGCCGACGCACTCGAAGGGCTTGTGGTTGCGATATTCGAGCAGCGCATCGAAGTCCGGCGCGAGCGCCACGTCATCCAACAGATTGCGCCCGAAGATCGCCAGCAGGCGCGGCTTGGGCATGAACGGCGCCAGCGCCAGGAACACGAAGTGGCACTTCGGACACTTCCCGCACCAGCGGTCACCCGGCCGCGGACCGAGAATGCGGAAATTGCGGTTGCAGCTCGAAAACACGTCGTCGTAGCGGCCATCGCGGGCGAAGCGCTCGGCCACGGCAAGCTCCGACAGCGGTCGCAGCAGCGAGTAGTAGCGCAGCCCGGCCGCGACGTGCGTCTCGACCAGCCGGCTGAAGGCGCGTTCGAAGGCCCATCCCTTGCTCCACTGATGATTGATCGACTGGCCTTCGTACTCGAGCGTGGCGCTGGAAGCGGAGCGCTCGTTGGAGAACGCGATAGCGTCGAAATCGTAGAGGATGGCCGCGACCACGAGAATCGCCGAATTGATCGCGGTTACCGGAATATGACCGTTCATCGCGCCCGCGCGGTTGTACTCGAACAGCAGCGGCGACAGCTCGCGGCCGATATTGAGCAGCGGCAGCCCGCTGCGCTCGGCGCAGGCCTGGATCAAGGGCGAATGTCCGATCCACACCGCGCTTGCCGGCTCGCCGGCCTGCTTCAGAATCTCCACGCTAACGAGCGAGTCTTTGCCGCCGCCGATCGGTACCAGGCTGCGCCGCGCGAGCCGCAGGTCGAGGTTTGTCGCGGCGCCGCACGCGGTGACCGGAAACACGATCCGCCCGCGCAGATCCAGTCCGTTGCGCCAGGCGAATTCGCCCAGGCCGTGCAGGTAGAGCGTCCCCAGGAACTCCGCTGCCGCGGCATCGAGCGGGTTCGACTCGAGTGCGATTCGCGGCGGCACACCCGCCTTGTAATAGCTGACGCCGGCGATCCAGTGCAGCAGATCGAGCGCGGCATCGAGCGCCGCCGCGCGCGATGCCTGCGGAGTCGGCGCGGCGGGGAAGCGGATCCGCTCGACCAGCTCCGGTCCGTCATCGAAGGCGTACACCAGCGAGGCGACGCCGGCGGCGTATTCACGGCGCACGAAGCGGAACACCTCGGCGCGTCGCGGATCGCTCAGCCCGCTCACAGCAGCACCTCTGCCGCCGGCTCGCGCAGGTTGTAGCGCGAGGCCATCACCGCGCCGTAGGCGCCGGCTTGGGCGATCAACAGCACGTCGCCCTCGCGGCACGCTGGCAGGCGGCGGTTCGCGCCGAGCACGTCACCCGACTCGCAAATCGGCCCGACCACCTGCACCATCTCCGCCGGCGGCTCGTCCAAGCGATCAAGATTGACGATCGGGTGCCAGGCGTCGTAGAGCGCCGGGCGCAGCAGCGAGTTCATTCCGGCATCGACGCCGACGTAGCGCATTGCGCTCTTGCGCTTGAGCTGGGTGACCCGGGTCAGCAGCACTCCGGCCTCGGCGACCAGGAAGCGGCCGGGCTCCATCCACAGCGCGAAGCGCGGATAGGCCTGCTTCACCTCTGCGAGCCCGGCGGCGAGCGCGTCGAGATCCAGCCGACCATCGTCGGCACGCTCGGGCACGCCCAGGCCGCCGCCCACATTGAGTGACTCCACCCGCCGCAAGCCCTCGGCAAGCGCGGCCAGCTGCAGGTACACCGAACGCCAGTGTCCGGCGTCGAGAATGCCGGAGCCGAGGTGTGCGTGCAAACCGACGATGCGCACTTCGTGCCGCCGCGCCAGTTCGCGGAAGGCATCCAGATCGTCGAGCCCAAGACCGAACTTGGAGCCACTACCGCCGGTACGCACCTTGTCGTGGTGGCCGCGACCGACGCCGAGATCGATCCGCAGCTGGATCGCGCGCCCGGCAAACATCTCCCCCCATGACGCGAGCGGGTGCAGCCCATCGAGGGTCACGCGCACGCCGAGTTCGAGCGCTGCGGCATATTCCGCGCGCGACGCGAAGTTCGGCGTGAACAGGATTCGCTCCGCAGCCAGCCCCGGCAAGGCCTCGCACAGCGCCCGCAGCTCACCCAGCGACACGCACTCGAAAGCCAGACCTTCGGCCTCCAGCACGCGCAGCACGGCTGGGTGCGGATTGGCCTTCATCGCGTAGTGCCAGCGGTCGACGACCTTCAGCGCGCGCAGCGCCTGCGCCTGCGAGCGCACCCGCTCGATCGAGTACACATAGCGCGGCGTGGCTTCGGCCGCGAGCCGCAGCAGGGTTTCCCGAGCGCCGCGCCACCACTCCTGCGGCGGGGACGCGGGCTCACCCGCGCAGAGCTCGCGCCAGCTCGGGCCGAACACCTCGCCGTCCTCCACCCGCAGTGCGTCGGCGCGAATCAGCAGCGCGTGCAGGCGCGGCACCAAGCCGTCGGCCAGCGCCTCGTCGATCACGAAGGTGAGATTCAGGTTGTTCGACGACTGGCTGATCATGCGCACGTCGAGCACGCCGAATTCGGCCAACACCGACGACAGGCGATAGAGCAGCGAACGCATCCCGCTGCCGACCAGGGTAATCGCGGCGCAAGGCGCGATTACCTTGACCCGGCAGATTCTGGCCAGATCGGCAGCGAGCGCGGACAGCACGTCAGAGCTGACCAGGTTCTCGCTCGGATCGAGCGACACCGTGACGTTGGTTTCCGCCGAGCCGATCATGTCGACCGACAGGTTATGTCGCTTGAACTCGCCGAAAACATCAGCCAGAAACCCGACCTGTTGCCACATGCCCACGGTTTCCATCGACACCAGCGTGACGCCCTTGCGCATGCTGATCGCCTTGACGCATGGCGCGGCCTCTGGCGCGGCGCGCACCTCGGTACCGGGCAGCTCAGGGCGATTGGTGTCTTTGATGTAGAGCGGCACCTGCGCCCGACGCAGTGGCCCCAGCGCGCGCGGATGCAGCACCTTGGCGCCGGTGGTAGCGATTTCCTGCGCCTCCTCGTAGCCGAGCCGGGCCAGCAACCTGGCCTCCGGCACCACTCGCGGATTGGCACTGAACATGCCGGGCACGTCGGTCCAGATCTCGACCCGCTCGGCGCGCAGCAGGGCACCGAAGCAGGCCGCCGAGGTATCCGAGCCGCCGCGCCCGAGGAGCACCGTCCGTCCGTCTTCGCCGCGAGCGATGAAGCCCTGCGTGATCAGCAACTCACCACGGGCGGCCAACGCCGCGGGCAGCGCCGGATCGGGCAACGCCGGCACGCTGGCGGCCAGCCGCCGCGCCCAGTCGCTCTGATTGGGCAGCGCCACCGCGTGCAGGTATTCGCGTGCGTCGATCCAGCCGGTGGCCAGCTCCTGCGCACTCAGGAAGGCCGCGCCCAGACTGCTCGACATCAGCTCGCCAAGCGCGAACACCTCCGCCTGCCAGTCGAGCGTCGCACTCGTTCGTCGCGGATCGGCGATCAGCAGGTCGAGCTGCCGCAGCCAGCCTTGCAGACGTTCGCACGCCTCGAGGTCGAGCTCGGCGCGCAGCGCCCGATGTTGCGCGACGATGCGCTCGCGGGCGTCGCGGCAGGCGGCTTCGTCGCGACGCGCTTCGGCGATGCGCTTCAGCAGGTCGGTTACGCCAGCGAGAGCCGAAACCACGATCAGCACACGGCGTCCGGCCTGCCGATGCGCGGTGGCGATCCGCTGAATGGCCTCCCAGCGCGCGCGCGTGGCGACGCTGCTGCCGCCGAACTTGATCACGACCCATGGCGGCAAGTCCGCCGCGTCGACTGCGTTCACCGAAGTGCGTTCCGGATGGCTGAATGCCGCAGCGCAGCATAGCGCAAGCGCGGTGCACCACGCGATGGCCGCGCGCAGCGCTTGCGGCCACCGGCCGCAATGCGACAATCAGCGCCTGTCGCCGTCCGGAACCACCATGGCCCAGCCCAATCAGAAGCCGGAAGTCCCCATCCGGCGCGAACCACCAGCGCCGCTGACGGTCGAGATCAACCGCAAGCCCTATGAGCACGAGGGCGATCCAGAAATGCCCTTGCTCTGGTTCCTGCGCGACATCTTGCGCCTGACCGGAACCAAATATGGCTGCGACGGCGCAGGCTGCGGCACCTGCACCGTGCTGCTCGACGGGCGCGCCGCGCTCGCCTGCTCGATTCCCATGCGAGAGGCCGCCGGTCACGCAGTCACCACGATCGAAGGCCTCGGCGGTCAGCAGCTGCACCCGGTCCAGCAAGCCTGGATCGAACAGGACGTGATGCTCTGCGGCTACTGTCAGAGCGGGCAGATCATGGCCGCCGTCGACCTCCTCTCGCGGCGACCGCAGCCGCGCGAAAGCGATCTCGCGGCGCTGCCGAATCTCTGCCGCTGCGGCGCCTATCCGCGTATTCGCACGGCAATCCTGCGCGCCGCCGAGCTGCTGCGGCAGGCGAAGCCGTGAGCAGAACCACAAATCCCGGGCGGCGCCGCTTCCTGCAGGTCACGCTGACCGTTGGCGGCGCCTTGCTCGCCCAGTGGCGGCCGCTCGGTGCAGAACCGACCTCGACGGCGCTGCCGCTCGCGCTGCTCGGCGACCAGCTGATCGCGATGGGTCCATTCGTACAGATCGAACGCGACGGCCGTGTGATGCTCGGCGCGCCTGGCTGCGAAGTCGGCCAGGGCGTGCGCACCAGCCTGCCGATGTTGATCGCCGAGGAGCTCGACGTGGACTGGGCGCAGGTCAGCGTGCTGCAGCTGCCGTATGCCGCGCCGGCCAGCCGCAGCGGCTTCGGCCGATACGGTCGCCAGGGCGGGGTGACGGGCGATCGCCTGGCCGACTGGCGCTTCCTGCGCGAGGCCGGCGCGGCGGTGCGCGTCGCGCTGCTCGAAGCCGCCGCCACCGAATGGCAGCTGCCGCTCGCGGCGCTGCGCAGCGAGCGCGGCGAGATCGTCGCGGAAGATGGGCGGCGCCTGCCCTACGCCGCGCTCGCCGCGCGCGCCGCGGCCCGACTACCTGCACGCTCCAGGCCCGCGCTGAAGCCAGCCGCGCGCTTCATCATCGTCGGCCAACCGACCCGCAGCGTCGACGCGCAAGACATCGTCACCGGCCGCGCCGGCTTCGGCATCGACGCCTACGCCGCCAGCGGGCTGGTCGCCTGCGTGATGCGCTGCCCGTTCGCCGGCGGCGAACTCGCGCATTTCGACGATCGGGCGAGTCGCCAGGTGGCGGGCGTGCGCGAAGTGCTGAGCTTGCGCGGGCCCGGCTCATCGGCAGACTCCGACGCCATGCCGGCGGCCGGCGTCGCGGTGATCGCCGACAGCACCTGGGCCGCGCTGCGAGGACGTGAGCGGCTGACGGTACGCTGGAGCGAACCCGCGCAACCCGCCGAATCCAGCCGCAGCCTGGCGCAGAGCGCCAACGAGCTGCTCGCCGACGCCGGAGCCGGCAGCCCGCTGCGCGCCGACGGCGATGTGGCGAGCGTTTTCGCGCGCGCCGCTCGCGTGCTCAAGGCACGTTATGAGACCTCAACCCTGGCCCACGCGCCGATGGAGCCATTAGGCGCGACGCTGGATCTGCGCGCGGACCGGGCGCTGCTGATCGCCGCGCTGGAGAACCCAGCACAGGCCGCGCAAATCCTGACCCGCCTGAGCGGTCTGCCGCTGGAGGCAATCGAGATTCGCTTGCCGCGCGCCGGTGGCAGCTTCGGCCGGCGCCTGGACAGCGACTTCATCACCGAATCGGTACTTCTCGCTCGCGCGGTCGGCAAGCCGCTCAAGCTGATGTGGACGCGCGGTGACGACCTGCGTCACGACCACTACCGCCCCGCCTCGCTGCACGAGCTCTCTGCAGCCATCGATCGCCGCAAGCGGATCGGCGGCTGGCGGCATCGCTGCGTCGCGCCGCCGCGCCCGCTGCGTACACCGCAGGGGCTCGAAGACTCACCCGGCGGCTGCAGCCTCGCCGCCGACACGTTCCCCGCGGGGCACATTGCCGATGTCGAGCTGCGCTTCATCCCGCTCGCCACCCGCATGCCGCTCGCTCCCGCCACCGAGACCACCAGCGCGGCCAGCGCGTTCGCGGTGCAAAGCTTCCTCGACGAAATCGCCGTGGCCCTGCGGCGCGACGCGCTAGAGCTGCGCCTGGAGCTGCTCGGCGAGCCGCGCGAACTCGCCGCCGATGACGCAGTCGACTTCGCCAGCGCTGGCGCGCGGCTCGCCAATGTCCTGCGGCGCTGCGCGCGGCGCCTCGGCTGGGGTCAGCAGCGCAGTGACGGTCACGGCATCGGCATCGCCTGCCACGGCGGCGGCGGCGCTTACGTCGCCCATGGTTTCGAGATTTCCACCCGCGGCGACGCCTTGCGAATTCACCGTGCGGTCTGCGTCGCCGATATCGGTCGGATCATCAACCCACTGGGCATCGAAGCCGAACTCATCCGCGGCAGCCTGAGCGCGATTTCGGACGCCCTGCACGGCGCCATCCACTTGGAGCAGGGCGCGGTGCGCGAGCGCGATCTGGACGACTATCCGCTGCTGCGCATGCGCGAGGCACCGCTGGCGACGGAGGTCGAAATCGTCGATTCTCCCGCTGCGCCGGCCCTGGCGCCCCTGCACACCCTGCCGAGCGCCGCCCCGGCGCTCGCCAACGCGATCTACGCCGGCACCACGGTGCGCTTGCGCAAGCTGCCGCTGTTGCCGGAGCTGCTGCGCCTGCTGTGAGCAGGTGGCGCCGGTCGGCCGTGACTCAGTCGGAATCGAAGCCGTCGCTGAAGATCCGCTCGTCGAGCCCGGCGGCGAGCGCCGCGGCGTAGACGTCGACGCGTCCGTAACCGGCCTGGTGGTTCGGCCAGTCGTGCATGTCCAGGCCACCGCAGCCGCTGTTCCACGGATCGCTCACGCCATCCCGCTGGGCGCTCTCGCGCAGCAGCTGGGCGACTTGCTCGGGATGGCCCTTGAGGGCCGGGTTCACCGACATCAGGAGCGCGGCGGCGCCCGCCACGTGGGGCGTCGCCATGCTGGTGCCGCTCATGCTGGCGTAGCCGCCGCCCGGCACGCTGGAGTGGACGCCGATGCCCGGGGCCACCAGGTCCGGGCGGATGCGCGCGCTGCCGGCCACCGGACCGCGCGCGGACATCGCGTCCAGCTGGTCGTCCAGGTTCGTCACGCCGACCACGAAGCTCGAGTCGTGGGTCGCCGGAGGGGCCTCGACGCTGCCGCAGCCGGGTCCAGAATTGCCCGCCGCTGCGACGAAGAAAATGCCCGCCGCGACCAGCTGGTCGGCGGCGACACGCAGCTCGTCGCCGACCGTACAACCTTCCGCGGGCACGCAGGCCCAGGAGTTGCTGGCCACGTCCGGCGCGAGATCCGGATCGGGGTCGAGGCCCGCAGCGTCGGTTGGCGCGAGCATCCACTGCATGCACTCGATGTAGCGTGCCGGTGTGCCCCAGCCGCTGGCCATGTTGCGACAGCCGATCCAGCGCGCGCCAGGAGCCACGCCAATACGCTGCTCGCCACCGTCGTCGCCGGCAAACGTGCCAGCGGTGTGGGTACCGTGGCCGTGATCGTCGCAGGGCGCCGGCGCGTCGCTGCCACAGGGATTGCCGGGTTCGTCGTGGATCGCGTCATGCCAGTTGCGCGCGTGGCTCACCGCGCCGCCACTCCAGCCGCGGTACTGCCACTGCAAGGCCGGATGATCCCATTGGTAGCCCGTATCGGCGCCGCCGATGGTCACCCCCTGGCCGGTGTAGCCCCGCGCCCAAAGCTCGGGCGCGCGAATCCGCTCGACGCCCCATGGAATGACGAGCCGCGCCGCGGCCGCCTCGGGTTCGGCTGCCGGCAGCGGGGCGCGGATGCGCGGGTTGGCGGCGATGCGCTGCAGATCTCCGCGTGCCGCAAGTTCGGCCAGCTGACCCGGACGAACCCGCGCTTCGATCAGGTTGACGATCCAATAGTCGCGATGCTCGACTGCGCGCGCGTCGAGCCACTCGCGCAGCGGCGCCTGTTCACGCGCAGCGCGCCGCTGCAGGGCCTCGACCAGCATTCGCCGACGCAGGCCAAGGTCGACGAGCATGGGCGGCAGCGACGGCGTGGCCCAGTCGTCGAGCACGAGCAGAACATCCTGCTCGGCTCCGCCGGCGGCGCCCTCGAGCAGCGCGGGATCGACGCGGGCCGCCTGCGCGAACGCGCAGAACAGCGCAAGCGAGAGCGCAGAAAGCGCAGGCACGCTGCGCGGCGAGAGCGGAACGTTGCTTAAGATCATCGACGCAGGCTACCTCAGTCCACCGCGGTCCACACGTGCCGTCCCACAGCCAGCGCCGCCGCGCCCAGCAATCCAGGCTCGGGATGGCGAACAAGCAAACTCGGCACGCGCGCCAGCCGCCAGGCATAGCGGCCCTTGTCTTCGAAGCGGCGGCGAAATTCGCCCCGCAGGAGCCAGGGCAGCAGCGCGCGCGCGAGGCCACCGCTCAGGTAGACCCCATCCCAGGCGCCATGCGCCAGCACCAGATCGCCAGCGACGGCACCGAGCAGCGCACAGAAGACCTCCACCGTCCGCGCGCAGTCCGGATCACGCCCACCACGGGCGCGCGCCAGGAGCTCCTCCGGTGACTGCGGTGGTGCGGCGCGCCCCTCGAATCCGGCCAGCGCAGCGTACAGGTTGAGCAGCCCGGGCCCGCTCAGCAGACGCTCGTTGGAGACCCGCCCGAAGCGCACCGCGAGGTGCTCGAGGATCGCGATTTCTTCCCGCATGCGGGGTGCAAAGCCGAGATGCCCACCTTCGCTGCCGATCGCCTCCGCGCGGCCGTCGCGCCAGCGCAGCGCTGCCACGCCGAGCCCGGTACCGACGCCGACGGCGAGCATGCACTGCGCGCGCCCAGCAACGATAGCGGCCGGGGGCACGCTGCCGAGCAGCTGCAGATCCGCGGCGTCGAGCAGCGGCAAAGCGCTCGCCGCGGCGACGAAATCGTTGACCCAACGCAGCGAGTCGAAGTCGCACTCGGCGCGCAGCCGTGCCGGCTCGACGCACCAGTCGCGGTTGCTCATGCGCAGACGCTCGCCGTCGGCGAGCGCGGCGATCGCAAGCAGCGCGTGGCGTGGACGAAAGCCCGTTTCCCGCATCCAAGCCGCGATTGCCCCGCCGAGTTCGGACGGCCTGTCCAGCGAATAGACCCGGATCGTCTCGGTGCGCAGCGGACAGGCGGCCAGGCGATCGCCCAGCGCGAGGCGCAAGCGAGTACCGCCTAGATCGGCCAGCAGAAACCGCTCGGCGCCATCGAACATGCGCTGCGCTGCGCGGCGCCGGCTGCGGCTCAGACCGCCGGTGCCGGCAGCGGCTCCAGCGTGCCGATCGAATGGCCCTGTTCGGCCAGGTATTCGAGCCAGCGATTGAGGAAGCTGCTCATGCGCAGGCGCTGGCGGAACAGATCGCGTGAGGGCCGCAGGGCGCCGATGAAGCGGTTCAGATAGTCACCGGAGCGGCAGCTGGTCACCTCTGCCATGCGCGCGTCGCGATACATGCGCAGCTGCGCACTCGGCGCCTGCAGACCGGTCTCGCTGTCGACGAAGCAGTAACTCAGGTGCAGATCGATGGTGTAGCGGTGACGCTCGAGCACGTCGAGACGCAGATCCAGGCCGTCGTCGAGCGAGGAAGAATAGCTGCCGAGTTCGAGATCCTGCGGCTCGAACAGGCGGTTCAGGCGATGATAGTTTTCCGCATACAGGCCCATCAGCCACTCGAAGCGACCTGGCAGAAGGCTTCGCGGATATTCGACGACGCTGTGCATGCGCTGATCATAGGGGCCGCGGCGCGCGCTCGGTAGTCTTTCGAGAGGGGGCGGTCACCGATATGATGGGTCGCCCGGTGCGAGCAGCGGTCCGGCAGGCAGACCGGCCGCGGGCTGCGCGTCAGAACATGTGCTTTTCGATACCGAGCTCGGCGAGGATCTTGCTCGCGATCTCCTCGATCGAAGTGTGAGTGGTGTTCTGCACCGCGATCCGCTCGCGGCGGAAGATTCGATCCGCCTGCTTGAGCTCCCAGCGGCACTGTTCGATCTTGGCGTAGCTGCTACCCGGGCGGCGCGCCTCGCGCACCTCGGCGAGGCGCTCGGCGTCGATCGTGAGGCCATAGAGCAGCGGCCGATGCGGCGCCAGCCGCCGGGGCAGCTCGAGCCGGTCGAGATCCTCTTCGGTGAGCGGGTAGTTGGCGGCCTTCACGCCATAGTGGAGCGCCATGTAGAGGCAGGTCGGCGTCTTGCCGACCCGCGATACTCCAACCAGGATCACATCGGCGTGGGTGTAGTTGACGTCGACTCCATCGTCGTGCGCCAGCGCATAGTTGGTCGCGTTGATGCGCGCTTCGTACTTGTGGAAATCGACCACACCGTGGGCGCGCCCCACGCTGCGGGAGCGCTTGCGGCCGAGCTCGGCCTCGAGCGGAGCGACGAAGGGCGCGAACACGTCGAGCATCAGCGCACCGCTCTCGGCAACCAGGTCGCTCAGGCGCTTGTCCATGATGGTGTTGACCACGATCGGCCGCGTGCCGTTCTGCGCATAGAAAGAGCGGATGCGCACGGCGGTCGCCTGTGCTTTCTCCTCGCTGTCGACGAACGGCAGACGGTAGGTGTCGAACTCGACCGAGTCGAACTGACTCAGGAGGCTGTGGCCGATGGTCTCGGAAGTGATGCCGGTACCGTCGGATACATAGAAGATGCTGCGGCGCATCGGTGCAGTGTACGCGAGGAGCAGCACCAGACGCCCGACCTGGCTTGCCCCGCCCGAGCTAAAGCCGGAAAATTGACGCGCTGCCGCAGTGTCCGCTGCGCATTCCGTCCCACCCCCGGAGAACCGTCTTGAGCGATCTGGTGCTTTGGCTTGATTCCTTGCGCATGCGCGACCTGGCCCAGGTCGGCGGCAAGAACGCCTCACTTGGCGAGATGATCGGCAATCTCGCCGCGCTCGGCGTATCGGTTCCAGGTGGCTTTGCAACCACCGCCACGGCCTACCAGGACTATCTCGAAAGGAGCGGGCTCGCGGCGCGCATCCAGGCTCGACTGGGCGCCCTCGATGTAGAGGACGTCGAGGCGCTGGTCGCAGCCGGCCGCGAAATCCGCGGCTGGATCGTCGACACCGCCCTGCCCGCCGACCTCGACCAGGCGATCCGTGGCGCCTACGCGAAGCTCTGCGAGAATGCGGGTGTCCGCGACGTCGCGGTCGCGGTGCGCTCATCGGCAACCGCCGAGGACCTGCCCGACGCCTCCTTCGCCGGCCAGCAGGAAACCTTCCTCAACGTCAGCGGCATCGAGGACGTGCTGCACAAGGTGAAAGAGGTCTTTGCCTCGCTCTACAACGACCGCGCGATCGCCTACCGCGTGCACCACGGCTTCAAGCACGAAGACGTGTTCCTGTCCGCCGGCGTGCAGCTCATGGTGCGCTCGGACACGGGCGCCTCGGGCGTGCTGTTCACCCTCGACACCGAGTCGGGCTTCCGCGAGGCGGTCTTCGTCACGGCAAGCTACGGCCTCGGCGAGATGGTCGTGCAGGGCGCGGTCAACCCAGACGAGTTCTACGTCTTCAAGCCCGGCCTGCGCCAGGGCAAGCCCGCGATCCTGCGCCGCCACCTCGGCGCCAAGCAGCAGCGCATGGTGTACTCCACCAAGCCTGGCGAGCGCGTGACCGTCGAGGACACGCCACCTGCGGAGCGCGCACGCTTCTGCCTGAGCGATGACGAAGTCCACGCGCTGGCCCGCCAGGCCTTGATCATCGAAGAGCACTACGGCCGGCCGATGGACATCGAGTGGGGCAAGGACGGTCGAAGCGGCAAGCTTTACATCCTGCAGGCGCGACCGGAAACGGTGAAGTCGCGCAGTCGCGCCACTCAGATCGAGCGCTTCCAGATGAGCGAGCGCGGTCAGGTGCTTGCCGAGGGCCGCTCGATCGGCCAGAAGATCGGCGCCGGCGTCGCCCGGGTGATCCGCTCGGTCAAGGAAATGCACCGCGTGCAGCCCGGCGACGTGCTGGTGGCCGACATGACCGACCCCGACTGGGAGCCGGTGATGAAACGTGCCGCGGCGATCGTCACCAATCGCGGCGGACGCACCTGCCACGCTGCGATCATCGCGCGCGAACTGGGCGTGCCGGCGGTGGTCGGCACCGGCAATGCGCTCGACGCCATCCCCGACGGCACCGAGGTCACGGTGTCCTGCGCCGAAGGCGACACCGGCTTCATCTACGCGGGCAAGCTCACCTTCGAGCGCGTCACCGCCGATCTCGGCGCCATGCCGCCCGCGCCGCTCAAGATCATGATGAACGTGGCCAACCCGGAACGCGCCTTCGACTTCGCCATGCTGCCCAACGCCGGCATCGGTCTGGCGCGACTGGAGATGATCATCGCCAGCCACATCGGCGTGCATCCCAAGGCCCTGCTCGAGTACGACCGGCAGGATCTGGAAACCCGCCGCCAGATCGACGAGCGCATCGCCGGTTACGCCGGCCCGGTGGAGTTCTACGTCGACCGTCTCGCCGAGGGCATCGCCACCATCGCCGCTTCCGTTGCGCCCAAGCCGGTCATCGTGCGCCTGTCGGACTTCAAGTCCAACGAATACGCCAACCTGCTCGGCGGCAAGCGCTACGAGCCGCACGAGGAGAACCCGATGATCGGCTTCCGCGGCGCGAGCCGCTATGTCGATCCCTCCTTCGAGGACGCCTTCGCGCTCGAATGCCGCGCCATGAAGAAGGTGCGCGACGACATGGGCCTGACCAATGTGTGGGCCATGATCCCCTTCGTGCGCACCACCGGCGAGGGTCGCAAGGTGATCGAGGTGCTGGCCAAGCACGGCCTCAGGCAGGGCGAGAACGAACTCAAGGTCATCATGATGTGCGAAGTGCCCTCGAACGCCCTGCTGGCCGACGAGTTCCTCGACATCTTCGATGGCTTTTCCATCGGCTCGAACGACCTCACCCAGCTCACCCTTGGGCTCGACCGCGACTCCGGCATCGTCGCCAGCCTGTTCGACGAGCGCGACCCGGCGGTCAAAAAGATGCTCTCGATGGCGATCCAGACCGCCCGGCGTCGCGGCAAATACATCGGCATCTGCGGTCAGGGCCCGAGCGACCACCCGGATCTGGCCGAGTGGCTGATGGACGAAGGTATCGAATCGGTGTCGCTCAATCCGGACACCGTAGTTGACACCTGGCTCAAGCTGGCGCAGAAGAAAGCCGGCTGAGGCCGGCTGTACCAGCGCCGCAGAGCCAGAGCACGCGACCGCGCCGGCCCTGCAGCGACACCGTGGCGCTTCAGTCCTTGGTCGCGGTGCAGCGACCGGTGCGCTTGCCGCTGTAGCTCATCGTCATCGCCATCGGCATGCCCTCGGCTTCGCCCTCAACGCTGAACTCGCCGCGATAGCTGTCGGCGTCGCTGTGCTCGGCCCAGCCGTCTCCAGTCATCCGCGCGCCCTGCATGTTGCAGCTGATGCGAAAGCTGACCCGCTGATCCTCTTTCTCCATCTTCTCGACCCGACAGTCCGCCGCCCCGTCAGTTGGCGGCGCGAGCACATCGGTATTGGCCGGCACGCAGCTCTGGTGCGTCTGTACCGGCAGATCCATCGCCATCGGCTTGGTCATGCTCATCTTCACGGTGACCGCCCACTGTTCGTCGCTGCCTTGAGCGACAACCAGCACGGGCAGCAGCAGGCCGATCAGGGCAAGCGCCAGGTGCGACTTGGAATGCTTCATCGAGCAACCTCGGATTCGTGGATGAGCGGCCCATGCTAACCGGCCCCGCGTCGAACTGCAGCCGCAAGCCGGCGCAGACGCGGAATCGAAGACGAAGACCCGCCTGCGGCGTGACCGATCGCCCGCCCTTGCCTCCCAGGAACTTTCTCCTGCATCCTGACGCACCCCGAATACGGGCCTAGCGCGCATGCCCCCGACGACGCCAACCGAACCGTTCTGGAACCACCTGCGCGGCATCGTCCGCTATCCGTTCATGGGCAGCGCGCTGGCCAGTCTCATCACGCTGACTCTGCTCAATCTGCTTGCCGTGCTGCCGTTCGGCGGTTGGCTCTTCGGTCTGATCGTGCACCTTGCTGCCTGCCGCTACGCCTTCGAGATCCTGGTCCACACCGCGCGTGGACACATGGAGCCACCCGACGTCAGCATCCATACCAACACCGGCACGGTCGTGCGCTTTCTGCTGCTCTGCGCCCTGGTCGCCGCGCTCCTGATCGCAGTGCCGCTCTGGGCCGGCAAGCTGGCGTTCGTCGTGCTCATATCGGGCATCAGCCTGCTGTTGCCCGGCAGCATCATGTCGCTTGCGATCGACGGCAGCCTGCTGCGCGCGCTCAACCCGCTGACGCCGCTCGCCATGATGAGCCGCATCGGCACGTCCTACTTCACCGCCTTCGGCCTGCTGTTCGTGATCCAGATCAGCGCCGCCACGGCCGGTGACTTGCTGGCCGACTTCGTGCCGCTGCTGTTGGTCGACAGCATCGTGACCCTGACCTGGATCTGGGGCCTGTTCGCAGCCTTCCACCTGATGGGCTATCTGGTGTATCAGCACCGCGAGGAGCTCGGTTTCGAGGTCGAACCGCAACTCGCACGCTCCCGCCACCGGCCGCGCGACGTCACCCTGATCGAACACACCGAAAGCAGCGTCGCCAGCGGTGACGTGGACACGGCGTTGGCCCGCATCCGCGAGGAAATGCGCGAGCGCGCGGTGCCGCTCGAGACCCACCAGCTGTTCCGCAGGCTGCTGCGCAGCCGCGGCGCCGAGGCGGATCTGGTCGAGCACGCCGGCCCCTATCTCAACCTGCTGCTCCTGGAAAAGAGGGATCGCGAGGCGCTCGCCCTGCTGCGCGAGACGCTATCGGTGGAGCCGAGCTTCACGCCCCACGAGGCGGAAGACGGCGAACGTCTCGCCCGGCGCGCACAGGAGCTCGGCCTGAATTCGCTGGCGATCGATATCTGGCTGGCCATGCTGAAGCGCTGGCCGCGCAACCCGGCGCGCGTGAACTGGGCACTGGCGGTGGCGCCGCTTTTGGCGCATCGCAATCGCCTGCAGGAAGCGCGCGCGCTGCTGCAAGAAAGCGGCGAAAAGCTCGAAGACCCGAAACGCAAAGCAGCAATCGACGCCGCGCTCGAGGCTCTGCCCGAGGCCTGAGAGCCGCCACCCGCTGCCGCCACAAACGCCCGACGCGCGCATCTGCGTCGTCAGAGCGCTGCGGCCGCGCCTGCCGACGCTCCTGCATGAAGCCCTTCCTGCACAGGCCCTGCTCAGGTCTTGAGCAGCGCGCGAATCGTACCGACCTGGGCTTGCATCTCGCGCCAGGTGCGTTCCCACTGGCCCTCGCGCGGCTCGGCTCGTTCGAAGCGCAGCAGCACCGCCGAAGCCTGTTCGATCCGACCGCGCAGGCGCTCAATTTCAGCCAGTGCCGCTTCGTGCTCGTTCTTGCCGATCAGGAAAACCTTCTTGTCCTTGCATACGCCAATACAGGGCTGCGGCGCCTCGATTTTCCCGCAGCCAATGCACTGCCAGGCTTGAATGTATTCGATCATCTGCTTGTCTCCCGGCCTTGCGGCCGGCACTTCAGTGCTGGTGCTGCGCGGGCGTAGAGCCCTGCGCGCCCCAGCTCGGATCGTCGAACTGGCGCGGGTAGGCCTCCATGGCCTCATGCATGGCTGCGATCGGCGCCGGATCAGCCGGATTGCGCTCAAGCTCGACAGCGCCCGACTGCAGCGGCAGCAGGATCCGGTGCAAGGCTGCGTCGGCGTCTGCGTCGAGCTTGCAGTTGGCAAACATGAAGCTCACCGCCGACTGGATCTCCCGCGCTTCAGCGCGCGCGAGCTCCGTGGACAGCGCTCCATCATGGTGGTGCAGCTTGTGGATTGCCGCGTGCACCCGGGCCATGCCTTCGCGCAGCGGCGCGTCGGTTGCCCAACCACTCGCCGGCACCGTCGCGGGGACTGCGGCGGAGTGCGCCGCATGCTGGTGCGCATGCGTATGTTCCTGTGCCGCCCGGACCCCACCGGCCACGGCCAACCCAATGATCAGAACACTTGCAAAACGAAAGGACATGAATCCGGATTCCGTGCAGAGGAGAAAGCGTAGAAGTCTGCCAGAAATCCGCACCTGCCTGCCTTGATGTCGATCAGCGCGACCTCGGGCAACGCCCTCACCTTCCGGCGGGGTGCTGCTCCAAGCGCGCGCGTTCGAAATCCTCGAGGCTAAGATGACTGCGCCGCATGACCCAATCCCCGCGCCGGCTGAACAGCTGGCGACGGGACAAGAGTTCGCGCATCTGCTTTGCGTCTCCGCGCACGTAAACGTGCAGGCTGTGGCGACCCTTGGTCAAGCTGCCGTCCAGCGTCCCGTCGAGCACCCAGCGCGCGGTCTGCTCGCTGTCGACCTGGTTCAACTCCAGACGATCACCGCGCAACCGATAGCGGAGGAAGAAGAATGACTCCACCGGAGCTGGGTCGACGTCGAAGGGCGGCTCCAGCTCGACCAGCTCGTGCAGGTCGCGGTCACTCACCACCAGGTAGTCACTGCCGCGCAAATGCAAAAAGCGCAGCGGCAGCGCGAAGAACTGCAGCGCTCCGCCCTCCTCGGGCTCTTCGAACAGCCGCAGCCTGCACTCGGCATCCATCACGAAGCCCGTCAGGTGCCGGGGTACGTCGGTGCGGCGACCGTCGGCGCCAACCTCCTGCCATACCCCTTCCCAGCGCCGATCACAGCTCTGCAAGTCCTCTCCGGGAAGCGTGGCAAAGCGCGTTTCGGTACAGGCGCAAAGCAGTAAGGACATCAACGCAGTGCCAAGAAACAGCTTCAATGACATGCGGCAAGCCTCTGAGGCGGAGCGGAATCGCCCCACGGTTTCTTGATTCTACGTGCGCGAGCCTGCAAGTACAGCAGCGCGCTTGGGTCCAGCGACAGTCGAACGAGTCGACCTTCGTGCGTCAACGGTCAACATCGCTACGCCGCCGCCAGCGCTTGGCCACTGGCGCTTCGCTGCCAGACATAGTCATAAACCCGCGACGCGATGTTCTCGGTCTCGACGTCCGTGAACGGAGGACGCGGCAGCGATTCGTACAGTCGATCGAGGATGAAGACCCTGACCTCGGCCTGCGTCGTCGTGTTCTGCGCCCACCCTGGCATCGGGGCGAGAAGGTCGCGTAACGAGGCCAGCAGACCCTGGCTCGCCTGCTTCAGCCGCTCCCGATCCTTCTTGCTGATGTTTTGCTTGAACAACAAGTCGAACAACGCCAGCTCATCTTCGCTCAGCCCTTCTTCGGCAGCGCGCCGCTGTTCGGCATCCAGGTTGGCGGCGAACTCCACGAGTTGCGCAAACGTCGCTTCGACGGTGGCGCGGTCCTTCTCGCGGTTGTAGTCCGCGATGATTTGCTGGTACTTCTTGTAATAGTCCATCCGCAGCGGATTGCGGGCCAGCATTTGCGCCAGCTTCTTCTCGACCACGTCGCGAATGTCCTGTAGTGCTGCGTGCTTGCGGCGCACCTTGTTGGCGAACTCTTCGCGGAGCTTGTCGAAGTCGATCCGGCTCAAGTCCACGGCGAGCCCTTCGGCATGGTCGGCGCCGGGCGCCGCCGCGCGGATTGCCTCGTTGACGATGCGGTGCAACTCCTTGAGCACCTCGGTCACGTCCGCCGTGTCGCGCCGGTCCTGGAGCTTCTTGTAGATCGCCTCGAGGTTGTCGTGGCGCTCCGCCCAGGCCAGTGCGCTCGGCTCCATCACCAGGGACTTGTAGCGGCTGAACACCTCGCGTGCCATGATTTCGAATCGACGCTTGGCATCGTCCGAGGTGTAGAGCGCGTCGCACGCGTCCCGCAGCGCCTCGATGCGGTCGAACCCGGTTGCGCCGCTGAGACGGGTCGCATCGAAACCGAGTCCGAGCAGATGCTTCTCCGCGGCTTCAATGGCCTGCAGCAGCGCCGCGACCCGTTCCTCGATCGGCGCCACCATGTCGCCGGCTCCGTCTCCATCGCCGTCATCGCCTACGGCGTACTGCGCCAGCGCCTCGCGCAAGCTCTTGAGCATGCCGTTGTAGTCGACGATGACGCCGCAGTCCTTGCCGGGGAACACCCGGTTGGCGCGAGCGATGGCCTGCATCAGGTTGTGCGCCTTCATCGGCTTGTCGATGTAGAGGGTTGCCAGGCACTCGACGTCGAAGCCGGTCAGCCACATCGCACAGACGATCGCGATACGGAACGGATGTTGCGGATCCTTGAAGGCATCTTCCACGCCCACCCGTTTGCCGTCCGGAGTCTCGAAGCCGGTCTTCATCACCACCCGATGCGGGATGATGTCGAAGCCCCACTTCTGGAAGTCGCGGACCTCGTTCTGCGCTTCGCTGATGATGATCTCGACGATCGTGCTGTCCATCCACTGCACCTGACGACGCAGGGACTGGAGTCGCCGCGTGAGCCGCTCGCGCTCGTCCGGGTCGGTGGCGGCGTCAAGCTCGGTCTCCACGCCGGGGATCTGCCGTCGGAGTCTTGCGACCTTCGCCTTCCAGCGCGGCTCGATGCGCTGGAACATGCGTGCACAGGTGATTTTGTCGATGCACACCAGCATCGACTTGCCGGTCTCCCAGCGGGTGGAGCAGTGCTCGACGAAGTCGTCGGCCAGCTTGTCGAGCCGGTCGTCGGCCGTGATAACTTCGTAGTCCTTGCCCAGCAGCTTCTCCAGCAGGGCCTGCTGATCCGGATCGAGGTCGGCCTTCTCGACGGCCTCGGCGATCCGGTCGTTCAAGTCGAGCCGGGCGATCCCCAGCTTCTCGCCCCGGTTCTCGTACACCAGCTTGACCGTGGACTGATCCTCTTCGGAGCGCTTGAAGTCGTACCGCGAGACATACCCGCCGAAGATGCGTTTGGTCAGCTCGTCGTGCTTGAAGAGCGGCGTGCCGGTGAAGCCGATGAACGCAGCGTTCGGAAGGGCAAGCCGCATGTTGCGCGCGAACTTGCCCGCCTGCGTGCGATGCGCTTCGTCCGAGATGACGATGATGTCGTCGCGCACGCTGTAAGGCTCGCTCACCGGTTGGTTGAACTTGTGGATCAGGCTGAAGACGTAGCGGTGGTTGGCGCGCAGGATCTCCTGCAACGCCTTGCCCGAGGTGGCGCGCGGCGTCTTCTCGTCCGTCACGCCGCAGCCGATGAACGTGCGCCAGATCTGGTCGTCGAGGTCCTCGCGGTCGGTCATCACCAGAAAAGTGAAGTTGCCGGGCACGACGCGGCGCACCTTCTCGGCGAAGAACGCCATCGAGTAGGACTTGCCGCTGCCCTGGGTGTGCCAGAA
>CAZORA010000005.1:0-114463 GCA_964582225.1 uncultured Dokdonella sp. | reverse complement strand
GCAGCGGCGCCATCAACGAGTTCATCGCGTTGCCGGCCGGTGCGGTCGCCACCTACGTCCTTGCGGCCACCGTGGCGAGCGAGGATGAGGGCATGGTCAATGCCGCAGTGATCGTGAGCCACGGCGCCGGCGGCATCGTGCGCAGCGTCGACACCCTGAACGTGCTGTTCCGCGATGGCTTCCAGGCTGGCGGCGACGGTGCGCAGCCCTGGCCATGATCCCGTGACCTGGCGCGCCGAGGTGGACAGCCGCAACCACTTTCCGACCGCAGTCGGTGCGCCAATGGGTGCTTAGCTTTCCGTAGCCCTTGCGTTTTCTCTTTGCCGGCAAGCCTGAGGCCATCGGCCCGGTGCTGGGCATCGTGCAGCGCGCGATCGTCGGCTGGCTTGCCGATCAGGCTGGCGTGCCACGGGATGTGGCGCAGTGCGGTGTGGTGACGCTGCTCCAGCGCTTCGGCAGCGCGCTGAATCTGAACATTCACTTGCATGGCGCACGCTCCTGCGCGCCGCCCTACGGGCGACCTGCGGTCGTGCAAATCGGCCATTCCGTCGATTTGTCACATGCTGTGGCTCGACGGCGTGTATGAGAAGACCACCGCGCGACCGCAGCGCAAGCCGCGCCTGCGCCACACCCGTGCGCCTACCTCCGCGCAACTGACCGCACTGGTCGGTACGATCGCGCGTCGAGCCGCGCAGCCCCGAGGAGAAGCCGCAGCTTTGCTCAGGCGCGGCTGAAGACCAGACTGGCGTTGGTGCCGCCAAAGCCGAAGCTGTTCGACATCACCGTCTGCAGCGCGGCGTCGCGACTCGCGCGCACGATGGGAAAGCCTTCGGCGCGCGGATCCAGCGAATCGATGTTGACTGAGCCGGCAAGAAAGCCTTCCTGCATCATCAGCAGGCTGTAGATCGCCTCGTGCACGCTGGCGGCGCCGAGCGAATGGCCGGTGAGCGACTTGGTCGAGGACAGCGGCGGCGGATCGCCGCCGAAGGCTTCACGCACCGCCTCGAGCTCGATCAGGTCGCCAAGCGGAGTGCCGGTGCCGTGCGTGTTCAGGTAGTCGATCGGACGCTCGACGCCCTGCATCGCCATGCGCATGCAGCGCACCGCGCCTTCGCCCGATGGCGCGACCATTTCGGCGCCGTCGGAGGTCACCCCGTAGCCGACCAGCTCGGCGTAGATGCGCGCGCCACGAGCGCAAGCGTGTCCGTAGTCCTCGAGCACCAGGATGCCGCCGCCACCAGCAATGACAAAGCCGTCGCGGGCCGCGTCATAGGGTCGCGAAGCGCGCTCGGGCTGCTCGTTGAAAGCGGTCGAAAGCGCGCCCATGGCATCGAACTGGGCGGTCATGCCCCAGTGCAGCTCCTCGCCGCCGCCGGCGAACACGATGTCCTGCGCGCCATGGCGGATCAGGTCGGCCCCGGCGCCGATGCAGTGCGCAGACGTCGCGCAAGCTGCGGCGATCGAGTAGCTGAGGCCAAGGATGCCGAAGGCCGTAGCCAGGGTGGCCGATACCGTCGAGCACATGGTGCGCGGCACCATGTACGGGCCGATGCGGCGCACGCCCTTGGTGCGCAGCAGATCCCCGGTTTCGATCTGCCACTCGGCCGAACCACCGCCGGAGCCCGCGATCACGCCGATGCGCGGATGGCGGATGCGCTCGATGCTGAGGCCGGCATCGGTGATCGCGTCGCGCATCGCGACGTAGGCGTAGGCCGCGGCGTCGCCCATGAAACGCTTCAGCTTGCGGTCGATCTCTGCCACCAGGTCGATCTGCGGCACGCCTGCCACATGACTGCGCAGGCCGCGCTCGGCATATTCCGGCACCGCGCGCAGGCCGCTGATGCCCTCGCGCAGCGCGCGCGCGACGTGCTCGGCCTTGTTGCCGAGGCAAGACACGATCCCCATTCCGGTAACCACGACGCGACGCATCAGAAACCGTCCGTTGATTGGAACAAGCCGACGCGAAGCTCCTTCGCGCTGTAGATCAGGCGATCGTCAACGAAAGTGTGACCGTCGGCGACCACCACCTTGAGCCGCCCGCGCACCACGCGACTGACGTCGATGACGTAGCGTACTCGCTTTGCCGTGGGCAGGACCTGTCCGGTGAACTTGACCTCACCGACGCCGAGCGCGCGACCGCGCCCAGGCTCGCCAAGCCAGGGCAGATAAAAGCCGGCGAGTTGCCACATCGCATCCAGCCCCAGGCAGCCCGGCATGACCGGATCGCCTTCGAAGTGACAGCCGAAGAACCAGAGGTCCGGGTGGATATCGAGCTCGGCCTCGAGATAGCCCTTGCCGTGCGCGCCGCCGTGTTCGTCGATGCGCACGATGCGGTCAAACATCAGCATCGGCGGCATCGGCAGGCGGGCGTTGCCGGGACCGAACATTTCGCCGCGCGCGCAGGAGAAAAGCTGCTCGCGGTCAAGCGAGGTCGGTCGAGTCGGAGCAGTCTGCATGAAGTAAAGTGATTCCGGAAATGAGGAAACCCGCGGTAACGCGCAGCCTGATGGGCGTCAGGAAGCGGCTGCGCGCCGCGCAGCGGATGCCGCGGCGCCTGAATCGCTGCGCCAGTGGGCACCCAGACTGTCGCCGCGATACAGCGCAGCAGCAAGAATATCCGCCGCAAGCCGCGCCTGCCAACCCTCCGTGCGCCAGCCGACGCAGGCGTCACGCGCGGCGGCAAGCTGCGCGGCCGAGCGCTCCGGTCCCGCCGCCCGCCACAGGAGCTCGCGCAGCTCGGCCATTCGCGCGGGCGACAGGCTCGGGCCGAGCTGCCGCCAGCGCAGCTGCCCATCGGCCGCTGCGGCGCCGCGCTCGACCGCGAGCATCGCGCCCAGGCGGCGGCCGAAGGCGACGCCCTCGAGCAGCGAGTTGCTGGCGAGGCGATTCGCTCCGTGCACCCCCGTGCAGGCAACCTCGCCGACCGCATGCAGGCCCGCGAGGCTGCTGCGGCCGTCGGCGTCGACCTCGATGCCGCCCATGTGGAAATGGGCCGCCGGGGCAACCGGAATCGGCGTGGTCGCGGGATCGATGCCGTGGGCAAGGCACGAGGCCAGCACGGTCGGGAACCTGCGCTGCCAGTCGCTGCCGATTCCGGTGGCATCGAGATACACCGCGGCTCCGCGGTTGCGAGCCCGCCATACCTCGCGCGCCACTACGTCGCGCGGCGCCAGGTCGCCCTGCGGGTGCACGCCCGCCATCAGCGGCTGCGCCTCGTCGCCCACCAGCAGGTGCGCTCCCGCGCCCCGCAGCGCCTCCGTGATCAGGGGCAGGGTTACCTGGCTGGGCACGTCGAGCGCGGTCGGGTGAAACTGGACGAACTCCAAATCACGCGCGCTCGCGCCGGCCAGCAGCGCCAGCGCGAGGCCCGAGCCGACCGCACCGGGCGGGTTGCTGGTGCGCGCATACAGCGCGCCGAGCCCGCCGGTGGCGAGCACCACGGCGCGCGCTTCGATCCGCACGCGCGTGCCGTCTGCGGCCTGTGCGCCCACGCTGCAGACGCGCCCGTCGCGCAAGCCGAGCGCGTCGACCTCGAGTCCGCCGCACCACTCGATATGTCGTGCCTCGCGTGCGCGCGCCGCCAGCGCCCGCACGATTGCGGCGCCGGTCGCGTCGCCGCCGGCGTGCGCGATGCGGGCCCGGCCGTGGCCGCCCTCGCGACCGAGCAACAGTCGGCCCGCGATGTCGCGGTCGAAGGCGACGCCCTGCTCCTCGAGCCAGCGCACCACGCCCGGCGCCTGCGCGCAGAGCCAGCGCGTGCGCTCGACGTCGTTGTGAAAGGCGCCGGCTGTGAGCGTGTCGTGGAAATGCGCCTCGACCTCGTCGCCGTCGTCGAGCGCCGCGGCGAGGCCGCCCTGGGCCAGCTCGCTGGCGCTGCCGCTGCCGCTCGCGCCGCGGCAGACCAGCACCACCGGCCGCGGCGCAAGCGCGAGCGCCGTGGCCAGCCCGGCGGCCCCGGCGCCCACGATCACGACCGGCTCGGTCATACCTTCTCGGCGCGCCCTATTTCGAGCATCCGCTCCAGCGAGCGGCGCGCGCCGGCGATCACCTCGTCCGGAATGGTGATCTCGAACTGCAGGTGGCAAAGGCTCGCGTAAAGGTTCTGCAGGGTGATCTTTTGCATGTAGGGGCACAGGTTGCAGGGCTTGATGAACTCGGTCTGCGGGAACTGCGCGCGCAGGTTGTCGGCCATCGAGCACTCGGTGATCATTGCCACCCGCTCTGGTTTTTCCTTCTCCAGCCAGCGGCCCATGGCGCTGGTCGAGCCGACGAAATCCGCTTCCGCCAGCACGTCCGGCGGGCACTCGGGGTGCGCCACGATCTTCGCATTGAAGCGCTTGCGTGCGTCGCGCGTTTCGGCGGCGGTGAACTTTTCATGGACGATGCAGGTGCCGTGCCAGAGCACCAGCTCAACCCCGGTCAGCTTGGCGACGTGCTTGCCGAGATAGGCGTCGGGAACGAAGATCACCTTGTCGACGCCCAGCGACTCGACCACGCGCACTGCGTTCGCGGAAGTGCAGCAGACATCGCACTCGGCCTTCACCGCAGCGGAGGTGTTGACGTAGGTCACCACCGGCACGCCCGGATGCTGGCGGCGCAGCGCGCGCACGTCCTCGGCGGTGATCGATGCGGCCAGCGAGCAGCCCGCTTCGAGGTCGGGGATCAGCACGGTCTTGTTCGGCGCCAGCACCTTGACCGACTCGGCCATGAAGTGCACGCCACAGAGCACGATCAGGTCGCTGTCGCAGGTCGCTGCGGCCTGCGCCAGCGCCAGCGAGTCGCCGGTGATGTCGGCGACGCCGTGGAAGATCTCGGGCGCCTGATAGTTGTGCGCCATGATGACCGCGCCGCGCTCGCGCTTGAGGCGGTTGATCGCCTCGATCCAGGGCAGGTGCAGCTGCCACTCCAGGCACGGCACCAGGTGCTCGATGCGCGCCCGCAGGGCCGCGTATTCCTCTTCGAGCTCATCGCGCCAGGTCGGCACGGGCCAGGGACTGATCGCACTCATTTCCACTCTCTCGCGACCGCTGGTCAAGGACGCACGTCTGCCTGCCAGCGATTCAGGCAGCGTCTCGACGCGAATGCGCGCAAGCGGCAGCCGGGCCGCGCGCAACCATCCGCAGGGAACATCATGCGCGACAGCCGGAGCTCGCCGCAGGTCGTGAAGAAAGTCGTCCGCGAGAAACCGCGCGCGGCACCTCGTCGTGCTGCGTCGCAGCGGACTGCGCATCCGCTCGACACGATCGCAACGCGCCCGCGAGCGGGTCGATCACGAACCATGCTGCGTCGTTCATGCGCTTCATGTTGGCGCTCGGCTCAGGCAACACGCCTTGATCCATGTCAGGGTGTGAAATCGGCGCGCGGCGCCACCGTCTGGCTTGCGGGTCCCACGATTGGGTCATCGTCCCCCGGATCAATGGCCGCCGCAGCGCGATATCGGTCGCGTGGAGCGCCGTGGCGATCCGCCACAGCGCGGGATCGCGCTTTACGAGCACTCCCAGGAGCCGCGATTATCTGTAAACATCGATGGCGGTGCCAGCATCGTCTGCGTCGCCTCGGGCTTTCGTGACTTTCGCCTGCCTCGGGTCCGCTGACTTCCCGGAGATCGACCATGTCACAGTTTCGCATCGCTGGCAGCCTCGCCACACTCTGCCTGGGCACCGTCCTCATCTGCGCTCCCGGCGCCGGCGCGGTCGAAATCTCGGTCGACCACGCAGCCGATCTGCGTCCGCTCAGCCCGCTGATCTTCGGCGTCAACTACGGCGACGCCGCGCGCAACGCGACGATGGGCTACCCGCTGCGGCGCTGGGGCGGCAATGCCACCTCGCGCTACAACTGGAAAATCGACGTACACAACACCGGCGCGGACTGGTACTTCGAGAACATCCCGGGTGCCAGTGACCGCAGCCAGCAGCCGCCGCTCGGCAACGCCGCCGACTCCTTCATCGCCGAGACCCGTCAGTACGGCGGCGATCTGCTGATCACGGTGCCGACCATCGGCTGGGCGCCGCGCGCGAACAGCCCGCTCGTGCACCCCTACTTCACCGGCTTCTCGATCGCCAAGTACGGCCCGCAGCAGGACTCCGATCCCTGGGATCCAGACGCCGGCAACGGCGTGCGGACGAATGGCGACCTCGTCCTCGGCAACGACCCGACCGACACCTCGACCGCGGTGGGCGCGGACTTCTGGAAGGGCTGGATCGTCCATCTGAAGTCGCGCTTCGGCGCGGCGGACGGTGGCGGCGTGCGCTTCTACGCTCTCGACAACGAGGTGATGCTGTGGAATTCCACTCACCGCGACGTGCATCCGGCGCCGGCCACCTATGACGAGACCCTCGGCAAGGCGTTGACCTGGGGCGCCATGATCAAGAGCGAGGATCCCACCGCGCTGGTGACCGGACCGAGCACCTGGGGCTACTGTGACCTGTTCGGCTCCGCGGCCGACAGCTGTATCGAGGGAGCCGACCGCGACGCGCACGGCGGCCTGCCCTTTGTCGCCTGGTATCTGCAGCAGATCTGCGCCAACCCGCTCACCGGCGGGCTGCGCGCGGTCGACGTGCTCGACCTGCACTACTACCCGCAGGGCGCGGGCGTATCGATGAGCGATGACGATTCGAGCGCGACGGCGGCCCGCCGACTGCGCGCGCTCAGGGAGCTCTACGACCCGAACTGGGTCTCCGAATCGTGGATCTCCGATCTCGGCAACTGGGACGACAACCACTACGATCGGCCGAACCTGATTCCCCGCGTGCGCGGCTGGATCGACCAGTACTGTCCGGAGACCCGGCTCGGCATCACCGAATACCGCTGGGGCAACGACGGCACCGCGAGCGGAGCGGTCGCCCAGGCGGAACTCTTCGGCATCTTCGCCCGCGAGGGGGTGTATCTCGCCAACCGCTGGATCGCGCCGGAGGCCAACACCCGGGTCGAGCGCGCCTTCCAGCTGTTTTTGAACTATGACGGCGCCGGGGCGCGGGTCGCGGGCAGCAGCGCGCGGGCCACGAGTGCCGATATCGACCGAATCGGCGCCTATGCGTTCGTGGATGCGGGGCGCAGGATGCTGCTGCTGACCAACAAGACCGAATCCGCTCAGGATGTCGCGATCCACTTCGCGACAGCACCGGGAGCCCAGTGGCGACTCTACGGCTTCGACGCCGAACAGCCGGTGCAGCAAGTGCGCAGCGGCACGCTCGCCGGCAGCACGCTCAGTCTGGCCGCGCTGCCGCCGATGTCCGCAAGCCTGCTGGTGGTCAGCGCAGGCGACCTGATTTTCACCGATGGCTTCGATTGAGACCGCGGCGCCTCAGTCGACCGGCGCGAAACGCGCGGTGAAGTGGCGCAGCGCCGGTGGCTCGGCGACGATGCGATAACCGCGCAGTCCCGCCGCGTCTGCCGCCACCTGCTGGCAGACCTCGATCACATAGTCGATGTGGCTTTGGGTATAGGTGCGCCGCGGGATCGCCAGGCGCACCAGGTCGAGCGTCGCTGGTGTCTCGCTGCCGTCGGGGTGACGGCCGAACATCACCGTACCGATTTCGCAGCCGCGCACGCCGCCCACCTGGTAGAGCGCGACCGCCAGCGCCTGACCGGGGTACTGCAGGGGTGGGATATGCGGCAGCAGCGCGCGCGCGTCGAGATAGACCGCGTGACCGCCGATCGGCTGCACCACCGGGATCCCGGAGCGCAGCAGCGCCTCACCGAGATAGGCCGTGGAGCGGATGCGATAGCGCAGGTAGTCGTGCTCAACGACTTCCTTGAGGCCCTGCGCAAGGGCCTCGAGATCGCGACCGGCAAGGCCACCATAGGTCGGGAAGCCTTCGGTCAGGATCAGCAAGGTGCGGCAGGCGTCGGCCAGCGCATCGTCGTTCAGCGCCAGCCAGCCGCCGATGTTGCCCATCGGGTCCTTCTTCGCGCTCATCGTCATGCCGTCGGCGAGCGAGGCCATCTCGCGCACGATGTCGGCCACCTCGCGCTCGCCCTGCCCCGGCTCGCGCTCGCGGATGAACCAGGCGTTCTCGGCGAAACGGCAGGCATCGAGGAACAGCGGCACGCCGTGCTTCGTGCATACCGCGCGCGTCTCACGCAAGTTGGCGAGACTCACCGGCTGGCCGCCGCCAGAATTGTTGGTGATGGTGACAAAGACCACCGGCACATGCCCCGCGTGCTCGCTCAGCAGCGCATCCAGGGCGGCGATGTCCATGTTGCCCTTGAAAGGATGCAGGCTGGCCGGATCGCGGCCCTCGGCGATCACCAGATCCACCGCCTCGGCGCCGCTGTACTCGACGTTCGCGCGAGTGGTGTCGAAGTGGGTGTTGCTGGGGACGATGCGACCCTTGCCGCCAAGCGCGGTGAAGATGATCTTTTCCGCCGCGCGACCCTGGTGCGTCGGAATCACGTGGCGAAAGGGAAACAGCTCCTGCACGGCGCGGCGGAAGATCTCGAACGAGGGGCTGCCGGCGTAGGACTCGTCGCCGTGCTGGATCGCCGCCCACTGGTCGCGGCTCATCGCGCCGGTGCCGGAATCGGTCAGCAGGTCGATCAGCACGTCTTCGGCGTGGAGATTGAACAAGTTGTAGCCCGCCTCGACGATCGCCGCACGCCGCTCGGCCTGCGTGCTCATGCGCATGGGCGCGACCGACTGGATGCGAAACGGTTCGATGATGGTCTTGAACGCCATGCGCGGAACTCCGGAAATCAGCGGCGGCGGCGAAGCCCGCCGCGACGCTCCAGTGTAGTGCGATCTTCCGCCGCGACCAGAGTCACCCTGAAGACGTAGAGCGCATGCGCCAGCAGCTCGCCGGCCAGCGTGCCGGCCAGGAACGTGCCGAACAGACTCCACACCGAAGCAAACGAACCGACGGCCGCGACCAGCAGAACGCCGCAGAACACCCCGAGCAGGCTGCCGAGAATCGCAAGCACGACGCCCGGCAGCCGCCGCGGGCGCAGCGCTGCGCCGCAGCCGGCGCAGGCCAGCTTGCCGAGCGGCGCCAGCCGCAGCTTGCGCCAGAGGGAAAGCGCCTCGCGCCCGCAGCGCGGACAGCGCAGCCCGCGCCGCGGCGGCGCCACAGTGCTGCCGCCAGCCGCACTCAGAGCGCGAGCAGCACCACCGCCAGGCAGACGATCGCGACCAGCGACACTGCCCAGATCAGCGAGCGCAACCAGGGTACCCCGAGCACGTAGACGGGAAGATAAATCAGCCGCGCCCAGAAGTAGAGCTGCACCGCGAGTGCGCTGCGCTCGCCGCTCTTGCCTGCTGCGAGCACCGCCAGCACCAGCGCGGCGAACAGAACGAAGCTTTCCAGGAAATTGCGCTGCGCGCGCAGCGAGCGCTCGCCGTAGGGCCCGAGCGGGGCGCCGGGGTCGTCCCGGTTGCCGACGATCCAGCCAAGCCCGCGGCTGCGGAACACGAAGACCGCCGGCAGCAGCAAATGCACCAGCCCCAGCACTGCCGCCCATCCCAGCATCGTGAGTTCGATCGACATGCTCCCCTCGTCCGCAGCGGCCACCGTTCGGCCCCGAGGCTGAGTGTAGCGCCGCAGCCGCGAGGCGCCGCAGAGCCCGACGCGGTGCAGTTTGCAGCGGTAGTATTTCGATTTCGGGTTTGATTCGCCGCGCGCGAGATCGCCGCTGCGCAAGGGCTTCCCACCCGGTACAGGCTTCGACGCTCACGGAGAAACATGATGAAAGCAGCACGGGGACTCACGTTCGGGATCTTCCTGGCTGCGCTGGGCTGGAGCGTAGCCTCCGCCGCGGCGAGCCTGCCCGGGCCGTTGGTCGACGCGCAGTGGCTCAAGGCGCACCTCGCCGAAGTGATGGTGGTGGACGTGCGCGATCAGCCGGAAAGCTTCACCGCGCCGCCTCGCTTCAGCACCGACGCGAACGGAAAGAAACAGCTGGTCGCAGTCGGCGGGCACATCCCCGGGTCGCGCCTGGTGCGCTTCGCCGACATCCGCACGGCGCGCGAGATCGAGGGCCGGGACATCGGCTTCATGCGCCCTTCCGGCTACGAGTTCCAGAGCATCCTGCAGGACGCCGGCGTCGACGGCGGCAAGCCGCTGGTGATCGTTTCCCCGGCCGACGCTTCCGCATCGATCGACGCCGGCACCCACTCGCTGGACATGGCGGCGCGCCTGTACTGGACGCTCAAGACCTTCGGTACCGAGCAGGTGGCGATCCTCAACGGTGGCCTCGCCTCCTGGCTGCAGGCTGGCTACCCCGTGGACACCGAAGCCGCCGAGCCGTTTCCGGGCAGCTGGACCGCGCAAGAGCCGAAGCTCGACTGGACCGCCGACAGCGCCGCCACCGCCGCCGCGCTCAAGAGCGGCGTGCAGCTGATCGACGCGCGGTCGATGCCGCAGTTCCTCGGCATCGTCAAGGTCGGGGTTCTGCCCCACTATGGGCACATCGAGGGCGCGCGGGTATTTCCGACCGACGCCATCGTGCGCACCGACGGCATCGCTACCTTCTATCTGAGCAAGGCCAAATACGCGAAGATCCTGCCCCAGCTCGGCATCAGCCCGAACCAGCCGAGCATCACTTATTGCAACACCGGACACCTCGCCGCGGGCGCCTGGTTCGTCATGGACGAAATCGTCGGCGTGCCGAAGACCCGCATGTACGACGGTTCGCTGCTGGAATGGATGAGCGAGGGTCGGCCGACCGTGCCCTGAGAAGGTGGATCAACCACCCGCCCGAGTCCTGCATCGCCAAGCACCCCCCGCGGCGCCCACGTCACGGTTTTTGAATGATCACCGGCTCCGCGCGGCGCGCGGCGCTCGATCCGGGCGCTCTGACGTGCATCAAGATCGCCCGGACGCAGGCGATTCACAATTGCAAGATGAGTGAATCCTCTCGAAGCGGCCGCAGCTTGCGCGGCATTTCGGTGCAGGTCGAAATGAGCGGCGAACACGAACATTCCGCAACAGATCGCTCGCTGCTGCAGGCGCTTTCGGACCTGCCGACGGTGATGGCCGCTGCGCCGCACCGGCTGATGTTCTTCGCTGGCGCCTCTGCAGTCATCGTGTCGATGCTCTGGTGGGCCTGCTTCCTCGGCGCCACGCGTTTCGGCCACGGCTTTCCGGTAGCACCGGTGCCGCCCGGCTGGGCGCACGCGATCTTCACCCAATACGGCATGCTGCCGCTCTTCATTTTCGGCTTCCTGCTAACCGTCTACACGCGCTGGATGGGCCAGCCGCCGCTCACCCGGCGCCACTATGTGCCCGTATTCATCGGCGTTTTCGGCGGCTACCTGCTGGTCCACGTCGGCCTGCTCGGCTCGAAGCTCGTGCTGCTCGCCGGCATGGCGCTGATGCTGGCCGGCTGGATCGCCGGACTGATCGCCCTCGGCGGCGTACTCGTGCGCAACGGCGGCAAGGACCGTCACGCACTGTCGACCTATGTGGCCCTGGTGCTCGGCGCCTGCGGACTGCTCGCCTTCGGCGCGTTCACGCTCGGCGCACCCTGGCAGCTCGCCTTCGTCGCCATCAAGCTCGGCAGCTTCGGCCTGCTGCTGCCGATCTTCTTCACCGTCTGCCACCGCATGCTGCCGTTCTTCAGCAAGAACATCGTGGGCCCCGACTACGAGATGGTGCGCCCGAGCTGGAGCCTGCCGCTCGTCTGGCTGCTGCTGCTCGGCCATCTCGCGCTTGATCTGAGCCACCGCCAGGATTGGCTGTGGCTTGCCGACGCGCCGCTGGCACTCGTCTTCGTCTGGCATGCGCTCGCTTGGAAGCCCTGGCGCTGCATGCGGCCGGGGCTGCTCGCGGTGCTCCACTTGGGCTTCCTGTGGCTGCCCGTCGCCTTTGCCTTGTATGCGGTGCAGAGTCTGCTCGCCTTCAGCGACCACGGCTTCCTGCTCGGTCGCGCGCCGGTGCATGCGCTCACCATCGGCTTCTTTGGTTCGATGCTGGTGGCGATGGTGACCCGGGTCACCCAGGGCCACGCCGGCCGACCGCTGGCGATGACGGCCACCGCCTGGTTCGCCTTTGTCGCGCTGCAATTCGTGACGCTGGCAAGGATCTGGGCCGAAATCACCCGCAGCGATCCGGCGCTGTGGCTCGCCATCGCAGGTTTCGGCTGGCTCGTCGCCTTTCTGCCCTGGGCGCTGCGCTCGCTCCGCATTTACATGACGCCGCGGCTCGACGGCCGGCCGGGTTAAGCCCGATGGCGGCGTGGTATCTGCAAATCAAGTGGGTCCACATCTGGGCCGTGATCCTGTCGGGATCGCTGTTCAGCGTGCGCGGACTGATGATGCTGGCACGCTCGCGCTTCACCAACCATCTCGCGCTGCGTCGCTTGTCTTACGTGATCGACAGCACGCTGCTCGCCGCAGCGATCCTGCTCCTTTTCATCGTCCACCAGTACCCCTTCGTTCAGGCCTGGCTGACGGTCAAGGTGCTGCTGCTGGTGGTTTATATCGTGCTCGGCACGCTGGCACTGAAGCGCGGTCGTACGCGCGGCGCACAGATCGGCTGCTTCATCGCCGCGCTCGCGGTGTATCTGTTCATCGTCAGCGTCGCCCGGAGCCACAACCCCTGGGGCGCCTTCGCGCCCTTCATCTCCTGAGCCCGCGCCCGTTCAGTAGCGGTACTCCACACTGAACCAGTACTTGCGCACGTCGGTGGAAAAGTCGCGCGCGCGGTAGTCGGCGAGCTTGAGCAGCAGGTTCCAGTGCTTGCCGAACGCGCGGCTCAGCGAGGCATCCCACTCCCGCCCGTAGCGTGCTCTGCCGCTGTCGGCGCGGAAATCGTGCCAGGTGAGCGCCCAGCCGAAGCCGCCGGGAAGGCTGCCGAGCGCACCCAGGTAGCGGTCGTCCAGCCCGTCCAGCGGGGTCGTGCCGAAGCGGTCGGCCCAGCCATTGAAGGCGTGCAGGGTGGCGTAGGGCGTGCTGAAGCCGTAGCTGCCGTCGCCACCGAGGACTTCCTGGCCGGCCTTGAAGGTCACACCGCGCCACTTCAGGCTCGGCTCGATCAGCCGATAGTTCGCGCTGCGCCCGAAGGGGTTGTTGGCCCAGTCGCCTTGGTGGGCGTACTCCAGGGTCCAGTCGAAGCGGAGTCCGTCGAGTTCGCGCTCGCCGGTCCAACGCAAGCCGAAGGTGCGGCTCGACAGCGCCGGCATGTCGCGGTTCTCCACCAGATAGGCGTAGGCGGCGAAGCGCCCGATCGGAGAAGCCTGCTCGGCGTGCAGCAGGTGCCCGTGCAGCCGCCAGCGTCGCTGCAGCGGATCCGGATGGTCGTGCCCGACCACGCGCAGCACCCGGTCGAGATAGAGGTAGCGAAACTGCGAGCTCTCGCCGAAATCGCGGCCGAGGGCCAGCGCATCGAAGGTCTGCTCGTTCTGGCGCCAGCCCACCGTGCCGAAGAAACGCTGGTTGTCGAGCGCCACCCGCTGGCGCCCCAGACTTGCGGAGGAGCCCTCGCCGGTCCAGCCGATGAAGGCCTGGTTGAGCTCGCTCGATTTCGGATCGAGGACGACCGGGTACTGGGTGCGGCCGTTGGCGGTGCTGTTGTAGTGCTCGCCGAACAGCGGCTGCACATGCTCGGCGTCGGCGTAGAGCTGCCAGCCGGGAGCGAACACCCAACGGTAGCCCAGCCGCAGGCGCAGGGTCTGCGCCTGGGCGTCGCGCGCGAAGCCGGCGTCGTCCACCTGCTCCCAGCGGTAGCGCAGGTCGAGTACGGCAGCACTCTCGGCGGCGCTCGCAGCCAGCGAGGCGATCGGCCCCAGCGACAGCAGGGCGGCAGCACACAGCGCGGCAAACTTTCGGGATCGGGGCATGGGATGGATCCGTTGTCGTCATCGTTGCGGGCGGCGACGAGCAGCGAACCCGCCTCGCGTCGCCGACCTTCCGGTCAGGTTTTCACCCGCGCCTCAAACGCAAATTTAACAAGGTGAAGACGGAAAAGGCGACGAAATCGGCTAGCGCGACAAAGCACCGCACGGGCTTCCCGCACCTTCCGGAAGGCGTCAGATCAAGCCTCGCGGCGGGATTCGGCAGCAGCCCGGGAAAGGTTTGCGGAGGAAGGCCGCGAGCAGGACGGACGGCCTGCTCCCGTCACCGCCAGTCAGCGGCGCGGCAGGAAATCCAGCGGGTTGGTCGGCTTGCCGCCGCGGCGGATCTCGAAGTGCAAGGCGTCGCGGCCGGCGCTGGAGGCACCCATTTCGGCGATGACCTGACCGGCCTGCACCTGCTCACCTTCCTTGACCAGGCGCTTGCGGTTGTAGCCATAGGCGGAGAGGTAGTCAGGGCTGTGCTTGATGATGATCAGCTCCCCGTAGCCGATCAATCCGTTGCCGCTGTAGACCACCGCGCCGGCAGCGGCGGCTCGGATTGGCTCGCCGGCCTTGCCGTCGATGTCGATGCCCTGGTGGGTGCGGTCGTTGGGCTGAAAACCCGAAAGCACCCGACCTGGCGCTGGCCAGCGCCAGGCGATGTTGCCGACCACCATCTGCGGCGCCGCCGGCGGCACTGCGGTGGCCGTGGGGCGCGCGACGCTCTCGGCGGGGATTGCTTCGGCAGGCGTGATGGACACCGCAGCAAGCTCCGCCGCGGGCTCCGTGATCGACGACGCAGGCGCGCCGACCGCCCCGGCAGCGCGCGCCGGCGCCGGGGCGTCCACCGGAGATGCGACGGCGCGCTCCGGCTCTGCTGCAGGCGGCTGGGGCGCAGGCGCGATCGGCGTGGCGGGTTCGGGTTCAGCCGCTGCGGGGGCGTCGACGAATGGGCCGGGCGCCGGCCTGCTTGCAGGCACGGGCTGTAGCGAGGCCGGGCTTGCCGCTGCAGCCGGGCGCGCAGGTGGCTGCAGGCGCAGCTCCTGGTCGACATAGATCGTGTAGGGTGAAGCGATACCGTTCCAGGCGGCGAGCTCGCGATAATCCAGCTCGTTGCGGAAAGCGATGCTGTAAAGCGTATCGCCGCGCACTACGCGGTGCATGCCGGACTTCGCCGGCGCCGGCGCCCTGGCGGCACTTCCTGCCGGCATGATGCTGCTGCCGAGATCGGTCACTGGCGCCGGACCGGTCGACGCGCAGCCGGCCAGCGTGAGCGTGATCGCCGCGGCCCGCAGCCGCAACACCTTGCACATCCCCCTTGGCATGTCCTCCATCCTAACGAAGCAGCCCGAAATAAAGCAGCGCGGCGGCGAGCAGAACCAACACCGCCCAGCCGATCCATTCTATCCAGCGTTCGAGTACCCGTTCGGCGCGCTCGCCGCCGAGCCGGATCAGCCCGCCCAGCAGAAACACCCGCTTGCCGCGACCGACAAACATCGCCGCCAGAAAAGGCAGCGGGGGCACACCGACGATCCCCGAGGCCCAAGTGAAGATCTTCAGCGGCACCGGCATGAAGCCGGCGATGACCAGCGCCCAGAATGCATTCCAGGGATGCAGCGCGACATCACGCTCGAGGTCGCCGACCAGCGCCTCGATCCGCGGCAGCCAGCCGAGTGCGTCGAAGACCGGGCGCAGGGCGTGGAAGGCGTAGTGGCCGAGCGCATAGCCAATCACGGCACCGAGCAGCGAGCCGATCAGACTGACCGTGGCGAAGCGCGCCCAGCACCGCGGTCGAGCCAGAGTCATGGGCGCCAGCATCACTTCCGGCGCCACCGGGAAGATGATCGCCTCGACGAAGCTCAATAGCGCGAGATAGCGCTCCGCATGGCGATGGCGAGCCCAGCGCAGCGTGCGCGCATACAAGGGACCGAATAGCTTCATTGCCGCAGTCGTGGACGCGGCTGGAGAGTGGTCTTCATTGGACCCCGCTGCGCAGCGGGACGAAGCTCACCGCACCCAGCGCTTCATCGACCCAGCCATCCTTGCCGGCGCGCACGCGCAGGAGCTGCTGCCTGCCGGCGGGTCCGGCCGGAGCCACCAGGCAGCCGTCGGCGCTCAGTTGTTCGAGCAGGCGCGATTCCAGCCGGGTTCCCGCTGCCGTCACCAAAATGGCGTCGAAGGGTGCCTCCTCGGGCCAGCCCAAGCGTCCGTCGTCGTGCCGCGAGCGGATGTTGGAATAGCCGAGCTTGCGGAAGCGTCGGCGCGCAAGCCGCAGCAGCTCTTCGATCCGCTCGACCGTGTAAACCTGCTCCGCCAGCTCGGCGAGCACCGCCGTCTGATAACCCGAACCGGTACCGATCTCCAGCACCCGCCGCGGCACGCGCGCTTCGATCAGCGCCTCGCTCATCCGCGCGACCATCCACGGCTGGGAGATCGTCTGTCCGGCGCCGATCGGCAGCGCGGTGTTCTCGTAGGCGCGCGAGGCCAGCGCTTCGTCGATGAACAGGTGTCGCGGCACCCGCCCGATCACGTCCAGCACCCGCCGGTCCCCGATGCCCTCCGCAGCCAGCTTCTCCACCAGGCGATCGCGGACGCGCTGCGAGGTCATGCCGTGTCCGCGCGCGGACCCATCTCCCGGCAGCACGTTCACACCACCCCCGGCATGTGCTGCTCCAGCGCCGCCACCCAGCTGCTGACCTTTTCCAGCGCCTGAAAGCGGGTTAGATCGACGTGAATCGGGGTGATCGAAACATAACCGTCGCGGATTGCGTTGAAGTCGGTCCCCGGCCCGTCGTCCTCGGCGTCGCCCGGCGGGCCGATCCAGTAGAGCGGCTGACCACGCGGATCGTGTTGCACGACGCAGGGCGCGGCGCGGTGGCGACGGCCGAGCCGGGTCACCGCCAAGCCGCGAATCTCGGCCCAGGGGCGATCCGGCACGTTGACATTGAGAATGGTGTCGGCGGGCAGCGGATCGACCAGCAGGCGGCGCATCAGCAGCAGCACCGCGTCTGCCGCGCTGTCGAAATGGAGCGGCGCGTGATTGCGGCTGGCAAGCGACACGGCAATCGAGGGCAGACCCAGGAAGCGTCCCTCCATCGCTGCCGAAACGGTGCCGGAATAGATCACGTCATCGCCCAGGTTGGCCGCGTCGTTGATGCCGGAGACGACGATGTCGGGCTGGCGTTCGAGCAACCCCGAGAGCGCAAGATGCACGCAGTCGGTCGGCGTCCCGGCCACCCGCCAGCGTGACGGATCGAGCTGCACCGCGCGCACCGGCTGATCGAGGGTCAGCGAATTGCTGGCGCCGGAACGATCGCGGTCGGGCGCCACCACGGTGACCTCTCCCACCTCGGCCAGGCGCCGCGCGAGCACCTGAATGCCGCGCGCGTCGACGCCGTCATCATTGCTGACGAGAACCCGCATGCCGTTTCCGATCCGCTCTCCCGCGCCAGGTGCCGGCGCGACGATCCGCGCGCGCTCGCGCGAACCCGGCATCATAGCCGATCATCCGGCTCCAACCCGTGCTCCGCGTACGCTCGACACCCGACTGCGACGTTCGGCGAACCGACGCCGAGCGCCCTGCTAACCTGCACGCATGAGCTCTCGTCACGACGACCCCGACGCGCACCTGTTTCGCGAGGCGATTGGCCCGGTGCGCCCGCTGCGCCGCAAGCCCGCGGCACATCCACCGCGCTTGCGACCGGCGCCAGAGCCGACCCAGGCGCTGCTCGACGAGCTGCGCGTGCGCGACGAGCTGCTCGCCGCACCGAGCGATCCGGCGATCGAGGGTGGCGACGAGATCCACTATCTGAAGCCTGGCCAACCGCGACGCCTCCTGCAGCAGCTGCGGCGCGGCCACTTCAGCGTGCGCGCCGAGATCGATCTGCACGAGATGTCGAGCCAGGTGGCGCGCGCGGCGATCGCGCTGTTTCTCGAGGAGTGCCGCCGCGAAGGCCAGCTCTGCGTGCGCATCGTGCACGGCAAGGGTCTGCGCTCGGCCGCGCGGGGCCCGGTGCTGAAGCGCTTGGTCGACGGCCTGTTGCGTCGTCGCGCCGACGTCCTCGCCTTCAGCTCCGCGCGCCCCGCGCAGGGCGGAACCGGAGCGGTCGTCGTGCTGCTGCAGCGAGCCTGAGCCGAGTCACTTGCGCGGCGCCGGCGGTTCGAACACCGCCAGCATGCCCACGTAAGGCCGCACCAGGAAGGCGGGCGCCCCGGCGTAGCCGCGCTCACGCGTGTAGATGCGGGTCAGCGTACCGTCGAGATACAGCGCGTCGCGACAGCCGATCCGCTTGCGGAAAAACTCGGCGAAGCCAAAAAAGCTGACCGGAACCTCACTGACCGCAAACGTCACGCGCTCGGGCTCGCGGGCGCAAACCGCGCTCCGCCACTTGCGGCTGTCCGAATCGACGATGAAACGCGGGTTGACCGCGCCATCGATCAGCAGCATCGGGCCTGACTGGGTGGCCAGCCGCGCCTTGATGCCGGCGTCGGGCCAGCTCGCGCTGGGCAGCACCCCGGCGTGGCCGTCGACATCGACGTAGAAGATGCCGTTCGGAGGGATCGCAAAATTGCCCTTGCCGGACGCCGGCCGGGCGACATTCAGTGGCCGCAGGACGCGCCCCTCTTCGACGTGCAGGCCGAGTGGACGCGCTTCCCTGTCGTACATGCCCGCATTGGTCGCAAAGAGCAGCTTGCGGCCGCGCGCAGCCTTCGCAGCCCGCAGTGCGTCGATGCTCCCGTAAGCGTGATCGGCGGCGTCCCGCCATACCAGCTCGAGTTGATCGTGCGCCAGATCGAGTTCGACCACGGTGTAGTTTCGCCCCTCGAACGACACCTGGAGCGATTGCAGCGCGGCGGCAGGCGTTGCGCAGAAACCCGTAACGAACAGCAGGATGAGAACCACGGACCCAATGCGCATGATTTCCGGAACTCCCGTTCTGGCGCCGGCGGATGTTCCATGATCGCGCATCCGGCGTCGCGGTGGAGTGGCGCATGGCCGATTCACCCGTTATCGGCCGCTCAAGCTGGCGCGCGGGCAAAGATCCGTTCGACTTCTTCGCCGCCCAGCAGACGCCAGTCCCCAGGGCGCAGCGCGCCAAGCTCCAGATCCCCCACCATCGAGCGGTGCAGGGCGAGCACGTGGTTGCCGACCGCGGCAAACATGCGGCGCACCTGGTGATAGCGTCCTTCGCGCAGCCACAGTCGCGCCCGCCGTGGACCGAGCGACCGGAACTCCGCGGGCGCCAGCGGCCGGCGCTCGCCCGCCAGCAGCAGACTGCCCGAGGCGAATCGCTCGCCTTCGTCACCGCGCAGGTCCATGGCCAGCTCCACTTCGTAGCGCTTGCACACCGCCGAGCGCGGCGCGATCACCCGGTGCAGCAGGGCGCCGTCGTCGGTCAGGAGCAGCAGACCGGAAGTGTCGCGATCGAGCCGGCCCACGCTCGATACCGTCGGGCGGCGCAGCCGCCAGCGCGGCGGCAGCAGCTCATCGACGATGTGGCCGGCGTCGCGCCGCGAGCAGGTGTAGCCGAGCGGCTTGTGCAGCATCGCGACCAGTCCCGGCGGCGGGTCCAGCGGCTCGCCGTCGACGCGCAGTGCCGCGTGTTCGAAATACGCATCCGGCAGCAGCAGCCGACCACGGGCATCGGTGATGCGACCATCGGCGAGCATCTGCTCGAGCGCGCGCCGGCTGCCGTAGCCCAGGCTGCCCAGGTACCGCAAAAGCTTCACCGCACTCGACCAGGTTTGCCCGACTTGCGCTCGGCGCGGGGTGTGTAATCCGGCACGCGGCCGGGTGCCGGCGCCTGCTTCTTCGGCTTGGCGGGCTTCTCGGCGGACGCCCCGCCAACGCGCCCGCGCAGCCAGGCCGCATAGTCGTCGAGATCGCCGTCGAACTCCTCGACCCGGCCGTCGGCAACGCGCCAGAAACGATCGCTGACCAGGCCGGTCAGATGGCGGTCGTGCGACACCAGCACGATCGCGCCGTCGAAATCGCTGAGCGCCTCGGCCAGCGCCTCGCGCGTTTCGAGATCGAGATGGTTGGTCGGCTCGTCGAGCAGCAGCAGGTTGGGCCGCCGCCAGGCGAGCAGGGCCAGCGCGAGTCGCGCCCGCTCGCCGCCGGAGAAGACGTCCACCGACTCGAAGGCGCGCTCGCCAGCGAACTGCCAGCGACCGAGGTAGTCGCGGAACTCCTGAGTCGAAGCGGCCGGATCGAGCGCACGCAGGTGATCGATCGGCGTGCGGCCGGCCTCGAGCGCATCGAGCGTGTGCTGGGCGAAGTAGCCGATCACCAGATCCGGATGCGCGCTGCGCTCGCCGCCCAGCAGTGGCAGCGCGCCCACCAGGCTCTTTACCAGGGTCGATTTGCCGGCACCGTTGGGACCCAGGAGACCAACGCGATCACCGGCCTCCAGGCCAAAGCGGATCCCCTCGAGCACCACGAGCCGGTCACCCTCGCGCGCCAGCTCGTGATCAGATGGCCCGCCGACCGCCGCGCGGCCTTCGAGCCGATAGCCGGCGCTCGCGTCCTGCAGGCGCAGCAGCGAGTGCGGAAGCTTCTGCGGGACCGGAAAGGCGATGCGGATCTCTCGCTCGGCGCGCACCGGCTCGGTGCCCGCCAGCTTCGCCAGGCGCTTGAGCCGCGACTGCGCCTGACTGGCCTTGGTCGCCTTGGCACGGAAGCGGGCGATGAAGGCTTCCAGATGGGCGCGCTCTACCTGTTCCTTGTCGAAGGCGACCTGCTGCTGCCGCAGTTGCTCGGAGCGCTGCTGCTCGAAGCGCGTATAGCCGCCGCTGTAGAGCCGCGCACGGCCGTCGTGAAGATGCAGGATCTGGCTGCACACGCCGTCGAGGAACTCCCGATCGTGGGAAACCACGAGCAGGGTGCCGGGATACTTCTGCAGCCACTGCTCGAGCCACAGCACGGCGTCCAGGTCGAGATGGTTGGTCGGCTCGTCGAGCAGCAGCAGATCGGATGGCTGCATCAACGCGCGCGCCAGGTTGAGCCGCTCGCGCCAGCCGCCGGAAAATTCAGAGACCGCCATGCGCTGTGCAGCAGCCCGAAAACCCAGGCCATGCAGCAGCCGCCCGGCGCGCGCTTCGGCGTCGTAGCCGCCCAGATCCGCAAGCTGCTGGTGGGCCGCGGCGACCGCGTCCCAGTCCTCCGCGGCACTGGCGACCTGTTCCGCCAGCAGGATCCGATGGACCTGCTCGTCGCCGGAGGCAACGAAATCGAGCGCCGCTTCCGCAAGCGCCGGGGTTTCCTGCGCCACGCTGGCGATGCGCAGGCCGCGCGGCAGATCGACCTCGCCGCGATCGGCCTCCAGCGCGCCGAGCACGGCCGCGAACAGGCTCGACTTGCCGCTGCCGTTGCGACCGACCACGCCGACCTTGGCGCCCGCGTGCAGGGCAATGTCCACCTGCGACAGCAACAGCCGTTCGCCGCGGCGCAAGGCGAAATTGCGAAAGGAAATCATCGGCAATGAAGACCGCGGAAGGAAGCCGATTGTAGCTGGCGCGCCGGGTCCGCCCGCTCCCGTGGCGCCCGACGAAGCACCCCACGTCCGCGCCGGCCTGCAGCGCCTATTCGCGCGCCCGCAGCCCGGAAAGCACGCGCACGCTGGCTACGCCGTCGATGTCGCCGACCGCCGCAGCCAGGGTTTCGATGCCGCGGCGACCTTGCAACTGCAGGCGGATGACCCGCTCCGCCGAATCGCTTGGATAGTCCTCACGCAGCACGTGCACTTCGTGCACGCTGAAGCCGAGCCCGGTGCAGGTCCGCATGATTTCCTGCACCGCGCCGCGCCCCGGGCTGTAACGCACCACCATCTCCGCCTGCGCCAGGAGGATGCGCCGGACCAGCGGCGTGTAGCCGTAGACCACGACGAAGTGTGCACCAGTGACGAAGATGGCCAGCAGCGGTAGGCCGGCGCCGCAGGCCATGCCGATCGCCGCACTCAGCCAAACGATCGCCGCGGTGGTCAGGCCGCGCACCACGTCGCGGTGGACGAAGATCAGGCCACCGCCGATGAAACCAATGCCGGAGACGATCTGCGCCGCCACGCGAGAGGGATCGAGCATCGTCCGCCCGGGCTCGAGCACGTCGGAAAAGCCGTATTTCGACACGAGCATGATCAGCGCCGCGGCCACCCCGACCAGCGCCTGGGTGCGCAACCCGGCGCTTTTCATCTTGAGCTCGCGCTCCAGCCCGATCAGCGAGGAGAGGAGCAGCGCCAGCAGCAGCTGGCCGTACGGTGCCCAGGTCTGTTCAGCCGTGCCGGACGACAGCCATTCGATCAGCTCCAATTCGTGCTCCTCGATGCCGTACTGGAGGATGATTTCACGCCGGGACGGCGACGGGCAACCGCCCGCCTGCGCCCTCGCCGGCACGACTTGCGCCGGGCAAGCACAGCACCGATCATTTCCAGCCCCTGAGCTCGCGCCAGACGGCCGAGGATGTCGCCGTGACCAAGCCACGACTCCGCATTCCCCGGCGCTTCGCCGGTCTGCTCGCTTTCGTCCTGCTGTTCGCGGCACCGGCTGCGGCGGGCGATCTCATCCGCAGCAAGGTCGACCCGACGCAGCGCGTCTCGCTGCAGGGTCATCAGCCGCCCTGGGCGCGAGCGGAGGCTGACCTCGGTCCCGCCCGCGACGTGCCGGCCCGAATCCGCATGAGCCTCGCTCTGAAGCGCAGCGCCGAGCGCCAGGCAGCCTGGAAGGAGACCCTGCGCGAGCTGTATGACCCTGCTTCGCCCCGCTATCAGCAGTGGCTCGGCGCGCGCGAGATCGGCGCGCGCTTCGGCGCCTCGCAAGGCGACATCGAAACCTTGAGCGAGTGGCTGCGCGAGCAGGGCTTCCGTGTCGAAGGTGTCGCCAACAGCCGCCTGCGCATCCACTTCAGCGGCAGCCAGGCGAGCATCGCGCGCGCCTTCGGCACCCCGTTGCACGATTTCCGCACCGGCGAGGGCAAGCGCAGCGCCAACGCCAGCGCGCCGCAGATCCCGGCCGCGTTCGCCGACGTGGTGGCAGGCATCACCGGTCTCAGCCACGTGCGCTTTCGGCCGAGCCTGCGGTTGGGCGCAAGAGCGAGCGCCGCGGCGCGCCCCGGAATGCCGCTGGCCACGCTCTGTCAGAACCCGGATCGCTGCGACCACATCATGTTTCCGGACGACTTCGCCAGCGTCTACAACGTCCATCCGCTGCACGCCAGAAACCTCGACGGCGGCGGCCAGTCGATCGGCATCATCGCCCGCGCGAACATCAACAACAACGACGTCAAATATTTCATGGAGCGCGCGGATCTCCCCTACACCCGTCCGGACGTGATCGTGCCGGAGGCGGGCACCAAACCGGCGCCGCCGTTCACGACCTGCCACGAGGATCGCCCACCGCGTTGCGACGACTTGCCAATCGAGCCCATGATGGACCAGCTGGAGGCGACGCTCGACGTGCAGCGCGCGGCCAGCGTCGCACCAGGGGCCAAGATCAAGCTCATTACCAGCGGCACGGCAGGCAACGTCGACGGCGTCTGGATCGCCATGGACCACGCGGTCGACGCCGACCCGGTGCCGGCGCAGATCATCAGCATCAGCTACGGACTGTGCGAGGCGGATGTCGATTCCTCCGTCAGCGCCATCTTCGACGACTATTTCGCCCAGGCCGCGATGGAAGGCATCTCGAGCTTCGTTTCCTCGGGCGACGCCGGCGTCGCGGGTTGTTCGGGTCCGGGCGCGACGCCGCTGCCGAACGAGCGTTCCAGCATCAACCTGCTGTGTGCCAGCAGCTACGTAACCTGCGTCGGCGGCACCGAATACGCCGACGAGGACGATCCCGATCGCTGGTGGTCGCGCGACAACGGCCCCGGCTACGGCTCGGCGCGCGGCTATATCCCAGAGGGCGCCTGGAACGAGCCCCTCGACCGCGATGGAGCGCCACGCATGGCCGCAACGGGCGGCGGCAGCAGCGTCTGGGTTGCCCGCCCGAACTGGCAGGAGGGCATCGGCGTACCGGAAGGCGACAAGCGGCACACGCCCGATCTGTCGCTGAACGCTTCGATCGGCACCGGTTATTTCACCTGTTTCGCCGCCCTCGGGTCCACCTGCAAGATCAAGGACGGCAGCTTCAATTTCATGATGATGGGCGGCACCTCGGCGTCGGCGCCGAGCATGGCCGGCATCGCCGCGCTGCTCAACCAGAAGATCGGCGAGCCGCAGGCCAACCTCAACCCGGTTCTGTACCAGCTCGCCGCGGACCCAGCCAATGGCGTGTTTCACGACGTCACTCTGGCCAGCAGCGGCGTCAGCAGCTGCAGCGAGCGCACGCCGTCGCCATGCAACAACGCGACCCCCGGGCCGAACGGGATCGACGGCGGGCTCAAGGGCTATCGGATCGGCACCGGCTACGACCTCGCCACCGGACTCGGCTCGATCGATGCCGAGCGCCTGGTGGACCGCTGGCAGGCCGCCACACCGGAGCGAGTCAACCTCGATCAGCGCGGTCTCAGCGGCGCCTGGGCCAATCCGGCCACTGACGGTCAGGGCCTGGTTCTCGAGGTGTTTCCGCAGCTTTTCGGCGAGCGCCTGGGTCTCCTGTTCGGCGGCTGGTTCAGCTACGACGCCGACGACGCCGGCGAACCGCGCTGGTACACGATCCAGGGCCAGGTCGGCGACGCCGCGCCGTCGGCAGCCATGCCGATCTATCAGAGCACCGGCGGACGCTTCCATTCGCCGAACGCGGCCACCCTGCGCGAAGTCGGTCAGGCGACGATCGCCTTCGACACCTGCGGCAAGGGCAGTCTGAGCTACGTGTTCCATGATGGCAGCGCGCGCAGCGGCACGATTCCACTGACGCGCCTGCTCGCCGGCCAGGGCTGCTCGCACGACGGCGGCGGCAGCGAATCCGGCGCCAGCTTCTGGCGCGGCACCTGGGCCGACCCGCAGGACGATCAGCAGGGCCTGGTGCTCGATGTCGACGGCAGTACCGTGTTCGCTGCCTGGTACACCTTCGCTCGCAATTCCGGAAGCGGCAGCGGCCCGGCCGGACAACGCTGGTACACCCTGCAGGCAGTGACCCCCGCGAGCGGACGACGGGTCGAGCAGATCGGCATCTACGAAACCCGCGGCGGGCGCTTCGACCGCCCGCACGCGACCAACACCGAGCAGGTCGGCAGCGCGCGCCTCGAGTTTCAAAGCTGCGCCGAAGCCAGTCTGAGCTACAGTTTCAGCGAGGGTGACAACGCAGGCCTCAGCGGTCAGCTTGCGCTGGCCAGGGTTGGACCGGCCCCTGCCGGCTGCATGCCCTGACTGCGGCGTTCGCTAGCGCTGTTTCCGCAGCCGCCAGCGCCCGACGATCCGACAGGGCGCCGGCGGCTGCAAGGAGCTCGCGACCAGCACGAAGTCGCGGACCGGCCAGCGCACGGGGTCGGTGAGCGACGCGTCGAGCGCGGCTTCGGCGTCGCGCAGGACCGTCAGATGCGGAACGAAGCGTGGCGGCGAGCCGGGTTCGGCACACGCGCCCGCCAGCCCGCGACTCAAGCCCTCGACGAGCGCCAGCAGCTCCGCCGGCGGCCGTCGACAGCCCAGCCAGACGACGCGCTTGCGCCCCGGAAAGCTGCCGACGAGATCGAGCGTCAGCTCGTGCTGTGCGACGCGGAGCTCGCCGGCGCAGCGCCGCCAGCGAGACAGGAGCGCGCCCGGAACCTCGGCGTGCGTGCCAAGGAACTGCAGCGTCAGGTGATACCGCTCCGGCTTCAGCCAGCGCCCCCGCGGCGCGGCCTCACGCAGCAGCCCTGCGGTGGCGACAAGGCGTGCGCGAGTCGCTGGATCCGGCCACAATGCGAAGAACCAGTTGTGCATCCCGGCCCCGCCGGATGCGCCCGCAGCGGAAACCTCCGGCATGTGCAATCGATTCCTCCTCTCGGCATCCTGCGCTCTGGCCCTGCTGTTCGCCGGTTGCCAGCCGTTGCCGGCAATCCACTCCGCTTCCGCACAGGATGCCATTCACAACGACAACCGGCTGCAGGGTCGTGCCTTCTACCTCGAACGCATTGCGCCCGCGCCCGGCGCCACACTCGAAGTGCAGCTGATTGCCAGCGCCGACAGCGACTCGCCGATCATCCTCGGCGCGGCGCGCTTCACGGATCTCGCCGGCCCTCCCTTTGACTTCACGTTACCCTACGACACGGCGCTGGCCGGTCCACAGGACGAGTGGTCGCTGCGCGCGGCCCTGCGCGATGCCCAGGGCAGACTCCTCTTCTTCACCGGCACGCGCGTGGTCGTGCCGAAGGGCGACCCGCAGCGGATCGCGTTTCGCCTGCTGCGCTATTCCGGCGCGCCGTAGTTTCTGGCCGCCGGTCGATCCCTATGGGTCGATCCGCCCTTCGGTCCGCGCGTTCAGCGCTTGCGCTCACCTGCCGACGCCGCGCGCGCGGCGGCGAACTCCGAACTCTTTTCCCACTCCGGCCATTCGCTGGAGTTCGCCAGATCGCTGCCCAGCCGATAGAGCAGCGGCAGATCCTGCAGCATGCCGGCAAAGCTCCAGTCGGCCTGCCATTCGTCGGAAGGCTGGTGATAGTGGCGCATGCCGTACTCGCGGCCAGCCGCCTCGCCGGCGGCCACACCGCCTTCACGAAGATCGCTTCCCGAGCCGAAGGAGAGTGCGGGTACCCCGCGCTTGGCGAAGGAGAAGTGATCGGAGCGGAAGAAATAGCCGGCTTCGGGATGTCCGTCCGCGGTATAGACGAGATCCATCGCCTTGCCGCGTACGACCAGCATGTCGAGCAGCTCCGAGCGGGCGCTGCCCGAGACGGTGAAATCGCGCGCCGCCGGGCCCGGGTCGAGCGCGTCGGTATTGATGACGCCGGCGGTGGTCGCCAGTGGATAGAGCGGCCTGGCGGCGTAGTATTCCGAACCGAGCAAGCCTTTCTCCTCGGCCGTCACCGCCAGAAACACCACCGAGCGCTCCGGCTGCGGTGCGGCGGCGAAGGCGCGGCCGAGTTCGATCATCGCCGCGGTGCCGGTCGCGTTGTCGATCGCACCGTTGTAGATCCGATCTCCCGTAGCGTCCGGCGTGCCGATGCCAAGATGGTCCCAGTGCGCGCTGTAGATGACGGTTTCGTCGGGGCGCGTCTTGCCCTCGATGCGGCCGACCACGTTATGTGAGGTGATGACTTCGCTGTCGACCGCGTAGCGCGCGGAGAAGCGATCCTTGAGCACCACCGGGCGGAACCCGCGCGTCTGCGCCTTCTTCTTCGCCCGCTCGAAATCCAGGCCCGAGCGGCGGAACAGCTCGACGGCGAGGTCGCGCTGGATCCAGCCTTCGATCGGCGGGTGCACCTCGGCCGGATCGTCGCGCACGATGTCGAACATGGTGTTGGTGTTGGAGTTCTTGACCGTCTCCCAGCCGTAGGAGGCGGGTGCGGTTTCGTGGATGACCAGCACGCCGGCGGCACCGCGCCGCGCGCCCTCCTCGAACTTGTAGGTCCAGCGGCCGTAGTAGGTCATCGCCTTGCCGCCGAAGTCACCCTTGCCGGTCTCGAAGTCGGGGTCGTTGACCAGCACCACGGCGATCTTGCCCTCGAGATCGATGCCCTTGTAGTCGTCCCAGCGGCGCTCCGGCGCGGTCACGCCGTAGCCGACGAAGACCATCGGCGCGTCCTCGAGGGCGATCGACTTCGAACCGTCGGTGGCGGCGCGCACGGCGATCTGTTCGCCTTGAGTGAGTGCGCGAATCTTGCCGTCCGCGCTCAGGCTCAAGGCCGGGCTGCCGACGATGTCGGCGCGCAGCAGCGGCACCTCCTGGGTCCAGCTGCGCGCGCCGTCCTTGAGATCGCCGCCAGGTGCCAGGCCGATCGCCTGCATCTGGCCGATCAGGTAGGAGACGGTCTTGATTTCGCCGTCGGTGGCCGGCCCGCGGCCGTCGAAATCGTCCGCCGAGAGGGTCTTGACGATACCCGACAGGCGCTGGGCGTCGAAGCGCGGCGCGTCGGCGGCGACGGCCGCCGTGCAAAGCGAACAGGTGAACAGGGCGATGGAGAGCCGCTGCATGATCCAAGCCTCGAAACGAAAGGTCACCCGATCCTAGGCAAGCGGCACCGGAGCGTCCAGTCACCAAGGTCATGCGTCGGAATCGGCACCGTCCCGCTGGCGGGCCTGCCACGCCGCGAGTTGCACCCGATGGCGCTCCAGGGCGTCTTCGTAGGCGTCGAAGACGCAGGGCAGGCAGCCGCCGCCGCAACAATCATCCGGGGCGGGCTTCTCGGGCGGCGACGGCCGCGAATCGGTGGGCGCTTCGGGCGTCACGCGATGAGGTCCTGCGCGCGCACCCACTGCACGATCTGCTGCGGGCTGCTCAGCGCGCCCGACTGACGCGCGAGTTCGCGTCCTTGCCGCAGCAGGATCAAGGTCGGAATACTGCGGATGCCGAAGCGGGAAGCCAACGCCGGCTCGGCTTCGGTATCGACCTTGGCCAGTCGCAGCCGCGGCTCGAGCAGCGCCGCGGCGGCAGCGAACGCAGGCGCCATGATTCGGCAGGGGCCGCACCAGGCGGCCCAGAAGTCGATCAGGAGCGGCAGCTCGGCCCGCAGCGCGTGACGCTCGAAACCGGCGGCGTCAAGGGTGATCGGCGCCGTCGTGAACAGCACCCGCCGACAGCGTCCGCAAACCGGCGCATCATCGAGCCGCGCGTTCGGCACGCGGTTCAGCGCGCCGCAGTGCGGGCAGGCAATCTTGATGCTTGCAGCGTTCATGCGTGGCTCCCTTCGATGAGCCACAAATGGGGTCGCCACGCGTCGCGACAAGCACACCGCAGCGGCCGGAAAGGCTTTGAACAGGCGCTCTCATTCCTGCCAAGGTCAAGGGTTCGATGCTTCAAGCCATTGAACGCAACGGCGCCCTGTTCCCACCTTCGCAAAAGCGACGCCGCCGGATGAACTCGTTCGGACCTTTCCCGAACTCCGTGCCGCGCTCAGACTTCGCCCGAGGTCCCGGCCGACGGCGCCATGTGTTCGGGATCGGGCATCGCCACATCGGGAATCGAGGCCGTCTCGTGCTCGCTGTGCTGCAGCGCAGAAGACAGCTCCGAGGCGGCGCGCTGGCGGATCACCAGCCGGCCGGCGTTGTGTAGATGGTCGATTCGCGCGAACACCTCACCACGCCCGAAGGGTTTCTTGATGAAGTCGTCGGCGCCCAGACGCTGCACGTAGAACTGCTCGGTGGCCTGCAGGTTGCCGCTGATCATGACCACCGGAATGTCTCGGGTGGCGGGCTCGCGACGCAGTGCACGCAACACCGAAAAACCGCTCATCCCGGGCATCACGATGTCGAGGAAGATCAGGTCGGGCCGCTGCGAGCGAGCGATCGCCAGGGCGCTCTCACCATTGCCGGCCTTCAGCACGATATGGCCGTTCTGGGTCAGCATCTTGCCGATCACTGCGCAGATGGTGGGGGAATCGTCCACCACCAGGATGCAGGCTCCGCGAATGGCTTCGTCGCGGGGCGCCACCCGGCGTTCGGCCTGGCCGCCGCCAAACGCACGCTTGAACATATCGAAAAATGCCACGAACCAAACCCCTGCAAGGCACGCGATGCGCCCCACAAGTGTCGCGGCCCCGAGGCAAACGCGCAAGTGCGCAGTGACGACCGCGACGTTTCGCGGCGCCGCCGGGGTCGGCGCCGGCCCGCCGCGGGCGATAATGCCGAGCGCCTCCCCGTCCGTCGCTCCCGCATGCACAGCCCCATTCACCGCACACACGGCCTGAGCGGCGAGCTCGGCGCGCCGGATTGGCCCCCGCTCGAAGCCGCCGAGCTGCGCGCGCTGCTGCTCGACTACCCCGAGCTTGGTGCCTTTGAAGAGCTGCTCTGGCGCAGCCCGCGGCCGCTCTCGGCTGCGGGCCTGCTGCGCTGCAGCAGCGGGCGCGTGTTCGTCAAGCGCCATCACCACCGCGTGCGCAGCACGACCGCGCTCGAGGAAGAACATCGTTTCATTGCCCACCTGCGCCAGCGTCACTTGCCGGTCCCGCGGATTCTCGACACTCGCGCGGCCCGCTCGTGGAGCCAACGTGGGGACTGGATCTACGAACTGCAGGAAACCGCGCCCGGAATCGACCTCTACCGCGACACGATGTCCTGGCAGCCGCCGCGCGAGCGGAGCCATGCGCGCGCCGCCGGGAACATGCTGGCGCGACTGCAAGAGGCCACAGCCGACTATCGGGCGGCGCAGCGTTCGACCCATATTCTGGTCGCACGCAGCGAAATCCTGCGCGCCGCGGAGCCGCTCGAGCGCTTGCGCTCGCAGCTCCGGGAGCGCCCCACCCTCGCCCGCTATCTGGGCGAGCGTGACTGGGAGCGCGAGCTCGCGGAGGCGCTGACGCCCTGGCACGCGCTCGCGCAGCCGCGCCTCGCCGCTCTCGCGCCCACCTGGACCCACGGCGACTGGCATGTGTCCAATCTCTGCTGGAGCCGCGCCGACGCCGCCGCGGAAGTCAGTGCCGTGCTCGACTTCGGACTCGCCGCGCGCAACTTCGAGCTGTTCGATCTCGCCACCGCGATCGAACGCAATGCGGTGGCCTGGCTCGATCTCGAAAATGCTCCGGCCCGCCCGGCGATCGCCCTGGCGCTGATCGACGGGTACCGCGAACGACGCGCGCTGACCACCGCGGACCTCGATCTGCTGGCCGCCCTGCTGCCTCTGGTGCACATCGATTTCGCGCTCTCGGAGGTCGAATACTTCGCGGGCGTCGTCGGCTCCCGGGCCAGCGCGGACATTGCCTGGAACGTCTTCCTGCGCGGCCACGCCGCCTGGTTTCGCGAACCGCCCGGGCTCGCTCTCCTCGAGACCATTCGCCGTGCGAGGCACTGATCGCGGCAGCGCGATCGGCTATCATGACGACACTGAAGCGGGGGTGCCCGGCACGTGCCGGGCTGAGAGAGTCCCTTGGAACCTGAACCGGGTCATGCCGGCGTAGGGAGCTTGCAGATCGGGCCGCCACCGCGCGTCCGCTCATCGTCGCTTCGTTCCGCAACCGAGGATGACGACGATGAAGTTGCTGCTGCCGCTCCTGCTGAGCATTTTCTGCCCCACGGCGAGTGCCGCGGGCGATGAGGCGGTCGAGCACGAGGTCGAGCTTGAAACGGTGCGGGTCGGGGCCGACCGGGAGATCGGCTATCGCGCCGACACCAGCCACATCGACACCTTCGGCAGCTTCGGCAGCGCACCGCTGCTGGACACGCCAGCCGCGATCAGCGTCATCACCCGTGACGCCATCGACGACCGCCAGCCGCATTCCCTGAGCGAGCTGGCCGCGAGCGACGCCGCGCTCGGCGACAACTACGCGCCGATCGGCTACTACCAGAACCTCGCCGTGCGCGGCTTCGCGCTGGACCTCGCTACCGGCTACCGCTTCAACGAGATGAGCATGGCCGGCGAGCAACCGCTGGCGCTGGAAGACAAGCAGCGGGTCGAGATCATCAAGGGCCTGGGCGGCTTGGAGTCCGGTGTACTGTCCCCCGGCGGCGTAGTCAACTTCGTCAGCAAGCGTCCGGCTGAGCTGCGCGCGGCGAAGCTCGGCACCGACCAGCACGGCTCGCGCCATCTGGCGCTGGATCTCGGCCGCTGGCTGACGCCGTCGTTCGGCCTGCGCATCAACCTTGCCCGCGAGGACATCCACTCCTGGGCCGAGCACGCCGACGGCTGGCGCAACTTCGCCTCGCTGGCGGCGGACTGGAAGCTTGGCGAGAGCACCGTGCTGCGCTTCGACGGCAACCTGCAGCAGAGCTCGCAGCGCTCGGTTTCTGGCTATCAGCTGCTCGGCGGCATCGCGATTCCGCCGCGGCCGAGCCGCGGCCGCATGCTCGGCTACCAGCCCTGGCAGCAGCCGACCGAGATGTGGTCGAGCAACGACATGCTGCGACTCGAACACCAGCTCGCCGGCGACTGGAAGATCGAGCTGGGGGCGAGCCACAGCCGCGCCGCGATCGACGACAGCGTGGCTTTCGCCTACGGCTGCTTTTACAGCCCCGCCTGCGCCGACGGCAGCTCGCCAGGCTGGTACTACGCGCCGAACGGCGACTATGACGTCTACGATTTCCGCAGCCCCGGCGATACCCGCAGCAACGACGAGGCGCGCGCGGTGCTCGCCGGCAGCTTCGACAGCGGGCCAATCACCCACGAACTGAGCGTCGGGGCCAGCGTCTTCCGCCGCACGGTCGACAATCCGGGCTGGGTCTACGACTACGTCGGCAGCACCAATATCGACGTGATCGAGATTCCGGTCTTCGCGCCCTCGCCCAGCCTGCCCGGCCCTTCACATCGGCGCCTGACGAGCTGGCAGCGCTCGCTGTTCGCGCTCGACCGGGTACACCTCGGCGAGCGCTGGCAGCTCCTCGTCGGCGCCCGCCGCCTGCGCCTGGACGAGCGCGCCTTTGACGAGGACGGCGTGCTCGCGCGCAGCACGCGCTTCACCCGCACGCTACCGCAGGCTGCGTTGATGTGGCAGCCGAGCGCACGTCTGACCTCCTATGTGAGCTACAGCGAAGGTCTTCAGCTCGGCGCCGAAGCGCCCTACTGGACCTCCAACGGCGGCAGCCTGCTCGAGCCGCGCCTGGCCCGACAGACCGAGCTCGGCTTCAAGTACGACTGGAACGAGGCGCTGAATCTGGGCGCGGCCCTCTACCGCATTCGCCAGCCCTGGCAGTTCGCCAGACCCGACGCCACGCCCGAAGGCTTCACTTTCGTGCAGCAGGGCGAGGAAAGCCGCGAGGGCCTCGAGCTCCAGGCCGCCGGGCGGCTGGGTGAGCGGCTCGGCGTTTCCGCCAGCCTCAGCTGGATCGCGGCGCGCGCGCGGCACTCCGGAGTGGCCGCCTACGAGGACCGGCAGATGGTCAACGTGCCGCGCCTGCGCGCGGCGTTGTTTCTCGACTGGCGCCTGCCGGTCGCGCCCGATCTCGCCCTGCTCGCCGGCTGGCGCCACGCCGGGCGCAACGCGGCCACGCCCGACGGTCTGGCCAGCGTGCCGGCCTGGAACGTGTTCGACCTCGGCCTGCGCTACCGCGCCGAATGGCGCGGGCGCCCGCTGGTCTGGCGCCTCGCCGTGGACAACGTGTTCGACCGCTTCTACTGGCGCGACACCGGCAGCACGCTGGGCGACAGCTACCTGTTCCCTGGCGAACCGCGAATCGCGCGGCTGTCGCTCGACTGGAGCTTCTGATGTTCGCGATCGAACTCGCCGCCGCCGCCGGCAGCGCGCTGGGCATCTGGCTGATGGCGCGCCGCCGGCGCCTCGGCTGGCCGATCACCCTGGCCGCCACCGGGCTCTACGCCTGGGTCTTCGCCGACGCCCGGCTCTACTCCGACGCGCTGCTGCAGGGCGCCTTCGCGGTGATGATCGTGTACGGCTGGTGGCGCTGGTCGCTGCACCTCGGCGACGACGGTCGAGTGCAGATCGCCCCCCTGCCGCGCGCGCGCGCGCTCGGCCACCTCGCGCTCGGCGCCGCCGGCGCGCTCGCGCTCGGCGCCTTCATGCACTGGCGCACCGACGCCGCCCTGCCCTGGCTCGACGCCGCGCTCACCGCCTTCAGCCTGGTCGGCCAGTGGTGGCAGGCGCGCCGCCACGTCGCCGCCTGGTGGCTGTGGATCGCGGTCGACCTCGTCTACACGGGCATGTTCGTCTACAAGGAGCTGTTCGTCACCGCCCTGCTGTACGCCGGCTTCATCGGCATCGCCGTGACCGGCCTGCGCGAGTGGCGGCGCGCCGCCCGCGCCTGAGCGTCTCGGGCACAATGCGCGCATGAGCGGGCGCTTCCTGCAGCGCTCCACCAACGTCCGCCGCGAGGAGCTGCGGCCGGTCCTGGTGGCGATGCTGTTCTTCTTCTGCGTGCTGAGCGCGCTGATGCTGCTGCGACCGGCCCGCGAAGCGCTCGGCATGCAGCGCGGCATCGAGACGATCCGCTGGCTGTTCATGGGCACGGTGACCATCACCCTGGCGGTCAACCCGATCTTCAGCCTGCTGGTCAGCCGCTTCCGGCGCCCGGTGTTCGTCGCCGCCACCTACCTGTTCTTCGCCTGCGGCCTGCTCTGCTTCTGGGCGCTGCTGCGCTTCGCCCCGGCCCAGGTGGGCATTCGCAGCGGGCAGGTCTTCTACGTCTGGTTCAGCGTCTTCAACCTGTTCGCCACCATGCTGTTCTGGGCGCTGATGGCGGACCGCTTCACGCTCGAGCAGAGCCAGCGCCTGTTCGGCCTGATCGGCGTCGGCGGCACCCTCGGCGCCCTGTTCGGGCCGCTGCTGTCGAGCCTGCTCGCCGCGCCGTTGGGTACCGCCGCCCTGCTGCCGATCGCCGCCGGCTTCCTGCTCGCCGCGCTGGTCGCCGCGTTCTGGCTGATGCGCCTGCCGGTGGCGCGCGAAAGCGACCGGGCGGCCGGCCCCAGCGCCAACGAAGTCATCGGCGGCAGCGCCTGGCAGGGCTTCCGCGCGGTCGCCCGCTCGCCCTACCTGCTCGGAATCTGCGCCTATGTGCTGATTCTCGCGGTGATGGCGACCTTCATCTACTTCACGCGGCTCAAGCTGGTGGCCGCGCTCGGCGGCGAGCTCGACCTGCGCACCACGATCTTCGCCCGCATCGACATGGCCACTCAGGCCGCCACCCTGCTGCTGCAGGCCCTGGTGGCCGGACACCTGATGCGGCGCCTGGGCACCGGCCTCACCCTGGCCCTGCTGCCACTGACCGCGGCGCTCGGCTTCCTGGGTCTGGCGCTGATCGGCTCGCTGGCGGCGCTGGTGGCGTTCGAGGCGAGCTTCCGCGCGGTGCAGCGCGGCCTGATGCGACCGGCCCGGGAAACCCTGTTCACGGTGGTCGAGCGCGAGGATCGCTACAAGGCCAAGGCCTTCATCGACACCGTGGTCTACCGCCTGGGCGACCTCGGCGGGGCGCAGACCGAGGGCCTGCTGGCGCGGCTGGGCGCCGGGCTCGCGGCGCTGGCATCATTCGCCATTCCGCTGGCGCTGGTGTGGATGACGCTCGGCCTCTGGCTCGGGCGCGCCCAGCGGCTGCGCGGCGCCACGCAAGTCGAAGGAGAACCGGCATGAGCAATCGACGCAGCTTCCTGCGCCAGTCGGCCGCCGCGCTCGGCGCGCTCGGCCTCGGCCCGAACCTCGCCGCGGCGCTCGAAAACGGCGCCGGCGAGCAGATCACCCGCGCAATCCCCTCCAGCGGCGAGCGGCTGCCGATCGTCGGCCTCGGCAGCTCGGCGAGCTTCGCCAGGGTCGCCGCCGGGAGCGACGTCTCGGCGCTGCGCGCGGTGTTCGCGCGCATGGTCGAACTCGGCGCCACGGTGTTCGACACCGCCCCGGGCTACGGCGCGGCCGAAGCCACCGCCGGACGCATCGTGAGCGAGCTCGGCATCGCCGGAAAGCTGTTCTGGGCTACCAAACTCAACGTCGCGGAGCGCGACGGCAAGGCCGACCCGGCGGCGGCGCGGCGCCAGCTGGAGACTTCAATCGCCCGCGCCGGCAAGCCCGCGATCGATCTGATCCAGGTGCACAACATGGGCGACGTGGCGACCCAGCTGCCGCTGCTGCGCGAGGCCAAGGCGGCCGGGCGCATCCGCTACCTCGGCGCCACCACCACCTTCGCCAACCAGTACCAGGCGCTGCTCGAGCTGATGCGACGCGAGCCGCTCGATTTCATCGGCACCAACTACGCGATCGACGATCGCGACGCGGAAAAGACCTTCCTGCCGCTGGCGGCCGAGCGCGGCATCGCGGTGCTGGTCTACGCGCCCTTCGGCCGCACCCGCCTGTGGAAGCGCACCGCCGGCCGGCTGCTGCCGGAGTGGGCCGGCGAATTCGGCGCGACCAGCTGGGCGCAATTCTTCCTCAAGTTCGTCGCCAGCCACCCGGCAGTGACCGCGATCACCCCGGCCACCAGCAAGGTCGCCAACCTGGAGGACAACCTGGCGGCGGCCCGCGGCGCCCTGCCCGACGCCGCGCAGCGCAAGCGGATGATCGAATTCATCGAGGCGCTGCCCGGCTGAGGGGCTTGGCGCGGGACGCTCGCGCCTGCCGGTCGCTGCAGTGTCTTCAGATAGCGCGGCGGCGGTACAGGTGCCAGCTGCCGAAGCCGAGCGCGGTGGAAACCAGGGCGCCGGCCGCGAGCAGCGCCATGCTGCCGGAGAGCAGCGGCGCGATGAAGCCGGCGACGAAGGCGTTGATGATCAGGCTGACGAAGGTCTGCACCGAGGAAACCGCGCCGCGGTGCTGCGGATAGCGATCGAGCAGCAGCAGGGTCAGGGTCGGGAAATTGATGCCGATGCCGATCGCGTGGACGCCGATCAGCAGCACCGACCAGGGCAGGCGCGGCGAATCCATGACGCCGGCGAGGAAAAGGTTCAGCGCCGCAGCGACAAGCATGATCGCGTAGCCAAGACGCACGGTCTCGGCCGCGGTGAGGCGCCCGGCCAGGCGGCCGGACAGGAAGGCGCCGGTCATCATGCCGCTGATCGCGGGCACGAACAGCCAGCCGAACTGCTGGGCGTCGAGCTTGAGCAGGTCCAGCACCACCGCCGGCGCCGAGGCGATGTAGAGCCACATTGCGTTGAAATTGAGGGTGCCCGCGAGCGCCAGCGGATAGAATCTGCGGTCGCCGAAGATCTCGCGCCAGGTGCGGCCGACGCTGCCCAGCGAGAGCGCGCTGCGCGCGGCCGGCGGGTGCGTCTCCGGCAGCCACAGCGCGCTTGCGGCGAGCAGCGCCAGCGCCAACAGGGCGAGGAACCAGAAGATTGCCGACCAGGGCGCGAAGGCGATGATCCAGCCGCCGATGATCGGCGCGATCGCCGGGGCCACGCCAAAGATCATCGACACCGTCGACATCAGGCGCTGCGCTTCGGCGCCCTCGAAGCAGTCGCGGATGATGGCGCGGCCGACGATCAGGCCGGCGCCGGCCGACATGCCCTGCAGCGCGCGAAAGCCCAGCAGCACTTCGAGCGAAGGCGACAGCGCGCAGCCGATCGAAGCCAACACGTACACGGCGACGCCGAGCAGGATCACCGGTCGACGGCCGAAGGCATCCGAGAGCTGCCCGTGCAGCAGCGACATCAGGGCGTAGGCCAACAGGTAGACGCTGACCGTCTGCTGCACGGCAAAGGGCGTCGCGTCGAGATCGGTTTCGAGCGCCGGAAACGCCGGAAAGATCGTGTCGATCGAGAACGGTCCGAACATCGCCAGCGCAGCCAGAAGCGGCGCGAGCATGCGGCGACGGGGCGGTGAGCCTGCGATCATCGGTATTCCCATTCAGGGGGCGATCGCGACCGAACTGCCGATCCGCGCGGGTTGATGAGCTGCGCCCCGGCTCGAAGCCGCGCCAGGCCCGCGCGCTCTGCTGCCTGCAATCGGGTCGGAAAGCATGGATCTCGCGCTGGCGACCGATGGTGAGCCGATCCGGCGGTCACTGCGCGCGCCGCGCATGCTATACGCTGCATCACGGAACCGCGAAGGCCACAAGTCAGTGCAGTTCACTTCCTTCCTCGCCGTCGGCTTGGGCGCCTTCCTCGGCGCGATCGTGCGTTGGCTGCTCGGCATCGCGCTGAACCCGATCCTGCCCCAGGTTCCGCTCGGCACCCTGGCGGCCAACCTGAGCGGCGGGCTCCTCATGGGCGTCGCGATGGGGTTTTTCTCGCATTTCGAAGCCATGCCGGTGATCTGGAGACTGGCGCTGATGACCGGCTTCCTGGGCGGCCTGACCACCTTTTCCACCCTCTCCGGCGAAACCGTAACCCTGCTGCTGCGCCAGCAGTACGCGTGGAGCGCGGCACTCATCGGCCTGCACCTGTTCGGCAGTTTGGGCGCAACCCTGCTCGGCCTCGGCTTGACTCGCTCGTTACTGCCATCATGATGAGTGATTACGAGCGCGACAGCGGCACCCCACCCGGTGGGCGTCGGCGCCGCAATCGACAGCCGAGGCGGGCACCATGCGTGGCTACGTCCTGCGTTTCTACATGCACGAAAGCCAGCGTCAGGGTGGCGTGCCGCTCTATGACTGGCTGCTCGAGCAGGCGCGGCGCGAGAACCTCCCCGGCGGCAGCGCGTTTCGCGCGATTGCCGGTTTCGGCCGCCACGGCGTAATCAGCCAGCAGAGCTTTTTCGAGCTCGCCGGCCAGCTCACCGTCACGGTGGAATTCATCGTCGACGCCGAGCAGGCGGAGCGTATGCTGACCATCGCGCGCCGGGTCGCACCGCCGCTGTTCCACTCCCGCGCCGAGGTCGAATACGGCGTACTCGAGCCACCCGTGTCATGAAGTCCGCGAAACCCGCCGCGCAACGGAGAAGCCGCATGAATCACACCCGCGCGCGTATCGAAGAGCTGCTCGCCGCGGCCGACGTATGCATCAACGGCGCGAAGCCCTCCGACATCCAGGTGCACGACGAGAACCTCTACCGGCGCGTTCTCACCCATGGCACGCTCGGCTTCGGCGAGGCCTACATGGACGGCTGGTGGGACGCCGAGGATCTCGACGGCCTGCTGTTCCGCCTGATTTCGGCCCAGCTCGACCGCCGCGTCGGCCGATTGGAAGACGCGCTGCTCGCCGTGCAGGCGAAGCTCGTCAACCTGCAGCGCGGCGAACGCGCCTTCGAAATCGGCGAGCGTCACTACGACCTCGGCAACGACCTGTTCGCCGCCATGCTCGGCCGACGCCTGATGTACAGCTGCGGCTACTGGAAGGAAGCCGCCGACCTCGACGCGGCGCAGGAGGCCAAGCTCGATCTGGTCTGCCGCAAGCTCGGGCTGCGCCCCGGCATGCGCGTGCTCGACGTCGGCTGCGGCTGGGGCGAAGCGCTGAAGTACGCCGCCGAGCGCTACGGCGTCAGTGGGCTGGGCGTGACCGTCTCGCACGAACAGGCGGAGTTCGCGCAGGCGCTCTGCCGCGGCCTGCCGATCGAGATCCGGGTGCAGGACTATCGCGAGCTCGACGAACGCTTCGACCGGGTGTTCTCGATCGGCATGTTCGAGCACGTCGGGGTCAAGAACTATCGCACCTACTTCGAGCTGGCCCACCGCGTCACCGTCGACGATGGCCTGTTCCTGCTGCACTGCATCGGCTCCAACGTCTCCACCAACCACACCGATCCATGGATCGCGAAGTACATCTTCCCGAACTCGATGCTGCCCTCCGCCGCTCAGATCACCAGCCATGTGGAGGGGCTTTTCGTGATCGAGGACTGGCATAACTTCGGCGCCGACTATGACCGCACGCTGATGTCCTGGCGCGCCAACTTCGACGCCGCCTGGCCGCGCCTTGCGGAGCGCTACGACGAGCGCTTCCGGCGCATGTGGCGCTTTTACCTATCGGCCTCTGCAGCCACCTTCCGCGCTCGCGAGGATCAGCTCTGGCAGCTGGTGCTGTCACCCAGAGGAGTTCCCGGCGGCTACCGCGCGCCACGCTGAGGCTCTGCGCGAGCGCACGGTGATGCGACCTTGCATCCGCGTTTCGCCGACTCGTGACGCTTCGCAAATTCGTCTGTGACAGGCGTCCTTCGACAGCCGGACGCTGCTATAACTGTGCGAATGCGAAGCCCAGGCACCGGTCGATCCGCGCGCATCCCGCAGCTCGCCCGCGCGGCCGCCGCCGGCATCTTCATGCTGCTCGCGAGCCCCGCCTCGGCGGCGCGGATCGGCGTGCAAATCGAAGGCGTGGACGGCCAGTTTCGCGACGCCGTAAAGGCAGCGGTGGAGGCAGCCCAGTACGCCAATCGCGAGGTCAGCGAGGCACAGGTGCAACGCCTGCACGAGCGCGCTCAGGCCCAAGCACAGAAGGCGCTCGAGCCCTGGGGCTACTTCGAGCCGAAGGTCAAAAGCGAACTGCGTCAGGACGGCGAGCGCTGGCTGCTGGTCCTGCAAGTGACTCCCGGTGAGGTCGTCCGCGTGCGCAGTCTCGACCTGCGCCTGGACGGCGACGCCGACGGTCAGAAGCCCGTGCAGAAGGCGCTGGCGGCGTTTGTGCCCGGCAAGGGCCAGCCGCTCGATCAGAGCGCCTATGAAAAGAGCAAGGCGCGGCTGCACGCGGCGCTGGTGGCGACCGGCTATCTGGACGCGAAGCTCGTCACCCATCAAGTCGAAGTGAGCCGCGCGACCGCGAGCGCCGACATCCACCTCGCCTGGCAGGTCGGCCAGCGCTACCGCTTTGGCGCAACGCACTTCGATGGCGCGCAACTGCCTGACGCCTTCCTGCAGCGCTTCGTGCCCTGGCGCGAAGGCGATTTCTATACCCAGGAGCGCCTGCTCGCCTTTCAGCAGCGCCTGATCGACGCCGACTATTTCTCGATCGTCGAAGTACAGCCGAACCGCGCGCAGGCGCACGCCGACAGCGTGCCGATCGAGGTCGCGCTCGCGCCGGCCAAGCGCAGCGTGTACACCGGCGGGCTGTTCGTCGGCACCGACACCGGTCCCGGCCTGCGCGGCGGCATGCGCCGGCGGTGGATCAACCGGCGCGGGCACAAGCTGCTCTTCGACACCCTCCTCGCGCAACGCCTGCGCACTTCAGCGCTGGAGTACCAGATTCCGCTCGCCGGCCTCGACAACCACAGCCTGAGCTTCGGCGTCAACTACCGCGACGAAGATACCGACACCAGCACCTCGCGCACCTTCGGCCTGGCCGCCACCGATTCGCGCATCTGGCACGGCTGGACGCGCAATCTGGGGCTCAAGTTCCTGACCGGGGACTTCCGCGTCGCCAACGTGGCGGGCAATACCACTCTGCTCTATCCAGAAGCAACCTTCACCCGCAAGCTGGCCGACGACCCGATGTTCGTGCGTCGCGGTTGGTCGCTCACGCTCACCGCGCGCGCCGCCGCGGAGGGCGTACTCGCCGACACCAGCTTCGTGCAGGCCATCGCCGACGGCAAGTGGATTCGCGGCCTCGGCGAAAACGGGCGCTTGATCGCCCGCGCCACCTTCGGCGCCACTGCGGTCGGCGATTTCCAGCGGCTGCCGCCGGAGCTGCGCTTCTTCGCCGGAGGCGACCGGTCGATCCGCGGCTATGGCTACCAGACCATCGGCCCACCGCTGCCAAGCGAACTGGTGCCCGTCGCCGAGGCCTGGTGCACCGCTCGGGCCGGTCGCGGCTGCCAGAGTCCGGTGGTCGGCGGACGCAATCTCGCGGTCCTCAGCGCGGAGTACGAATACTATTTCCTGCCTGATTGGGGTATCGCCGCCTTCGTCGACACCGGCGACGCCTTCGATGGTCCCGACGACTATCGCCAGAAGATCGGCGTTGGCATTGGTGCGCGCTGGCGCTCGCCGGTGGGCATGATTCGGGTCGATTTCGGCTTTCCGGTGCATGATCGCGACCGCCACGGGCTCGAGCTGCACATCGTGATCGGGCCGGACCTGTGAGCGCGCCCGGCAAGTCGGTCGAAGCTCCACGGCGCCGGCCACGCCGCTGGCTGCGCTGGCTCGGCTTCGGCCTGCTGGGGCTGCTGCTGCTGATCCTCGCGCTCGCGGCCTGGCTGCTCGGCACCAGCTCGGGCGCGCGCTTCGCGCTCGCGCGGGCGGCCGCGGCGACCGACGGACGCCTCAGCGTCGAGCGCGTCGAGGGTCGGGTGGCTGGAACCCTGAAGCTCGGCGGGCTGCGCTGGCGCGACGCGGCGGCTGGCGTCGACGCCAGAATCGCGGAGCTTCGGCTCGCTTCCGCGCTAGCCGAACTGCCCGCGCGCCGCCTGCACCTGCGCGGCTTGGGACTGCAGGGCGTCGAGGTCGCGTTGCACAGCGTGCCGCGCGCAGCGCAGCCGGACGAAGCCTCGACTACGATTTCGCTGCAGCCGCCGCTCGACATCGTGCTCGACCGCCTGCTGCTGCAGGGGGCGCGCATCGAGCGTGACGGCGAACCCGTCTTTGCGCTCGACCGGCTGCAGCTCGGTGCCGCCTGGACCCGCCGCGGTATTCGCCTGAGCCAGCTGCGACTCGAAGCGCCGGACGGCGAAGTGGAGCTCGATGCGAACTGGTCAGGCAGCGGCAGCCCGCAGGACCGCGCCCAGGTCAACGGCACGTTTCGCTGGCATGCCGAGGGGCGTGACTTCGCCGGCAGCCTGCAGGCTGCGGCGGACGGTCAGCGAGCGCAGGCGGTCATGGTCCTGGACCAACCCACGACGGCCCGGCTCGAAGCTGGCGCCGAGCAGAGCAGCACTCTCCCGTGGAGCCTGCATCTCAGCGTCCCCGAATTTTCCGCAGCAGCGCTCCTGGTCGAGCCTCCTGCGGAGCGCCTGGCGCTCGAGCTCACGGCCGGCGGCGACCGCGCCGGCGGCCAGGCGCAGGCGCTGCTCGGCTTCGACCAACATCATCTGCAGCTCGAAGCTCTGCGCTACGCGCTGCGCGAGCAGGGCATCGACATCGAGGCCCTGAGCCTGAAGACGCCGGACGCGCCCGGCACGCTGCGGGCACACGGCCGCGTCGAGCTGAGCGGCGAGGCGCCGAGCGCCGAGCTGCAGCTCGACTGGAGCGATGTCGTGCTGCCCCCGGAGCTCGTCGGGCAGACCCTGGCGAGCCACGGCCAGCTCGAAGTGAGCGGCAGCGCCGAGGACTATCGGGCCGCGGGCCAGTTCGCCCTGGGTCCACCCGACCGTCTCGCCAACATTCGCCTGCGTCTGCAGGGCAGCCCGCAAACCGTGACGCTCGAACAGCTCGCGCTCGCGCAGCCAGCCGGCGGCCTGGAGGCGCACGGCAGCCTGCGTCTGCAGCCGCGCCTCGGCTGGCAGATCGAGGCCGAGGCACGCCGCCTCGATCCGGGCGCCTTCGCCGCCGACTGGCCCGGCGCGGTCGATTTCGACCTGTCGAGCGAGGGCGAGCTGAATTCCGCGGGCCGACCGACCGGGACGCTCCACGTCCAGCGCCTCGCCGGCAGCCTGCGCCAGCATCCGCTGTCCGGCGGCGGCGATCTCCAGCTGAGTGACGGCGGCGCGCTCGACGGTCAGCTCGAAATCAGCGCCGGCGGCAGCCGGATCCATCTCGTCGGCAGCAGCACCGACCGGATCGACGCCCGCCTCGCACTCGCCGTCGCCAGTCTCGGCGACTGGCTGCCGCAGGCCAAGGGCGCGCTCGACGGAAGCTTCCACGCCGCCGGCAGCTGGCCGCGGCTCGCGATCTCCGGCCAGCTCAACGGCAGCGGGTTCGAGGTCGCGGGCTCGAGCCTCGCCGAACTGCGGCTCGATCTCGACCTGAAGGATCTGCAAGCCCAGCGGGGCGCGCTCAAGTTCGAGGCGAACCATCTCGCCAGCAGCAGCCTGAGCCTGGAGCAAATCCGGCTCGAAGCCGGCGGCGACCGCGCCGCCCATGCGCTCCGGCTCGACGCCAGCGGCAGCCCGCTGGCGGTCCGGCTCGCGCTCGAGGGCGGCGCCCGGCAGGATGGTCGCTGGGACGGAACGCTGCAGAACCTGGATCTGACGGTCAAGGGCGCGCCCGATCTCGCGCTGCAGGAGCCCGCGGCGCTGGCCTGGGACGGGCGCGAGTTCAGCAGCAGCGATCTCTGCCTGCTCGGCGGCGAGGCGCGGCTGTGCCTCGCCGGCAAGGGCGCAAGCAGCGGCGCCGCGAGCGCTCGCTACCGCATCGAGCACCTGCCGCTCAGCCTGCTCGCGGGGCTGGCCGACGGCGAACTTCCGTTCACGGTCGACGGCGAGCTCGAAGGCAGCGGCGAGCTGCAGCGCGGCGCCGACGGCAGGCTCGAAGGCAGCGCGCGGATCGGCTCCGCGGCCGGCAGCCTGAGCGGCGAGCAAGACAGCGCGCAGCCGGCGCTGGTGTGGAAGGACCTGGCGCTGGACGCGACGCTGGCCCCGGCCGACATCCGGGCGACGCTCGCCGGAAACCTGAACGGCGACGGCCATCTGGCCGGTGAAGTCAGCCTGCACGGCTCGCCCGGCGCGGAGCAGGAACTTTCTGGAAATCTCGAAGTTGTGCTCAAAAGCCTCTCTTTCGTCGACCTTTTGACTCCGCAACTCGCCGGCACCCAGGGTAGCCTGCAGCTTCACTATCGGCTGGCCGGCAGCAGCGAGGCGCCCAGCCTGGACGGCGCGCTCGAGCTCGCCGACTTCGCCACCGAAGTGCCGGCGGCGGGCCTCAAGCTGCACCAAGGGCAGGTCCGGCTGAGCGCGGACGCGAACGGGCAGCTCGATCTCGACGGCAGCATCGCTTCCGGCGAAGGCAAGCTCGAACTCGGCGGCAAAGGCACGCTCGATCCCGACGGCGAGATCGAGGCCAGAATCACCGGCGAGAACTTCCTCGCCGCGGACATCCCTGGCGCGCGCGTATTGATCAGCCCGGACCTGCGCGTCAGCCGCGGCGCCAGCGGCCTGCGCGTCGACGGCAGTCTGACGATCCCTTCGACCCGCATCGACCTGGCCAAGCTGCCCGGTGGCGGCGCCAGCGGCGGCACGGTCTCGCCCGACGTGGTGGTGGTCGACGCCGAGCCCGCGCCTGCGGCCAAGCCGCTGCCGGCCACGGTGGCGGTCGACGTGATCCTCGGCGAGGACGTCAAACTGGCCGGCTTCGGCCTCGATGGCGCCATCGGCGGCAAGCTGCGCATCGACCAGCAGCCCGGCCGCGAGCCGACCGGCACCGGCAACCTCAACGTTCGCGGCAGCTATCGCGCCTACGGTCAGGATCTGGAGATCGAAAGTGGCCGCATCCTGTTCGCTGGCACCGCACTCGACAACCCGGGCCTCGACATCCGCGCGGTGCGCAAGATTCGCGGCAGCTCGGCTTACGGTGAGGACACGATCACGGCCGGCCTGCGGGTGCGCGGCACCGCCATGCTGCCGGTGCTGACGGTGTTCTCGGATCCGTCGATGGAGCAGTCCGACGCGCTCTCCTACCTGATCACCGGCAAGCCCCTGTCCGGACTGAAAAGCGGCGAAGGCGACATGCTCGGCAGCGCCGCGCAGGCGCTCGGCTCGGCCGGGGGCGACCTGCTGGCCAAGAGCATCGGCTCGCGCATGGGCGTCGACGCTGGCGTCTCCGACAGCGCCGCACTTGGCGGCGCCGCCTTCACCGTCGGCAAGTACCTCTCGCCCAAGCTCTACCTGAGCTACGGCGTGGGCCTGTTCACGCCGGGCGAAGTGGTCACCCTCAAATACCTGTTCAGCCCGCGCTGGAACTTCAAGGCCGAGAACGCCACCACCGGCAGCCGCGCCGGCATCAACTACCGCATCGAGCGCTGAACTCTCGCCATCCGCCGCCGGTCAGAGGCCGGATGAACGTGAGCGCTCTCCTGCCCAAGGCCCGCTCCCGCCGCGAGCCCGGCGAGCCGGCGCTCGATGCAGACCTCTGCATCCATATCTTCACCACCTCGGCGGCCCTGGTCGGGGTCTGCCTGACGGTCATCAGCCTGATCCAGCTGGTCACCGCGACCACCCGCGTACGCACCATCGCCGACAGCCTGCTGGCGGGCGACGCGACCCTCTTCATGCTGTCCTGCGTGCTCGCCTACTGGGCGCTGCGCGCTCGCCAAGTGCAGCGCATGCACCGCATCGAGCGCAGCGCCGACGGAATCTTCCTGGCCGGCCTGATCCTGATGACGGTGATCTGCAGTGTGGTCACCTGGGCCCTGCTCTGAGCCGGCCGGCTCAGCCGCGGCTGGCCGCCGCCTCGGCCAGAATCGCGCCCGCTTCCTCGATGATGTCCTCGACGCAGGCCTCCATCTCGCCCCGGCGGGTGCGGAAGCTCAGCACGCAAATGCGCCCCAGATAGCGCTCGCCGACCTGGGCGCCGGTGAGCATGACCCGGCCGCGACGAGTCACCCGCTCCATCAGCGCGCGGGTGGCGGCGTCGCGCGCGGCCTGGTCCGGCAGCGCCTGGTGCTGCAGGTGGAAGGCCAGCAGCGACAGCTGCGGCGGCGCATCGAGGACGATCCCCGGCACCCGCGCCAGCTCCGCCGCCGCCCACAGTGCCAGCTCGCGCTTTTCCGCCAGCGCAGCGCGGAAACGGGCCGCGCCGAAGAGTTTCACGCACAGCCACACGCGCAGGCCGGGGAAACCGCGCGAGAGATCCGGCCCGTACTGCGCCGGGTCGTAGAACTCGCCCTGATTGTCCGGCAGATAGCCCGCGCTCGACGTATGCAGAGCGCGCAGCGCCTCCCCGTCGCGCACCAGCAGCGCCCCGGTGCCGTAGGGCAGGAACAGGCCCTTGTGCGGGTCCAGGGTCAGCGAATCCGCCGCCGGCAGCCCGGCCAGCAGCGGGCGCAGCGCCGGCACCATGTGGAAGAAGCCGCCATAGGCGCCGTCGACGTGATGCCAGAGGCCCTCGCGCGAGGCGAGCTCGCCGATCTCCTCCAGCGGATCGACCGCGCCGGTGTTGGTCGTGCCCGCGGTCGAAAACACCATGAAGGGCCGCAGGCCAGCGGCGCGATCCTCCGCGATCACCGCCGCCAGCGCGTCGACCCGCATGCGGTAGTCGGCGTCGACCTCGATCGTCCGCACCCGATCGTGCGCGATGCCCGCAAGCCGCGCCGCCTTCACGATCGAATGGTGCGACTGCGAGGACACGTACAGCGTCCCGGAGCGAATGTCGCTGCCGAGTCGCTGCTCGCGCGCGCAGGCGATCGCGTTGAACATCGCCATCGAGCCGCCGGTGGTGAAGAGCCCCCGCGCCGAAGGCGGAAACTGCATCCACTCGCGCAGCCAGTCGAGCGCGTTGGCCTCCAGCTGCACCAGCGCCGGCGCCGCCTGCCAGATGCCGGTGAAGCGGTTGACCGCGCCGCTGATGAAGTCCGCCAGCGCTGCCGGAAACAGCCCGCCGCCGGGGATATAGGCGAAATAGCCGGGGCTCGCGGCGTTGAACGAGCGCGGAATCCACTCCTCGAACAGCGGATCGAGCAGCGCCTCCAGCGCCGAACCCTGCTCCGGCGCCGCTTCGCGCAGCCCGCGGCACAGCGCCACCACGCCCTCGAAGTCGCCGCAGGCCGGCGCCTCCGGCAGCCCCGCCAGATGCTCGAACACCCGCTCGTTCACCGCTTCGGTCATCGCCCGCAGGCGCGCCAGCGGCGGCTCGAGACTCGCGGGATCGTCGGGATGCAGATCAGGATTCATGGGCAGCGCTCGCGGGACGCAACGCGGAAAAGCGCGCATCATGCACCAGCCGCCCCGCGCCGGCGCGTGCCTGCGGTCACGGGCCTCGCAAATCGCAGCCACGCCCGGATCGATTTACACGGGTACCAAGGGCAAGCGTCGACCGCACCGCGGCCCGGCCTGAGTCAAGCCAAGCCAAACAATACAGCTGCCCTGCGCCGTCACCCTGCCACGCCGCACCGCCCCAGTCCCGTTGTGCTTCCCCAACCCCGTCGCACCACCGATCCCGTCAAACCCGCCTTCCTATCCGTCGCACCCGCGCAGGCGGGTGCCCAGCGACTTTGCTTTCGCCGGTTCGGGTCGCTGAAGCCAAAGGCACTGGACTCCCGCCTTTGAACTTCGCGGAAGTGACGAACAGAACGACGGGTTCCCGGGCTTTCCCGTCGCACCCGCCTCTCACCCGACGCACCCGCGACTCTACCCGTCACACCCGCTCAGGCGGGTGCCCAGCGACTTTGCTTTCGCGGTTTCCTGATCGCTGAAGCCAAAGGCACTGGACTCCCGCCTTCGCGGGAGTGACGAGGCGGGAGGGTCTTGCTCGAACACAGCTGCTTCCCGCGCAGGAAGTTGCCCAGTGACTTCGATGCAGAAAAATGCAAGGGCGCTGGGCTCCCCCGCCTTCGCCGGAGCGACCAAGGGAGAGCGGCCCGCAAGCGCGTCAGCGGCGAGCCGGTCGCCATCCCGCCGGGTTCGGATACCCCATACAGCAGCCGAGCACTCGCCAATCCAGGAGGGTGCACGCCCCCGGGCTGCCGCGCAGGCCTGGGGTCGAAGTGGGATAGACCGGCACTCCTGGTCGTGCAGGCGCCGCCTGCAGAGCGCACTCCCTGCGGGCGTTGACCCGCAGGGAGTGCGCAGGGTCCGGATTCCATCGCGACCCGATTCCATCGGTACGCCCGGCGGAAACCGCACTGGCATCTCTACAGCCTCGCGCTGTCGAAACCATGCGAGTGCCAGCGTCGAGCGTTCGGGCCTGCGGCTCAGTCGAAGCCGTCCCGGAAAATCACGTCGTTACCGCCCGTGCACTCGTACACCTGGCGCGGATCAACCAGCACGCTGAAGTCGATGCCGTTGGGGATTTGCTCGGAGCCGTAGATGAGCCAGCGTTTGATGTTGCTCTGATAGTTCAGATCGAAGGTTCCGGAATAGCTGACGCTGTCCCAGCGCGCGACCACAGGCTGTGCACACGACGTGTTGTTGAGCAGGGGATGGTCGACGATCACGCTCCATGCGTCATGGCGCGTCTGCGCTGAAGACGTCACGCGAAATGCGTTCGGGGAGAGCTCTTGCACGTAAACATTGAAGCTCGAACCGGGCAGCATGGGCTGCGATGTCGAGGGATTGGTCACGTACCAGCGCCATTCGCTGCCGCTGTACCATCGGTATACGGAGACCGGGAACGCGTTGTAACCGACGTTCTGCGTCACCATGACGAAACGATCATTGTCCGTCTCGGGCAGTGCAATATGCTCGATTCGGGTCATGTGTCCCGAGATATTCGCCGCCGTGGCGCTGTGCCGGAAGGTCTGGTTGCTTGGTGCCGGCAGGAACAGGTTGAAGCGCGCCCCAGCGGGGATGGAATTCACGCCGCTGAGGGTGCCGAGGTGCCAGTACGGGGACACCCAGTAGGCGCCAAACGGGTCCGGAACCTCGATCCCGCCACCGGCCGCGCTGGTGCCCCAGTAGACCGTTGCCTGCAGCAAGGCGTTGTCGTGTCCGGACAACCACGGATAGTCCATGCGCGTCATGCCCGAAACCAGGGTGTCGCTGGTGGCCACATGGCGGAAGCTGAGATCGCCATACTCGTATGCGCCCATATCGACTTGCGCTGCGCCGCCGGTCGCAAGGTCCTTCTTTTTCAGGCGTCGGAGGCCGTCCGCATCCAGCATGGGAGCGCCCGCTACCGCCATGGGAAGGAGCTCGCCGGTGTAACCGGCGTCGACGGCCGGTGAGCTCGAAAGCAGGCGCGGATCCAGATCGCTGACCAGCCCGGCGGGGCCCGTCAGCGTACCCACACCCGGAGTCAGTCCTTCGACCGCGCCGTCAAACAGGTTGTAGCCATTGAAGAAACCGGAATCGAGCGCGGTCGGGCTGGCGTACAGAGCACGGATGCGACCACGCACGAGGTTGTTGACCAGGCGGCCCTTGATGCGAGCGGCGCCAAAGCTGTGCAGATAGAAACCGCCTGCGAGCCGGGTGATGGTGTTGTTGCCGAGGCGAACCTCGGCCTCGCCGTTGGCGGCGCGTACGACGATCCCCCAGTCAACTGCCAGATCTCCACCCACAACGACGTTGTTGTACACGTGGGCAACGAAGCTGCCGTTGCCGCCGGCATTGGAGGTTTCGAACAGTCCGATGCCGCCGTCCTTGAAGCTGCCGCGGACCTCGTTGCCCTGCAGCAGCAGGCTGCCGTCGGCCTTGGAGTATTCGATCCACATGCCCGCATTATTGGTGGTGGTGGCCGATCGGCTGACGATGCGGTTGTAGGACGCGTTCAGATTCAGCTCGCCGCGCGTGCCCAGCGTTCCCGTTGAGCCGTAGCCGACGACGGTCATCAGATGTTTGCCGTCGACCGGCGTGCCTTCGACCCGGTTGTGATACAGGTTGGCGTCCATGCTGCCGCCGTTGGCGAGCAGCAAGATGCCGGTGCCGCCGTCCGGCGGGTTGCGAATGTCCAGCTCGCGCAGATCGACGTTCGCATGGAACAGACTCTCCACAGCGACCTGTACACCGCCGCCGTCAAAGCTCAGCCGACCCAGCCGCAGCGTGCCGCTGGACAGCTGGTACTTGGCGTCGATGCCGGCACCCTGGAAGCGCACGCGCGCGCTGGGGCCGACGTAACCCTGGATGCTCAGGGAACGGTCCACGAGGGTGATGCTCTCGGTAATCGGGGTGGTGGTCGTGATGCGGACCGTGTCGCCGTCCACCGCCGCGTCGAGACAGGCCTGCAGGGTGGCGTTGCAGGGCGCAGCCCCTGGCCACGTCAGGATGGCGGCACTGGCGGAACCGGTGACGAGAAACAGCGCGAAAAGGCAGAAAAATCGCAGAGGACGCACGGCAGACTCCTGGATGGATGGACCTTCATCCACGCAAAGCGCAAAACCGGACGATTTGAGGACATTCGCCGCTCGGCAAACCGGGATTGGGCTCAATCCTGGGCTTTGAGCGCGGCCGCGAGCTGCGGCGGAAGCCAGGGCAAAGCGGCCGCCTCGGCGCGGACATCCGACCACGCCTGCTGCCGTTCGGCCCTCGATGAGGCCGGTCGGCAGCGGATCGCCTCGACGCCGGCCCAGACCCGATCCAGCTGGGTTGTCGCGCCGCCCGCGGCCAGCAGGGGCTGCGCCTGTTCCAGAAGCTCGAGCGCATCGCTGCAGCGCCGGTCGGCGCGGGCGACGCGGGCCGCGGCGAGGTAAAGCTTGCCGAGCTGCGGATGACCCAGCGGAAAGGAGGCCGCACCGCGTTCGGCCGCGTCCTCGGCCAGCTCGCGCGCGTGCGCCAGATCGTTCTGCCGCAGATGGGCGATGGCCAGAACCGCCTGGGTCAGCAGGGTGGAGCTGTGGTCCGGGCCGAGAGCGGCGCTCAGCTCGGCGTGGGCCTGGCGCAGTTCGGCCAGCCCCTCATCCAACGAGTCGCGCTCGATCAGGGTGGTGCCCAGCCCCAGCCGCGCCACGCCGACCAGATAGTGCGCAGGGCCCAGCAGGCTGGCGCTGGCCAGCGCGCTGCGCGCGTCGCGCTCGGCCGCGTCGAGCCGACCGACGCTGCGTTCAAGGCCGGCCAGATTGTTGAACATCGTGGTCAGCGTCGGATGCCGATCGCCGTAGCTCAGGCGCGCGCTGTCGATCGCCTTGCGAAAACCTTCGATGGCGCGCGCAAAATCTCCTTCCGCGTAGGCGACCAGGGCGAGCGAGTTGTAGCCGTTGGCGATCGCCGGATGGGCTTCACCGAGCAGACGCTCCTGCATGGCCGTGGCGTGCTCGATGTGCGCTGCGGCACCCGCGAGATCGCCGCGCTGTCGCAGCGCCGTACCCAGGTTGAACTCACTGTCGGCGACGTCGGGATGCTCGGCGCCGAGCAGCTTGCGACGCGTGGCCAGCGCGCGCCCGAAGAGTTCGGTGGCGGCCGCGGCGTCACCCTGCTGCAGCACCACCACGCCCAGATCGTGGACCGCGGTGGCGGTCGCGGTGTGCTCTTCACCGTTGCGCTCGCCGCGCAGCGCGACCGCCTCGGTGAGCGCTGCCGCGGCTTCGCCCAGCTCGCCCGCGTGGAAGCGGATGCCGCCCAGTTCGGTCAGGGCCTGCATCTCGATCTCGGGCTGCCGTTCGCGGGCCTCGTCGAGCACGCGTTCGACGAGTTCCCGCGCCTCGACGAGCTGGCCGCGCTCGGAAAGAATCCGCGCCAGCAGCAGCTCCCGCTCAGCCCGCTGCGGCGGTCCCGCGGCGATCGCAGCGCGCACGTCCGCTTCGGCCTCCTCCAGACGGCCCTGGGCCGCGCGCAGTCGGCCACGTTCGGCCAGGGCGGGGGCGCGGGACGCGTCCTTGCCGGCCCGCTGCAGGGCGCGTTCGACCAGTACGTCCGCCTGCTCAAAGGCGCCGAGCTGGCGATAGGCCGCAGCCAGCGAGCCGGCGAGCTGGGCCTCGAGCGCGGGGCGCTCGGCCAGGGTCTGGCCCAGGCGCGCCGCGCCGCGATCGAGCAGTTCGCGCGCCGAGACATCGCGTCCCTTGCTTTCGTCCGGGGTCACGCCCTCGAACAGCGCCAGCACGAAGTCGCGCGTGGCGTTGGCGCGTACCGCCTCCTGCTGCGCCGTCCGCGCCTGCCACAGGGTGGCCCCGATGCCAACCAGGATGACGACCAGAAAGCCGGCCGCGAGCGCGATCCCGAGGCGATGCCGGCGCACGAACCTGGAAAACCGGTAGCGACGTGAATCCGCGCGCGCGCTGATGGGCAGACCGGCCAGGTGATGCTCCAGATCCCGGGCCAGCTCGTCGGCACCGGCGTAGCGCAGCGCCGGATCGGGCTGCAGGGCCTTGGCGAGAATGAGCTGGAGTTCGCCGCCGACGCGCCGCCGCAGGCTGCGCGGATCGCTGTTTCGCGCCCCTGCGGCGGCCTCCGCCGTCGGGCCGGTCACGAAGCTCGACGCGGGGATCAGGGTCGCGTCGTCACGCCAGCGCGGACGGACGCCGACCAGCAGCTCGTGCAGCAGCACGCCCAGCGCGTAGACGTCGGCGGCGGTCGTGACCAGCGCGTCGCCATACTGCTCGGGCGCGGCGTAGGCGGGCGTCAGCATGCGTACCACGGTGTGGCCCGCGCTCTCGTCATCGAGCAGCTTGGCGATGCCGAAATCGAGCAGCTTGAGCGTGCCGTCCTCGCGGATCAGGATATTGCCCGGCTTGAGATCGCGGTGGACGATCAGGTTGCGGTGCGCGTAGGCCACCGCGCCGCAGACGCCGATGAAAAGGCGCAGGCGCGCATCGAGCCCGAGCTTCTGCCGGTCGCACCAGACCGTGACCGGATCGCCGTCCACGTACTCGAGCGCGAACCACGGCACGCCCGCCTCGGTGAAGCCGCCGTCCAGCAGGCGCGCGATGTGCGGATGATCCAGCCGCGCCAGAATCCGCCGCTCGCGCACGAAGCGCTCGCGCTCGCTGCGGTCGTGGACGCCGTAGCGCAGGATCTTGATGGCCACCTTCTGCGCGAAGGCGCCGTCATCCCGTTCAGCCGAGAACACACTGGCCATGCCGCCGCTGCCGATCAGCGCGCCGACCCGCCACGACCCCAGCCGGCTGCCCTCGATCCCCGGTTCCGCGTCGACCAGGGCCGCGGCGAAGCGGCCGCTGCCCGCATCCAGCGGGCTCGCGTCCGCCGCCTCGGCCAGCAGCCGGGCCAGCCCCGTCCGCAGCTCGACATCGCCAACGTCCTCGATGAATCGGGCGCGCGCCTCCGCGTCCAGATCCCAGGCCGCGTCGAACAGCGGTCCCAGCTCGAGCCAGCGACGTTCGATCACGCCGCCGCTCACCCCATCGCCTCCTTCAGGAACACCCGCGCCCGCGCCCAGTCGCGCACCACGCTGCGCCCCACCACACCCAGCGCCTCGGCCGTTTCCTCCACCGTCAGCCCGGCGAAGAAACGCAGCTCCACCACCCGCGCCAGGCGCGGCTCGACCGCATCCAGGCGGCTCAGCGCCGAGTCCAGCGCCAGCAGCTCCGATGCCGCCTGCTCCCCCGGGATTTCCGAGATGTCCACGTCCTCCGGCTTCCTGCCCCCGCCGCGCTTTTGCGCCAGCCGCCGCCGCGCGTGGTCGACCAAGATGCTGCGCATCGAGGTCGCCGCGAAGGCGAAGAAGTGGGCGCGATCGACGAAGACCCCGGCGTGATCGGCCAGATTGAGCCAGGCCTCGTGCACCAGCGCGGTCGTGTCCAGCGTCAGCAGCGCGTCCTCGCCCGCCAGCGCACGGCGCGCGAGCGCGCGAAGCTGGCGGTAGATCACCGGCTCCAGCGTCGCGTCAGCGCCCCGGCCGAGCAGTGAAGATGCGTCGATTGGATCGACCATGACCCGACCCATCCGGACGTCGTTTTCGACCTCCACGGATCATAACCGCAAGCGCACCCTCACACGCCGACCGCCCCCGGCATCGCCCGATGCTCCGAACTCAAGCCCCGCAACACAGGCCGGGCGTCATGCACCGCAGCACCGCGCGCTTGGGAGTGACTCGAAGGATGCGGTGGGGTCGTCAGACTGCGAACGCGGCAGCGGCGTGCCCGGCGCCAGCGCACGGCGGTGAACGCCGCCGCCGTCAGCGCACTCGACAGAACTTGACGCAGAGCGCATCCAGAGCACTGCCACCGCGCAGCACATGAGCCAAGAACAAAACCCAGACGGCAATCACGAAAGGTCTTCGCTGGATCACGGTCCGGGAGGACGCGATGCGAGAAGGTCCGCCACCAGAGAATCCGCGGCGCCGTGGTTCCACGCGGGTTTCTAGCAAGGCCGCGGGCGGCGACACGCTCCCGCCACGAAGCGCGCCGCCGCGACGATCCGGTTCAGCGCCGGCTCACTCGAAGCCGTTGCGGAAGATGAGGTCGGAGATCGCGAGGTTCCCGGTCACCACCACGGAGTAGGACTGCGACCCGATGGCCACGTTGTACCCCTTGACGCGGATCTTGTAGGTTCCAGCCGCGGCCGAGGCGATGTCCACGCCTTCGAAGTTGTTGTAACGATCGCGCTGCTGGCCGACGACGCCAGCGAAGCCGTAGAGCGTGGTGCCATTGGGGGTGACGACCTCCAGGTCGAGGTCGTTGACCAGGGCGCCGTGGGACGCTTCCGTTCCGGCGACATCGAGCCAGGCGAGCGTGACCCAGAGACCCGAGCCGCCCTCCACATCGATCGGGATTTCGGAATACTCGCCGGTGTGCAGTTCATAGGCGGCGCCGAAGGCTTCGTAGTAGGCCGGCAGGTAGCCGGGGCCGAACAGCACCGTCGCGGCAAGGTCCATTCGACCCCAACCCTGATTGATGTCGGGTCGGCGAAACACCTCGCCATATTGGCCCGGCGTCATGTCGCTGGCGGCATTGATTAACGCCGCCTTGACCAGCGATGCGCTGGGGTTGGCGTTGAACGCACGGCGAAAGAACTCGCGCACCACCGCCACCCCGCCGGTGACCAGCGGTGAAGACATGCTGGTGCCGCCTTCGTATAGATACCAGTTGTCGTAGACACCCCACACGCTGTCGGTCGGAGCGATTTCCGAGCGCGCCGAAACGATATTGGTGCCGGGCGCCGCGATATCGGGCTTGAGACGTCCGCTGAGCGTCGGTCCGCGACCGGAAAACGCCACCATGCCCCAAGGATTGTCGGATACCCGGTCGTAGGCGAGCGGCGCCACCGGGAAGTTGTCCGGCCAGCATTCGCCGTAGTAGGCACAGGGCCCCCCGGGATTGAAGCCGCCGCTGGCGCGGACGCTCTCCGACGCACCTACCGAAATCAGGTTCTTTGCGGTCGATGGCGGGGCGGTCGTGGTCATGTCCGACACGCCATCGAGGTCGTCGTCGGTGCCTGAGTTGCCGGCGGAAAACACGGCCACCATGTCCGGGTGATTGCGCACGAAACGGTCGGTATCGCGCGAGTACACGTTGTAGCGGCCTTCGTCGGCGGAGTCCGCCGAGCCCCAGGAGTTGTTGTTGGAGCGCAGCGCGTGATCCCAACCGTACAGCTGCGCCCAATAGTTGTTGTAGAAGTCGGTCTGCGGAAGGTTGCTGAAGTCCTCACAAGTGGACCACATGAAGAGGCGGGCGCGCGGCGCGATACCCGCATTCGAGCCGCTGTACTGGCCGGCACCGGGGTGTGCGCCGCTGCGCACGCCGCTGCCGAGTACGGAACCGGCGACGTGGGTACCGTGTGCGTCGTGGCCGCCCCAGTCACCGGCGCAGCTCCCGCCGGTCGCCGCGCCAACCACGCGCCCCTGGAAGTCGGCGTGGATCGTATTGACATCGCCGGTGCTGAGGCCGGTGTCGGTGACGGCGACGATCTCGCCCTGGCCGTAGTAGCCAGCGACCTGCTCGACCAGATCCTTGCGCAAGATCTGGTTGCTGCGAGCGACGGCGTTCATCAGTTTCCAATGCGGCGCGCGCTCGATCCAGGCCACCGCACGCAGGTTCGCCAGATCGAGCAGCGCGGCGGCAGGCGCGCCGATCTTTAGCGTGGCGCCGCCGCCGCTGTCGGCGCCCTGCTCGAGCACGCGCGCGCCGCGCTCGGCGAGCCCCCGCAGCAGCGGTTCCAGCGGCTCGCCGGGGAAGCCGCGCAGCAGATAGAACCCATCCGTGGCGGGCACAGTCTGCAGGGCCTCATCGGTCAAGCCGGTAGACAGGCGAAAAGCCGCGGGATAGGGTCCACTCCAGCGCAGTGCACTCCAGCTGTCGAGGTCCGCGAAGACAGCCGGCTCGCCGCGCACGAGATAGGCAAAATCAGGCACATAGTCGATGATTTCGAGACCGCGTCGCGCCAGCTCCTGCCTCCACTCGAGGCGGATCGGCGCGACGAATTGCAGCAGTCGGTAATCCGGCCCGTCGATCGCAGCCGGCGCCTGCGCCAGCGCCGGCACTACCGGCGGCACCTCGTGCAGCGGATCGAAGCGCAACCCCTGCAGGCGGATCTCCAGCCGCGAAGCAGTGGCTGCCGGCGCGCCGGCGGGGTCCTGCCCGTAGTACGCAGGTGGCGGGCTGCTCGTCGCGGCGATCGGTGCGGACTGATGCACGGGTTGCAGCGGGTGGAACACACCCTGCCCGTCGACCAGCGTTCCAGACCACGCCGCGAGCGGCGTGGCGATTGCTTCCACCGCCGTGCCAGCAGTCGTGTCCAAAGTCCGAAAGGCTTGTTCCGGCTGCGCCGCAGCGCACAACGCCGGCAGTGTTGCCGACGCAAGGATGAGCGCCATGTGGCGCGAAGCTGTGAATCCGCTCGACATCGCTGAACCCCTGTTGGTGACGGCAAGGCAGGATGCGTCGAAACGCATGAATTCGGCTCACGTCGACCCCGCGAAGATCTCGACCGCCGCTGTCCGACGGAGCCAGCCGCAGGTTGGGCGCCGCAGCTTTCCCAGCTGGCGACGAGCCCCGATAATGACGCGCTTCCCAACCCGCCCGGCGTCGGCTTCGCAGACCGACGCCCGCCTGCCTCACAGGCGCAAGACCCCCACGCATGAGTCAGGCAACCCGCTCCCAAACCACGCTTGGCACCTGGGCAGCCGTCCTCAGCTTCGTGCTGTGGGGCGTGCTGCCCTTGTACTGGGTGGCGCTCGACCGGGTGCCTTCGCTGCAGATTCTGCTGCACCGGATCGTCTGGAGCGCGGCTTTGGTCGCAGCCTTTCTGTTCTGGCGCGACGGTCGCCGCTGGCTGACGACGAGCACCGCGCACCAGCCGCGGCTGCGCTGGCTGCTCGGCGTCAGTGGCCTGCTGATCGCGATCAACTGGGGGCTCTACATCTGGGCCGTCAACGCCGGGCATGTGGTCGAGACCGCGCTTGGCTACTTCATCAACCCGCTGGTCAACGTGCTGATCGGCGTCGTCTTTCTGCGCGAACGCCTGCGCCCGCTGCAGTGGCTGTCGGTGCTGATCGCGCTGGGTGGGGTGCTGTGGCTCGCGCTGCAGTACGGGCACTTTCCGTGGATCGCCTTGACACTCGCGTTCTCGTTCGGCGTCTACGGGCTGCTGCGCAAGCTGGCCCCCGTCGACGCAGTGGCCGGGCTCGGCATCGAAAGCGCGTGGCTCCTGCTGCCGGCACTCGCCTGGCTCGGCTGGATCGAGGCCCACGGCGACGGCGGCTTCGGCGCGGGCTTCGGCGCTTTCTGCACCAGCCTGCTGGTGCTCTCCGGTCTGGTCACCGCGCTGCCCTTGGTCGGCTTTGCCTACGCAGTGCGGCGCATTCCGCTGACGAGCGTCGGCATCCTGCAGTACATCGCGCCGACCCTGCAGTTCCTGATCGGCGTGCTGGTCCTGCGCGAGCCCTTCGCGCGCAGCGAGTTCATCGGCTTTCTCTGCATCTGGGTCGCGCTCGCGATCTTCGTCGCCGACGGCCTCCGCACAAGGCAAGCCGCCGACGAACCGGAAGTCACCTAGACTGACGCTGGCTCGACGCGGTCGGCGCGACGACCTCGGCCCCCCGCGGTTTTGCGCGGAGGCACTGCGACTGCGGAAATTGAACGCGCCGAGGCGCTGGCACAGAGCAAGCTCCCGAACCCGGTCCGGACCGACGACCTGGCCTGAAGCGCCCTTCGGGCAAATCGAAAGCCTGCCGCCGGAAGAGCGCCACACGACGCACCAGCCGGCACGCGGTTCACGATGCTCAAGGAAGGTCTGAACAAATCCGTAATGCCCTTGAAGGCGGGCATTCGGCTACTTCAAGCCCTTGAAATCAAAGGCGCTGGACTCCTGCCGTCGCGGGAGTGACGAGCAAAGGTCGACTTTTTCTGATACTCCCTAAGCTGTCGGGCGAAAGCCCATGCAGCCGTCGCCGTCAGTTATGCGCGTTGATGGTCGCCGTTGCGGTTGCGATACCGCCGTAGCCGTCGGAAATCGTGTAGGTCACCACATAGGTTCCGGCTTCGATGGCCACGAAGAGCAGTCGGGTGCCGCCGTCAATGTTCACGATACCGCGTGGATCCGGGCTCGTAGCCGCGATGATCTCGAGCGGATCGCCGTCCGGATCGCTGTCGTTGTACAGCACGTCCAGGTACATCGCGTTGCCGGCACCGAGGTCCATGATGTACGAATCGTCGACGGCAATCGGGGCGAAATTCAGCGGCGGATTCACCGCCACCATGGCGCTTGCCGTGTGCCCCTGACCGTCGCTGATCGTATAGCTGAACCGGTCGGGGGCCATGGGAGTTCCGAAGTCGGTTCGTTCATAGCTCAGCCGACCATCCGCGAGAATCGTGACGACTCCGGAGCTCGGCAAGCTCGTGCTGATCACGCTCAGTGGATCGCCATCCGGATCGCTGTCGTTGTCCAGCACCGGGATGACCACGCTTACGGCGCCGTGCGCAATCGTCGCGATGTCATCGACCGCGATCGGCGGCTGGTTCACGACCACCGGCACCACGGTGACCGCCACCATCGCGCTGGCGGTGCCGCCGCGACCGTCGCTGATCGTGTAGCTGAACTGGTCGGTGCCGACGCCCGCCGGGTCCGACGAGGTGTAGCGGATTCTGCCGTCGGGGAGGATCGTGGTGCTGCCGAGCGTGCCCGGAGTCACCGCGATGACGCTCAGCGGATCGCCATCCGCATCGCTGTCGTTGGCCAGCACGTCGATGTCTTGGGACGTACCGGCAACGAGCGTCGCGCTGTCGTCGACCGCGATCGGGGCCTGGTTCACGACCACCGGCACCACGGTGACCGCCACCATCGCGCTGGCGGTGCCGCCGCGACCGTCGCTGATCGTGTAGCTGAACTGGTCGGTGCCGACGCCCGCCGGGTCCGACGAGGTGTAGCGGATTCTGCCGTCGGGGAGGATCGTGGTGCTGCCGAGCGTGCCCGGAGTCACCGCGATGACGCTCAGCGGATCGCCATCCGCATCGCTGTCGTTGGCCAGCACGTCGATGTCTTGGGACGTACCGGCAACGAGCGTCGCGCTGTCGTCGACCGCGATCGGGGCCTGGTTCACGACCACCGGCACCACGGTGACCGCCACCATCGCGCTGGCGGTGCCGCCGCGACCGTCGCTGATCGTGTAGCTGAACTGGTCCGTACCGGTCGCCGTCGCACCCATCGAGGTGTAGCGGATTCTGCCGTCGGGCAGGATCGTGGTGCTGCCGAGCGTGCCTTGAGTCACCGCAATGACGCTCAGCGGATCACCATCCGCATCGCTGTCGTTGGCCAGCACGTCGATGTCTTGGGACGTGCCTGCAACGAGCGTCGCACTGTCGTCGACCGCCACCGGCGGCTGATTCGCAACCAGCGCCTGCACCATCACATACACGGTCGCCCGCATGCTCATGCGGCCGTCACTGTCGCGCGTAACGTAGGTGAAGCGATCACTGCCGACGAAACCGACGTCCGGCGTATACGTGACGGTTCCGTCACTGGCGCGGCTGGCGCTGCCGTGGCTGGGCGTGTCCACGCTCGCCACCGTGATCGAATCACCGTCTGGATCACTGTCATTGGCCAGCACGTCGATGCTCACCGGCGTATCGACCTGGGTCGTTGCCCGATCATCGCGCGCAATCGGTGCGCGGTTGATTGTTGCGTTGAAGCGCACGTTCACCCGTGCGCTGGCGGTGCCCCCGCGTCCGTCGCTGATCGTGTAGCTGAACTGATCCGCTGTCGTTGGCCGACCGGCCATCAAGGTGTAGCGCACGCTCTGGTCGGGCAGGATCACAACGTTGCCATACTGGCCCTGGCTCACCGCGATCACGCTCAGCGCGTCGCCATCGGCATCGAAGTCGTTGGTCAGCACTGCGATCGCGATATCGGTTTGGGTGCTCGCCAGAAAAGCGCTGTCATCCACCGCCACTGGCGGTCGGTTCGGCTGCGGATCGACGACGATGAACACCGTCGCGGTGGCGCTGCCGCCCTGCCCGTCGCTCAGCGTGTAGCTGAACTGGTCGCCGCCGCTGTAGCCGGGCTCGGGCGTGTAGATCACGTGTTCGCCGCTGATCGCTGCGCTGCCGTGCCCAGGCTGCGTGAGCGAAACGAGCTGCAGCGAATCTCCGTCCGGGTCGCTGTCGTTGGCCAGCACGTTGATCGTGAGCGGCACCCCGTCGCTGGTGCGTGCGTTGTCGTCGCGCGCAATCGGCGACTGATTGGGGCGGGCCGAAATCGTGATCTGGACATCGGCACTGGCGGTGCTGCTGCCATCGCTGATGGTGTAGCCGAAGCCGTCGCTACCGATGTAGCCGGCCTCGGGGGTGTAGAGGATCGCCCCACCCGTGATCGTGGCGCTGCCGTGCTGCGGCGGCGTGACCGCGACGATTGACAGCAAGTCGCCGTCCGGATCGGTATCGTTGGCCAGCACGTCGATCAGCGCCGGTGGGGAATCGACCACCAGGCTCAGGCTATCGTTGCGCGCCGTCGGATACAGGTTGGTATATTCCTTCGGACCGACTTCACGAGTCGTCGTGCTGCCCGTGCGGCGGGTATAGGTGCGCACGATACGCGGGTGCTGCGGCGGCGGGCTGACCAACGCGCGCGAAATCCAGGCCGGCGAAGTCAACTCCGACGTCGGTACGAACACGCGCCCGCCAAACTCGTAGCGCAGGTAGAACATGCCGCGGGTGTCCGAGGACACGCCCAGCAGCGGATCGGTCGACATCTCGTCGTGCTCGACCTGGCCCGACATGCTCCAGCCCCGAGTGCCGAGCAGCTTGTCGATGCCGGTCGACACGGTGAACACGCGTGCGCCGCCCTTGCCGTGCTGATAGTCGAGGCCAGCGTAGACGCGAAGCCCGAGCGGATCGGAGAAATGCGAGGCCCGAAAGCCGATCCCGGTGTCGTAGGAGCGCGTGGCAAAGCTGTCCGTGGTGATGACCGTTTCCAGCTGGTTGAAGCTGCCCAGCTCATCGCTGCCACTGAGCAGGTTCGGCGTAGCGATGCTGCGCGCGCCGGCAGCGCGGCTGCCGCTGGCCGCCATCGACAGGTAGGCATCGAGCGAATAGTTGGGCCGCTCGATACCGAAACCGAAGGTCGCCTTGCGGTCCTTGAACTCGTTTTGATCGAGCGCGATCATGCTGCGCGCGACCGTGACCCGGTCGGGCTGCTCCTGTGCCTGGCTCAAGGTCATGCCGCCCCACAGCCAGTTGTAGCCGAACTGCACGCCGCCGGCGCCACCGTGACCCCACCAGAGCTGGCCGATGTAGGCGTGTTCACCGGTGTTGTCGAAGACACCGAGCGCCTCGCCGGTGCTGTTGCCGTCCTGGTCGATGCCGATCGAAATGCGCCCGCTGCCGCCGACGTAGCTGAGCGGAATTGCGTGCGCGACCGAGGGGCCCCGATCGTCGTTCAGTTGGTCGTATGCCGCCTGCTGCGCCTGCGCACAGCCGAGCGTCAGGATAAAACTTGCCAGTCCGATCCCAAACCGCCGCATTGCTGCCGATCTCCCGTGCCGATCCGGCCGCGGCATCCGCCGGAGCCCGTCCGCCGCGCCGCGCGCAAATCGCGGCAGCGCCACATCCGTCGATTCCCTGTCGCACATCCTCAAGGGATGCCTGAAGAACTCCGCTTCCCCTCGTCGTTCTCGCAAACGCGGGAACCCGGTACCTTTGGCTATAACGACTTGAGGCGCTGGGCCTCCGCCGTCACGGCGATGACCACAAGTTTCCAAGCTTTCGCCACAAGAAAGCATTGCGCGGCCGCCACCAGACGCCCGGCGCGGCTTAGTGTGCACCCAGCGTCGGCTCGCCTTCAAGTGCGTGCGCCGATCGACGTCGGCATTCTCGTCGCGGCAAGAGCGCGCGCCGGAAACGACTGCTGCGGCTTGAGCGGCCGCTGCGATCGCGCCACGATATCGGGCTTTCGGCAGCGGAAATTCTCATGCGGCAAGTTGCCCTCGTCAGCGCCCGCGCGGCCCGTTCGCTCGACGAGGACCTGCCGCCACTACGGAGTGCCTTGGCCGAGCGCGGAGCTGCGGTGCAGGTGGTCGACTGGGACAATCCGGCGGTCGACTGGTCGGACTTCGAGCTGGCGGTGCTGCGTTCGACCTGGGATTACACCGAACGTTTGCCGGAGTTTCTGGACTGGATCCAACGCGCCGCCGCGAGCACCTGCCTGCTGAACCCACCAGCGGTCGTGGCGTGGAATACCGACAAGCACTATCTCGCCGAGCTCACACGCGCCGGGGTCACCTGCGTGCCGAGTCGCTTCGTCGAGCCAGACGAGTCGGCGCAGGCAGCAATCGACGCCTTCCTCACCGGCGCTGGCGCCGCGGCGGGCGAGTTCGTGATCAAGCCGGCGGTCGGCGCCGGCTCGCGCGATGCACAGCGCCACGCGCGCGGTGAGCGCGACGCTGCGGTTGCGCAGCTCGCGCGCCTGCTCGCTGCCTGGCGGAGCGCGCTGCTGCAGCCGTATCTGGCGCAAGTCGACACCGCCGGCGAGACCGCGCTGGTGTACGTCGCGGGCCGCTTCAGCCACGCCGCGCGCAAGGGTCCGCTGCTGCGCCGCGGCGAGGAACCGACAGCGGCGCTGTTCGCGCCGGAACAAATCAGCCCACGCGAGCCCGCGGCCGACGAGCTCCGCCTGGGACAGGCTGCGCTGGCCGCGTTGCCCTTCCCCGAACCGCTCCTTTACGCCCGCGTCGACCTGATCCGCGCAGCCGACGGCAGCCCGCGCCTTCTCGAACTGGAGCTCACCGAACCCTCGCTGTTTTTTGCCTGTGGCGAAGGCTCGGCCGAACGCTTCGCCAACGCCATGCTGGCTTGGGCCAGCGGGCAGCTGGTCAGAAAATGAGCATTCCGAACGCGACCCGCATGCCGCCGCCGCGCACGCCGATCCATCCCGCGGTTGTGCACAGCGGTTTCCACAGCGGCTGTGGAAAACCCGAGTACGGCACACACCGCGTCGCCGGCGAGCCGTCGGCGTTTCCGCTAAAATCGAGGATTCGCGCGCCGACGAACGACTCCGCGCGCCTTCCGCAGTGAGGAACAGCACCCGATGAAGATCCTGGTCGGCTACAAGCGCGTGGTTGATTTCAACGTGCGCATCCAGGTCAAACCGGACGGCTCCGGCGTGGTCACCGACGGCGTCAAGCTGTCGGCCAATCCCTTTGACGACATCGCGCTGGAAGAAGCCTTGCGCCTGCGCGACAAGGGCGCGGCCAGCGAAGTGGTGATCGCCACCATCGCCCCGGCCGACGCGCAGCCGCACATCCGCAACGGCCTGGCCATGGGCGCCAACCGTGCGATTCACGTGGTGAGTGACCAAACCGTACAGCCGCTGACCGCAGCGCGCGCGCTGCTCAAGCTGATCGAACGCGAGCAGCCAGACCTCGTGCTGCTCGGCAAGCAGGCGATCGACGACGACTGCAACCAGACCGGCCAGATGTTGGCGGCGCTGTGGGATCGGCCGCAGGCGACTTTCGCTTCGAAGCTCGAAGTGGATGGCTCCATGGCGCGGGTCACCCGTGAAGTCGACGCTGGCCTCGAAACCATCGAATTCGAGCTGCCGGCGGTGATCACCACCGACCTGCGCCTGAACGAACCGCGCTTCATCAAGTTGCCCGACATCATGAAGGCCAAGTCGAAGTCGATCGAGACCCTGCAGCTCGGTGAACTCGGCGTTGAATCCGGTGATCACCTCCAGTCGACGCACTTTGCACCGCCACCCAAACGCAGCAAGGGCGTGATGGTGAAGGACGTTGCCGAACTGGTCTCGGCGCTCAAGACCAAGGGGCTGATCTGATGAGCAAGCGGATTCTGATCGTCGCCGAGCACCTCGGCGGCAAACTCAACGCGAGCACGGCGCGCTGCGTCAGCGCCGCCGCACGAATGGGTGGCGCCGGCATCGACCTGCTGGTTCTCGCCTCCGAAACCGCGCCGATCGCCGCTGAAGCGGTAAAGATCGAGGGCGTCAGCAAGGTGCTCACGATCGAGCGTGCGGAAAACGCCCACGCGCTGGCCGCGGTCCTGGCACCGCAGATCGTCGCCACGGTTCAGAGCGGCAGCTACAGCCATCTGCTGGCGCCCTCCACCACGTTCGGCAAGGATGTCCTGCCACGCGCCGCCGCCCTGCTCGGCGTAGCCCAGGTCTCGGACATCTCCGCCGTCGACGGTCCCTATCGCTTCACCCGGCCGATCTACGCCGGCAACGCGATCGTCACCGTCGAAGCGCCGGCCGATCGGCTCCTGGTCGGCACCGTGCGCACGGCCTCGTGGCCGGCGGCGAGCATGAGCAGCGGCACCGCGGTGATCGAGGCGCTGACGCTCGACGTCAGCCTGCCAAATCACACTCGCTTCGTCGAGCTCACCCAGGGCAGGAGTGACCGTCCCGACCTGCAGTCGGCGGCGAAGGTCGTCTCCGGCGGGCGCGCGCTGGGTTCGGCGGACCACTTCGCAATCATCTACGCGCTGGCCGACAAGCTCGGCGCCGCGGTCGGCGCCTCGCGCGCGGCGGTCGACGCAGGCTACGTGCCGAGCGACCTGCAGGTCGGCCAGACCGGAAAGATCATCGCCCCCGAGCTGTACATCGCGATCGGCATCTCCGGCGCCATCCAGCATCTGACCGGAATCAAGGACGCCGGCACCATCGTCGCGATCAACAAGGATCCGGAAGCGCCGATCTTTGAAGTGGCCGACATCGGCCTGGTGGGCAACTTGTTCGAGATCGTCCCCGAGCTGACCGCGGCGCTCTGATCGCGAGCCCCGCGCGGCCGCGCGCCGGGCCTTGCGGCGCGGACGAACCCGCGCGGCGTGGACAGGCTACGGTCGCGATACCGTCCAGCGCAGCGGGCACCCGTCGCGGTAGGGCAGCACGCCGTGGAAAGGTCGCGGATCGCGATCGAAGACCAGCGGCAGGAAGTGACGATCGCCCTCCCACATCGGCAGTTCGGCCAGCCGCGCGAGCTCGATCCAGTCGAGCGTACCTTCGGCGCTGTGGCGGCGCGGGCTGCCGACAAAGGCCGTGACCAGGAAAATGAAGCCGAACCAGTCCTCGCCGCCCTTGCCGAAACCCGGCCAGCTCACGGTGCCGCGCAGGCTCAGGGCGGCGCACTCGATGCCAGCTTCCTCGCGAATCTCGCGGCGCATGCAGGCGGCGACGTCCTCGTCCGACTCCAGCTTGCCGCCGAGTCCGTTGTACTTGCCGAAATGTGGATCGTCGGCGCGCGCGTCGCGGTGGATCATCAGCACCCGATCGCGCTCGGGAGAGAGCACGTAGCCGAGCGTGGCGAGAATCGGGGTGTAGGGCATGCCGCAGGTTCCGGGATCGGAATCTCGCCAGCATAGCGTCGCGCGGCGAGCGACGACGCGGCGGCGGACGCCGCGCGATCCGGCTCGCCGCACATCAGGCGGCTGCTTCAGTCCCTGGGCAGCTTGCGCGAGCGGGCCTTGCGCTCGGCACGTGGCTTGGCGGCCATCAGCTCCTCGCCCTCGAAGTCGTCCACCGAGATGAACTCGAAGCTCGCCTCGCGCACGTGGGCCAGCTGGGCGCGCTCGTCGGCGCTCAGCACGCCCCTGGCTTCCGCGTCGGCCAGCTGGGCGTCGTAGTCGTAGCCGGCGAGCTCACCGGCCTTGGCCGCCTTCAGGAACTTGCGCTCGACGGCCTCGGCGGCGATCACCTCGGGCAGCAGCTGGTTCATCCGGCCCACCGGATTGTTCGCCGAGGGGGTGCGGTAGATCTCGCCGATCAGGCGCTCGCGCGCCTCGTTGGGCTGGGTCAGGAGCTGGGCCACGCGGCGGCCGAGACGATCCGAAGGCGGCAGCTCGCTGCGGCCCAGCGGAAACACCAGCAAGCGCAGGCCCCAGGCGACCGGGCGCATGGGGAAGTTGCGCAGCACGCCGTCGAGCGCCTCCTGCATGCGGTACACCGAATCGTGGAAGCCCCAGGCGAGGAATGGCCGGTCGGCGAGCGGATAGCCCTGATCCTTGAAGCGCTTCAGCATGGCGCTTGCGATGTACAGGTTCGACAGCACATCGCCAAGCCGCCCCGAGATCTTTTCCTTGAACTTGAGCCGGCCGCCGAGCACCAGCATCGAGGTATCCGCCACCAGCGCGAGCGCCGCGGCGTAGCGGTTCAGCTTGCGGAAGTAGCGCCGGGTATAGACGTCTCCGGGGACGGCGCCGATCTTGGCGAAGCTGAGGCCGAGCACGAGACTGCGCACCGCATTCGAGATGGCGAAACCGATGTGGCTGAAGAGCGCGGCGTCAAAGGCCCGCAGGCGCTGGTCGCGGTCCTCGAGCTTGAGCGACTCCATCTCCTTCAGCACCCAGGGATGGCAGCGGATCGCGCCCTGGCCGAAGATCATCAGGCTGCGCGTCATGATGTTGGCGCCTTCCACGGTAATCGCGATCGGCGCGCTCTGCCAGCCGCGGCCCAGGTAGTTGGCGGGGCCGAGGATGATGCCCTTGCCGCCGTGCACGTCCATGGCGTCCTTCGCCACTTCGCGGGCGCGCTCGGTGGCGTGGTACTTGGCGATCGCCGAAGGCACCGCGGGCTTTTCGCCGCGATCGACCGCGGCTGCGGTCTCCAGCGCCAGCGCGCTGATCTGATAGGTGTGACCGCCGATCCGCGCCAGCGCCTCCTCGACGCCCTCGAAGCGGCCGATGGCGAGGCCAAACTGCTTGCGGATGCGGGCGTAGGCGCCGCTCGCGGCGACCGCCATGCGCGCGCCGCCGGTGGTGTTGGAGGGCAGCGAAATGGCGCGGCCGACCGACAGGCACTCGACCAGCATGCGCCAGCCCTGCCCGGCCATGTCCGGGCCGCCGATCAGCTGCGCGAGCGGGATGAAGACGTCCTTGCCCCGCACCGGGCCGTTCTGGAACGGGGTGTTGAGCGGGAAATGGCGGCGGCCGATCTCGAGGCCGGGCGTTTCCCGCGGCATCAGCGCGAGAGTGATGCCGAGGTCTTCGCGGTCGCCCAGCAGGCGCTCGGGGTCGAACATGCGGAAGGCGAGGCCGACGATGGTCGCCACCGGCGCCAGGGTGATGTAGCGCTTGTCGAAGGTGAGGCGCACGCCGAGCACGTTGGCGCCCTCCCACTCGCCCTTGCAGACGATGCCGTAGTCGGGCAACGAAGTGGCGTCGGAGCCGGCGTAGGGGCCGGTCAGCGCGAAGCAGGGCACCTCGCGGCCGTCGGCGAGGCGCGGCAGGTAGTAGTTTTTCTGCTCATCGGTGCCGTAGTGGACCAGCAGCTCGCCCGGCCCGAGCGAGTTCGGTACCGCCACCGTCGAGCACAGCGTCGCCGACAGGCCGGCCATCTTCTGCAGCACCGCCGAGTGCGCCAGCGCCGAGAAGCCGAGGCCGCCGTACTCCTTCGGGATGATCATGCCGAAGAACTTCTGTTCCTTCAGGAACTGCCACATCTCCGGCGGCAGGTCGGCCAGCTCGTGGCTGATCTGCCAGTCGTCGACCATGGCGCAGAGCTCTTCCACCGGACCGTCGAGAAAGGCCTGCTCCTCGGCGGAAAGCGCGGGCTTGGGCAGTTCGAGCAGCCTGCTCCAGTCGGGCTTGCCGCTGAACAGCTCGCCCTCGAAGCCGACCGTGCCGGCGTCGAGCGCGACCTGTTCGGTCTCCGAGAGCTTCGGCAGCGCCTTCTCGAAGGCGGCGAGCAGCGGCGCGGTGATCTTCTCGCGGCGAAACTCGTCGAAATTGAGCGGCAGCGCGAACACCGCGAGCAGCAGCAGCGGTAGGCCGATGGCGAACCAGGACGAGCCGGCCCAGAGGCCAAGTCCGAGGATGGCGGCGGCGGTGGCGAGGCTCCAGACCGGCAGCTTCCAGCGGAACCAGGCAGCGGCGAGCGAAGCGACGAGCCCGGCGAAGAAGGGAACCCAAGCGATCATGATGATGACTCCTTGACCTCAGGTGACTGCAGGAACTCGAGAACGCTGCGGGTGAAGGCGTAATTGTCGTCTCCCGCGACGGTGTGGCCGGCGTGCGGCACGACAACCCGCCGGGCGCGCGGCGCAAGCGCCATGAATTCGGCGATGGTGGACTGCGAAACCACGTCGCTGGCGCCGCCGCTGACCAGCAGCAGCGGCACGCGCATGTGGCGCAGCGCTTCGGCGAACTGCGGCTGCCAGGCGTCGGCGCCCGGGATCAGGTCATCGATCAGGCGCGGATCCCAATGCCAGTGCAGGCGCCCGTCGCCGCGCTCGACCAGCAGTTCGCCCAGGCGTCCCGAGCCGGAGCGTGCGCTGCGCTGCGGCAGATATTCCGCCACCGCGGCGCGCGCTTCGGCCATCGAGGCGAAGCCGCCGGAGTGCGCACGCATGAAATCGAGCACGCGCTCGACGCCGCGGGTTTCCCAGCGCGGCGTGATGTCGACCAGGACCATGGCGCCAAACGGCGCGCCCGAACGCTGCTGCGCCGTCAGCCCGAGCAAGCCGCCCATCGAGGCGCCGACCAAGACGGGCCGCGTGCCGGCGTGTCTCGCGACCGCGGCCAGGTCGTCCGCCATCGCCCCGAAGCGATACGGCGCCGCGTCACGCCAGCTGCTCTCGCCGTGCCCGCGAGCATCGAAGCTCCAGCAGTCGAAGCCGGCCTGCGACAGGGTTTCCGCGCTGCGCGTCCAGGCGCCACTGGTCTGGCCGAAGCCGTGTGCGAGGACGACCGCGCGGCCCGCGGCCGGCCAGTGGCGCAGCGCAAGCTCGATGTCGTCCGGACGCCGCAGACGCTCGCGCGGGGCCGCGCGATTCGTGTCGGTCATCGCTACCATACGCGGCAGTATGGATTGAAAGCGCCGCGAAATCAACGTCTGTGGCACGCCGGCAACCTCAACGCACATGACAGGCGCAGGCCTCTTGCGTCACACTCAAAAGATGAACGCAAGCGCACCCAGGGCCGAGTCTCGCTCACGCCTCAGCGCCGCCGACTGGGAACGCGAGGCCCTGGTCGCGCTGGCCGAAGGCGGCCTTGGCGCGGTCGCGGTGGAGTCGCTGGCGCGCCGGCTCGGCGTCACCAAGGGCAGCTTCTACTGGCATTTTCCGAGCCGCGAGGCGCTGCTCGAAGCGGCGCTCAAGCGCTGGGAGCAGGATGACGAGGAAGAAGTGCTGGGGCCGATCGCGGCGGTCGACGATCCGCGCGAGCGAGTCCGCGAGCTGGTGCGCCAGGCCAGCCACCGCCGCCCCTCGCACGCTCTGTTCGCCGCGCTACTCAAGTCGATGGACCAGCCGCTGATCCGTCCCTTCATCGAGCGGGTCGCCGAGCGTCGGCTCGGCTTCGTGATCGATGCCTTCCGCCAGGCCGGCTTCAGCGCGACCACCGCGGCCAACCGGGCGCGCCTCGCCTGGTCCGCCTACGTCGGCTTCGTGCAGCTGGCGCAAATCGGCCAGCCGCGCATGAACCACGAGGAGTTCGAGGCCTACATCCGCGACTTCATCGACATCCTCATTCCACCCTGAGCGCCGCCTCGGGCACGGCGCGCGCATGCTGCGCGCGTCCTTGCACGCGCCGCGCGCGCTCGCTACCTTGCCGTGCCTCTCCTCATTTGGCGTACGCGCAGCCCTCCACCGCATGACCAGCAAGCTAAAGGCACTCAACGACTGGGTCGAGCAAACGGCCCGCCTCACCCAGCCCGATCGCATCCACTGGTGCGACGGCTCACAGGCCGAATACCGGTCGCTGGTGCAGCGCATGCTGGCCGACGGCACGCTGCTCGAGCTCAACCAGGAAACCCACCCGAACTGCTATCTGCACCGCAGCGATCCGCGCGACGTGGCGCGGGTGGAAAAGCTCACCCTGGTCTGCACCAGCAAGCGCGAAGACGCCGGCCCCAACAACCACTGGCTGGCGCCCGCGGAAGCGCACGCCCGCATCGACGCCCTGTTCGAAGGCTGCATGCGCGGGCGCACCATGTACGTGATTCCCTACTGCATGGGGCCGATCGACTCGCCGCTCTCGCGCTGCGGGGTGGAAATTACCGACAGCCCCTATGTGGTCGCCAACATGCACATGATGACCCGCATGGGCGCGCCGGCGCTGGCGCGGATCGAGCGCGAGGGGCACTTCGTCAAGGGCCTGCACTCGGTCGGCGACCTCGACCCGGAGCATCGCTGGATCATGCACTTTCCCGAAGAGCTCACGATCAAGTCGATCGGCTCGGGCTACGGCGGCAACGCCCTGCTCGGCAAGAAGTGCCACGCTCTGCGCATCGGCTCCTGGCAGGCGCGCAGCGAAGGCTGGCTGGCCGAGCACATGCTGATCGTCGGCATCGAGAATCCGCAGGGTGAGGTCCACTACCTCGCCGCGGCCTTCCCCTCCGCCTGCGGCAAGACCAACCTGGCCATGCTGATCCCGCCGCCCGCCTATCGCGAGGCCGGCTGGAAAGTGTGGACCATCGGCGACGACATCTGCTGGATGACGCCGGGCGAGGACGGCCGCCTGTGGGCGATCAATCCGGAAGCCGGCTTCTTCGGCGTCGCGCCCGGCACCAGCGACAAGACCAACGCCAACGCGATGGCGACGATTGCCCACGACACCATCTACACGAACGTGGCGGTGACCGCCGACAACCAGCCCTGGTGGGAAGGCCTGCCGGGCAAGCCCGTCACCGACTGGCAGGGCCGCCCCTGGGATCCCACCCAGGGCACCGCGGCGCACCCCAACTCGCGCTTCACCTCCTCGACCCGGCAGTGCCCGTCCTGGTCGGAGCAGGCCGAAGCCGCCGGCGGCGTGCCGATCTCCGCGATCATCTTCGGCGGCCGACGGCCCACCCTGATACCGCTGGTGTTCGAGGCACGCGACTGGGCGCACGGCGTGCTGGTGGGTGCCTCGATGGGATCGGAGACCACCGCCGCGGCGACCGGCACGGTCGGCGTGCTGCGCCGCGATTCGATGGCCATGAAGCCTTTCTGCGGCTACAACTACGGCGACTATTTCGCGCACTGGCTGTCCTTCGACCGGCCCGGCATGCGGCTGCCGAAGATCTTCCACGTCAACTGGTTCCGCAAGGACGCCGACGGCCACTTCCTGTGGCCGGGCTTCGGCGACAACCTGCGCGTGCTGGAGTGGATCATCGACCGCTGCGAAGGCAAGGCCGGCGTGCTCGACACGCCGATCGGTCGCTTGCCGCGGGCGCAGGATCTGGATCTCGACGGGCTGGATCTCGACGCCGACGCACTGGCCGCGCTGCTGGAAGTCGACGCCGCCGGCTGGCAGGCCGAAATGGCCGATATCGAGCGCTATCTCGAAAGCTTCGGCGAACATCTGCCGGCGCGCTTGCGTGCCGAGCGCGAGCGGATCGTCGAGGCGCTGTCGGCAACCGCGCCGGAGACTGCCTGAACCTCGTGCACAACGCGCCCGCTGAAGACCGTGTCGCCATCTGGCTCGCCTGCGCTGCAGCGCAGGCGCAGCGGCGCGCAAACAACGCTACACTGCCTCCAGGCGGCAGCGCCGCTGTCGCGCGAAGCGGAGGCCAAGATGCTGCAAGTCAAACATCTACTGCAGGATAAGGGCGGTCAGATCTGGTCAATCGAGCCGGACCAGCCGGTGCTGGAGGCGATCCGCCTGATGGCCGAACACTACATCGGCGCGCTCATGGTGATGGCTGGCGCAGAGCTGGTCGGCATGCTCTCGGAGCGCGACTACGCGCGCAAGGTGATCCTCAAGGGGCGCTCCTCGCGCGATACGGCGGTGCGCGAGATCATGACGGCCGCGGTGGTAACGGTCACGCCGAACGACACGGTGGAGCACTGCATGCACCTGTGCACCGACAGCCGCGTGCGCCATCTGCCGGTGCTCGAGGAAGGCAAGGTCGTGGGCCTGGTCTCGATCGGCGACCTGGTCAAGGCCACGATCGACGAGCAGAGCGCGCAGATCGAGCACCTGGAGCGCTACATCGCCGGCTGAGGCCGGCCGCGCAAGCAGCTCAGGCGGCGTCGGGCTGGTTCTCGGGCCGCGCCGCCTCGAACTCGGCAAGCTCCAGACAGTTGCTCTCGATTCGCTGCAGCAGCGGATAGGGTTCGAGGTCAAGCCCGTAGCGGCGCGCGTTGTACATCTGCGGCACCAGGCACAGGTCGGCCATCGTCGGTTCGTCGCCGTAGCAATAGCGGCCGGTGGCGAGGTTGGTGTTCAGGATCTCCTCGAAGGCGCTGAAACCCTCCGCCATCCAGTGCCGCATCCAGGCCGTGCGCGCCGCATCGTCGGCGCCGAACTGCTGCTCGAGGTAGTGCATCACGCGCAGATTGCCGAGCGGGTGCACGTCGCAGGCCACCAGCAGCGCCAGCTCGCGCACCTGAGCGCGCTCGCGCGGCCCCGCCGGCAGCAGGGCGTGCGTCTCGGGATAAGCCTCGTCCAGATATTCGATGATTGCGATCGACTGCCGGATCACCCGGCGGCCGTCGCTCAGCACGGGCACCAGCTGCTGCGGATTGAGCTCGCGGTATGCGCTCGCATGCTGCTCGCCGCCGCCGCGCACCAGGTGCACCGGCTTCTGCGCGTACTCCAGGCCCTTCAGGTTGAGCGCGATGCGCACGCGATAGCTCGCGCTGGAGCGCCAGTAGCCGTACAGCGTGAGCGCAGGTTCGGACGCCACGGCAATCTCCGGTCGGCACGCGTTGGCGCGATGATACCGAGTTCCGCGCCGGGCCGTAAGAATCCTGGCGGTCGCCACTCGGCGACGCGCCAGCCCTGTGCCGCCGGCCGATGCGCTTCAGGCTACCGGCGCGCGCCTCGCGACTTGCTGCTCGATCGCGCCGAAGATGCTGGCGCCGGTGGCGTCGGTGACATCGATGCGCACGCTGTCGCCGAAGCGCAGGAAGGGAGTGCTGGGCTTGCCGTCGCGCAGGGTTTCCACGGTGCGCTGCTCGGCGAGGCAGGAGGCGCCCTTGTCGGTATCCTGGTTCGCGATGGTGCCGGAGCCAACCAGGGTGCCGGCAGTCAGCGGCCGGGTTTTCGCGGCGTGGGCGACCAGCTCGGCGAAGCTGAACTGCATGTCGACGCCGCACTCGGCTTCTCCGAACCAGCGGCCGTTGATCCAAGTGCGCATGGGCAGATGCAGTTTGTCCCCACGCCAGGCCTCGCCGAGCTCGTCCGGGGTGACGAAGACCGGCGACAGCGCCGAGCGCGGCTTGGACTGCAGGAAACCGAAGCCCTTGGCGAGCTCGGCCGGAATCAGCGCGCGCAGCGACACGTCGTTGACCAGCCCGACCAGCTGGATGCGACCGGAGGCCTGTGCGGGACTGACGCCCATCGGCACGTCATCGGTCACCACCAGCACCTCGGCCTCGAGGTCGATGCCATAGTCCTCGCTGGCGACCAGGATCGGGTCGCGCGGGCCGTAAAAGCCGGCGCTGGTCGCCTGGTACATCAGGGGATCGGTATAGAAGCTCGCCGGTACTTCGGCGCCGCGGGCGCGGCGCACACGCTCCACGTGCGGCAGGTAGGCGCTACCGTCGACGAATTCGTAGGCGCGCGGCAGCGGCGCGGCGAGCGCCTCGAAGTCCAGTTCGAAGCTGTCCGGCGCCTCGCCCGCCTGCAGCGCCTCGAACAGCGCGTTGAGGCGCGGCGCGGCCTGCGGCCACTGGTCGAGCGCCCGCTGCAGGGTTGGCGCAACTTCGCTTGCGCGCAGCGCGCGGCGGAGGTCGCGGCTCACCACGATCAGGGTGCCGTCGCGATCCCCTTCCTTCAGGCTGGCCAGTTTCATGTCGTATCCGGTTTGAGATCGAGTATGCCTGACGCACCGCGTCTGCCAGGGCGCGGTGCGGACGCTGGCATCGGAATCCGCTCGCGGCTGCTCAGCCGCCCACGCTGAAGTGCCGCGCGAGGCCGTTCCAACAATCACGATAATGCCGCTGGCGCTGCGGCACGTCGAGCGCCTGCGCCAGCGGGCGGATCACGGCGCGGGTCTCGAACATGATCGCCATGGTGTCCGTGATCACGTCGGGCCGTGACAGGTCGGCGGCGCTCGCCTTCTCGAAGGTGGCGGTATCCGGGCCGTGGCCGGTCATCGAGTTGTGCAGCGAGGCGCCGCCGGGCAGGAAGCCTTCCGCCTTGGCGTCGTAGACGCCGTGCACCAGACCCATGAACTCGCTGGCGATGTTGCGATGGAACCAGGGCGGGCGGAAGGTGTCCTGCGCCACCAGCCAGCGCGGCGGAAAGATCGCGAAGTCGACGTTGCTGGTGCCGGGCGTGTCGCTCGGCGAATGCAGCACGAGGAAGATCGATGGGTCGGGATGGTCGTAGCTGATCGAGCCGATGGTGTTGAAGCGGCGCAGGTCATACTTGCAGGGCGCGTAGTTGCCGTGCCAGGCGACCACGTCGAGCGGCGAGTGATCGCTGTCGGCGCGCCACAGGTGGCCCTGGAACTTGGCGACCAGTTCGAAGTCGCCGTCGACGTCTTCGAAGGCCGCGCGCGGAAACTGGAAGTCGCGCGCGCTGGCGAGGCCGTTGCCGCCGATCGGGCCAAGGTCCGGCAGGCGAAACAGGGCGCCGAAGTTCTCGCAGACGTAACCGCGCGCGGTGCCGTCCGGAAGCGCGACGCGGTAGCGCACGCCCCGCGGGATCAGGGCGATTTCCTGCGGTTCGACGTCGAGCACGCCCAGCTCGGTTTCGATGTGCAGCCGGCCCTGCTGCGGCGCGATCAGGAACTCGCCGTCGGCGTTGTAGAAGAAGCGCCCGTCCATGTCGCGGTTGGCGGCATAGAGGTGCACGCCGATTCCGGTCTGCGCCAGCGGCGAACCGTTGCCGCCGAGGGTGAACAGGCCCTCGAGGAAGTCGGTCGGCGCGCTCGGCAGCGGGAACGGATCCCAGCGCAGCGGGTCGGGCGTCACCGGCCCGCTACCGAAGTCGCTGACCAGGTGCGGCTGGCTGAAGGGCGTGAAGCTGCCGTGGGTGGCGCCGGGGCGGATGCGGTACAGCCAGCTGTGGCGCTGGCTGCAGCGCGGGGCAGTGAAGGCGGTGCCGGTGAGCTGCTCGGCGTACAGGCCGTGGGTCACCCGCTGCGGTGAGTTGCGCCCCACCGGCAGGCTGCCGGCGACGGCCTCGGTCTCGAACTCGTTGCCAAAACCGTTCTGGTAACCCGTGCTCGCAATGCTCATGGTCTTCTCGCTCGCTGGGCGCGCCCCGCGCGAGGCGGAACGGCTGATGGAAGGGATTCAGGAGATTCTTGCGAGCCCCATGGACTCGCGAACGATCTGCTGCGCGCCGCTAAAGAACCCCGCGGCGCATCTGGTCGCGCTCGATCGACTCGAACAGGGCCTGGAAGTTGCCTTCGCCGAAGCCTTCGTTGCCCTTGCGCTGGATGATCTCGAAGAAGATCGGGCCGAAGGCGTTCTGGGTGAAGATCTGCAGCAGGAGCTTCTTCTTGGTCTGCATGTCGGCGTCGATCAGGATCTTGTTCTTCGCCAGCCGCGGCACGTCCTCGCCGTGGTTCGGGATGCGCAGGTCGATCACCTCGAAGTAGGTGTCGGGGGTGTCGAGGAACTCGATGCCGTTGGCGCGCAGCCGCTCGACCGTGGCGTAGACGTCTTCGGTGAACAGGGCGATGTGCTGGATGCCCTCGCCCTGGTAGTCGCGCAGGTACTCGTTGATCTGGCTCTTTTCGTCGCTCGACTCGTTCAGCGGGATGCGCACGATGCCGTCCGGCGCGGTCATCGCCTTGGACAGCAGCCCGGTCTTCGCGCCCTTGATGTCGAAGTAGCGGATCTCGCGGAAGTTGAACAGCTTCTCGTAGTAGTCCGACCACTTCTGCATGTTGCCGACGAACAGATTGTGGGTCAGGTGGTCGATGAAGGTGAGACCAGCGCCGCGCGGGTTCTGCTCGACGCCCGCGATCGGCTCGTAGTCGGCGTAGATGTCCGCGCTGGCGTCATCGATGAGATACAGCATGCAGTCGCCGATGCCTTTGATGACCGGGAAGTTCACCGCCCGGGTGTCGGCCTTGTGCTCCATCTCCTCGCCGCCGCTGGCGAGCACGTGGGCGAGAACCTCGGAGCTCGGCTTCTTGAAGCGGATGGCGAAGCCGCAGGCGGACTGGCCGTGGCTGGCGGCGAAGTCGGCCGCAAACGAGTTCGGCTCTTCGTTCAGCAGAAAGTGGATCGTGCCCTGCCGCAGCAGGGTGATCGCACGGCTGCGGTGCCTCGCTACCGCGCTGAAGCCGAGCTTCTCCAGGTAGGCGCGCATCGCCGCACCCTGTCCCGGCGGTGCGGCGAATTCGACGAACTCGAAACCGTGGATTCCCATCGGGTTCTCGAAGGTGGTGACGTGCATGCCGTAGTCGGGCTGGGCGCTCATGGGACTCTCCTGCATCGGACAACGGCGCTTGCGCCGTGAAGGCCGACGTTATAGTTTCACATGCAACCATTTGCAAGGAGCGGCGCAGCAGTGTCGCAGGCCAGCACGCACCAGCGGGCACCGCTCGAACTCGAGCGTTTCCTGCCCTATCGGCTATCGGTCCTGACCAACACGGTCAGCCGGGCGATTGCCGAGGACTATCAACAGCAGCACGATCTCGGCGTCACCGAGTGGCGGGTGATCGCCGTGCTGGCGCGCTTCGAGGGGCTCTCGGCGCGCGAGGTTGCCGAGCGCACGGCGATGGACAAAGTGGCGATCAGCCGCGCGCTGGCGCGGCTGGTGGCGGCGGGGCGGGTGCGTCGCGAAACCCACGCCGGCGACAAGCGGCGCTCGGTGCTGGGCCTGACCGAGGTCGGCTGGGCGCTGCACGCGGTGATCGCGCCGGCGGCGCGGCGGCGCGAAGAAGAACTCCTGGCGCGCCTCAGCGGCGCCGAGCGCGCGGCGCTGGAGCACATCCTGGACAAGCTGCTGGTCGACGGCGAGGCGCCCTGCGCGTCCCGCCGTCGTGGCGAAGCGGCGCGCCTCAGCGCACGCCGTGCATCAGGCGGTTGATCAAGGGCGCGATCAGGAACAGCAGCACGCCAGCGCCGACCAGGGCGTAGAAGCCGAAACTGTATCCCGAGCGGGCCGACTCCACGGTCATGCCGCCGCTGCCGGAAATCAGGCCCGCGAACAGGCCGGACAGGCTGTTGCCGATTGCGGTCGACAGGAACCACCCGCCCATCGCCAAACCCACCACCTTGCTCGGCGCCAGCTTGGTCACCATCGACAGGCCGATCGGTGACAGGCAGAGCTCGCCCGCGGTCTGGATCGCGTACACCGCGACCAGCGGCCACAGCGGGATCTTGCCGGTGGCGACGTCGACCAGGCTGGACAGGGCATAGATCAGCAGCAGGAAGGCCATGCCGTTGAGGATCAGGCCCAGGCCGAACTTGCGCGGAATCGACGGGTTCGCGCGACCCAGGCGCACCCACAGCCAGGCGAACACCGGCGCCAGGCACAGGATCACGATCGGATTGACCGACTGGAACCAGCCGACCTGAAACTCCCAACTGCCGAAGTCGCGGTTGACGATGTGCTGTGCGAGGAAGTTGAACGAGCTGCCGGCCTGCTCGAAAAAGCACCAGAACAGCACGTTGAAGGCGAAGATGATCAGCATCGCGATCGAACGGTCACGGTGCACCGAGCTCTCGCGTACACCCTCGACCATGACCATGACGCACAGGCCGGCGAACAGCGCAGCAAGAAGCCAGGTGACGATGGTCGCCTCGATCGACATCAGGAAGTAGATGATCGGCGTCGCCACCACTACCCCGATCAGTACCGCCACCACGCGGCCCATGCCTTCCGCGCCCGCGGGCGGCTTGCCGATGCCCTGCAGGCGATGGCGGCCGAACCAGAACCAGACCGTGGAAATCAGCATGCCGACGCCGGCCGCCATGAACACCGCCTTGTAGGCCGGCATGCCCGGGCCGCCAAGGCGCTCGGCGAGGATGCCGGTGACGATCGGCGCGAAGAAGGCGCCGGCGTTGATGCCCATGTAGAAGATGGTGAAACCGGAATCGCGGCGCTCATCCCCGCGCGCATAGAGCTGACCGACCTGGGCGGAGATGTTGGGCTTGAAGAGGCCATTGCCGACGATGATCGTAGCCAGGCCGAACAGGAACACCTGATGATCGGGCACCGTCACCATGAAATAGCCGATCGCCGAAACCACCGCGCCGACCAGGATCGAGCGCTGGTAGCCGATCACCCGATCGGCCACATAGCCGCCGAAGATCGCGGTGGCGTAGACCAGAGCCAGGAAGGCGCCGTAGGTGCGACTCGCTTCCGCCTGACCGCTGGCTTCGCCGCCGAAGAACTGGGCCACGATGTAGAGGGTCAACGCCCAGCGCATGCCGTAGAAGGCGAAGCGCTCCCAGAACTCGGTCATGAACAGCATCCACAGCGGACGTGGATGGCCGAGCACCTGCTTGAACTCGGGTAAAGCGGCGCCCGGGGCGGGCGGATTGGCCGGACCGCTCATGCGGCATCTCCTCGGATGGTGGCGTGATCGAAGCTCGCCGCCTGCGCGGCTCAAAGGGCACGGTGTAACTGCTGGGCGGCGGCGAGTCAAACTTTTCTCGTGCGGCAGCGCAGCATGCGGCCCGCGCCGCGCGCGCTGAGCCGCCCGCAGGTGCGCCGCAATCGATTCCTTTTGCCCTGCAGCGGGACGAAGTTCTCGCCGCATGGGATAATCCACCGTTGATCGCGCCGCCGCGGCAGCCTCCGACCGCGCGCGCCACCATCCGCATGCCGGGAGAAAACCGTGGCCATCGCTGCCAAGTTCGAAATCGAATACCTGCAATACCTCGACACCGAGGGCAAGCCGACCCGCAAGGATCTGCCGGAGTTCACCAAGGATCTCGAGCAGATGGTCGAGATCTACAAGCTGATGTTCTCGACTCGCATCTTCGACGCCAAATCGATCGCCCTGCAGCGCACCGGCAAGCTCGGTACCTACGCCTCCTGCCTCGGCCACGAGGCGGCCCACGTCGGCATCGGCAGTGCGATGCGCCCCGAAGACGTGCTGGCACCGAGCTACCGCGAATACGGCGCGCAGCTCTACCGCGGCGTGCGCCCGCGCGACGTCTACATGTACTGGGGCGGTGACGAGCGCGGCAACGACTACGTCAACGAACCGGCGCGCCACGACTTCGCCTGGGCGGTACCGATCGCGACCCAGTGCCTGCACGCGGCCGGCACCGCGCTGGCCTTCAAGATCCGCAAGGAGAAGCGCGTCGCGGTGTGCACCATCGGCGACGGCGGTTCGTCCAAGGGCGACTTCAACGGTGCGATCAACATCGCCGGCGCGCGCCAGCTGCCGCTGGTCGCGGTGATCGTCAACAACCAGTGGGCGATCTCGGTGCCGCGCAAATACCAGAACGGCGCCGAGACCCTGGCGCAGAAGGGCCTGGGCGCCGGACTCCACTGCATCCAGGTCGACGGCAACGACTACTTCGCGGTGCGCAAGGCGATGGAAGACGCGCTGGCCCGCGCCCGCAGCGGCAAGGGTGGCAGCGTGATCGAGGCGGTCACCTATCGCCTGGGCGACCATACGACCGCAGATGACGCGCGCCGCTACCGCAACAAGAAGGAAGTCGATGAGGCCTGGAAGAAGGATCCGCTGAAGCGCATGCGCAAGTGGCTCGAATCGAAGAAGGCGTGGAACCAGAAGAAAGAGGACGCCTGGCACCACGAGTGCGACGACTGGATGGACAACGAGGTCAACGCCTACCTGGAGACCAAGGCGCAGCCGCTCGAGGCGATTTTCGACTACACCTTCGCCGAGCTCCCCGCCGACCTCGAGAAGCAGCGCGCGTACGCGCTGTCGCTGGAGACCTCGGAGCACTGATCGTGCCGGCGGCACCGGCACCGGAATTCGACTGCGCGCAGCGCGCGCAAACCTGCGGAAACAAGGCAAATGGCACAGATCACGCTGATTGAGGCGGTTACCCAGGCGATGGCCTGGGAGATGGCGCATGACGATTCGGTCATGGTTTTGGGCGAGGACGTGGGTGTCAACGGAGGCGTGTTCCGCGCCACCCAGGGACTCTCGGAAAAATTCGGCGAGCTGCGCGTGCTCGACACTCCGCTCGACGAGCTTTCCATCGCCGGCGTCACCGTCGGCCTCGCCGCACAGGGCATGCGGCCAATTGCCGAAGCCCAGTTCGAGGGCTTCATCTACCCGATGCTGGAGCACATCATCTGTCACGCCGCGCGCATGCGAAACCGCACCCGCGGCCGCATCACCTGCCCAGCGGTGTTCCGCGCGCCCTGGGGCGGCGGCATCCACGCTCCCGAGCACCATTCCGAAGCCAACGAGCACCTGTTCACCAACGTGCCGGGCCTGCGCGTGGTGCTGCCCTCCTCGCCCGCGCGCGCCTACGGCCTGCTGCTGGCGGCGATACGCGACCCCGACCCGGTGGTCTTCTTCGAGCCCAAGCGCATCTATCGCCAGTACAAGGAAGAAGTGCCCGACGACGGCGAGGCGCTGCCACTCGACGTCTGCTTCGTACTGCGTGACGGCAGCGACGTGAGCATCATCACCTGGGGCGCGCAGGTGAAGGAGTCCCTCGAAGCCGCCGAGCAGCTCGCCCAGGAAGGCATCGGCGCGGAGGTGATCGATCTCGCCACGCTGACTCCGCTCGACTTCGACACCGTGGCCGAGTCGATCCACAAGACCGGCCGCTGCGTGATCGTGCACGAGGCGCCAAAGACCGCCGGCTTCGGCGCCGAGATTGCCGCGCGGATCGCCGAGGAGTGCCTCTACGACCTGCTGGCGCCGATCGAGCGGGTCGCCGGCTACGACGTGCACACGCCGCTGTATCGGCTGGAAGGCAAGCAGCTGCCGAGCACGGCGCGGGTAGTGGCGGCCGTCAAGCGCGCGCTGGCGGCAAGCTGAAGCCGCACCCCCACGCATCCCGATTCCCCACTCCAGACTCCCGGACTGCAAGCCATGGCTGAGAACCGAACCTTCCTCCTCCCCGACCTCGGCGAAGGTCTGCCCGACGCCACCATCGTCGAATGGCTGGTGAAAGAAGGCGAGAGCGTCAAGCTCGACGCACCGCTGATCTCGATGGAGACGGCCAAGGCCGTGGTCGAGGTTCCCTCGCCTTTCACCGGCAAGCTCCTGAAGCAGCACGGCGCCAACGGCGACGTGATCGCGACCGGCGCGCCGCTGGCCGAGTTCGAGCTCGACCCCAAGGGCAAACAGCGCGCCGACAACGCCGCCGGCCACGGCCACGCGCCGGCGCCCGCTCCGACCCCGGCGGCCGCCGCGGCGCCTGCCGCCAGCGCCGAGCGCGAGGACGAAGGCACCGTGGTCGGCGCCGTCGCCAGCAGCAACGAGGTGCGCAGCGAGGCGGCCTCCACCGCAGGCGGGGCCAAGGCCGTACCCGCGGTGCGCGCGATGGCGCGCAAGCTGAAGGTCGATCTGGCTCGCGTCGCGCCGAGCGGCGCCGGCGGCGTGGTGACCATGCAGGACGTGAAGAACGCCGCAGCGGCCGGCACCGCCCAGCTCGGCGCGGCTGCGGCGGCAGTGCCGGCGGCGCAGCCGAGCTTCGCCGCCCCCGCCGCCCCGGCCCAGCGCAGCAGCTTATCCGCCGCCGGCAAACCCATGCGCACCACCCCGCCGACGGTCGCGGCGAGCGGCCAGCCCGAACAGCTCAAGGGCGTGCGCCGCAACATGGCGCGGGTAATGGCCGACGCCCACGCGCGGGTGGTGCAGACCACCATCGTCGACGACGCCGATCTGCACGCCTGGCTCGGCAAGCAGGACATCACCGCGCGCCTGATCCGCGCGATCGTCGCCGCCTGCCGCGCCGAGCCCTCGCTCAACGCCTGGTTCGACGATGAAAACCTCACGCTTACGCGCCACCCGCACGTCGACCTCGGCATCGCCGTGGACACGCCGGACGGTCTGTTCGTGCCGGCGCTGCGCAATGCCCACCTGCTCGACGGGCGCGGCCTGCGCGAAGGCATCAACCGCCTGCGCGCGCAGGTCGAGGACCGCTCGATCCCGGCCTCCGAGCTCGCCGGCTACACCATCAGCCTGTCCAACTTCGGCGTGTTCGCCGGCCGCTACGGCACGGTCGTGGTGGTGCCGCCCTGCGTCGCCATCATCGGCGCCGGCAAGCTCAGCCACGATGTGGTGGCCGTCATGGGCGGCATCGAGGTGCATCGGCGCATGCCGATCTCGCTCACCTTCGACCACCGCGCCTGCACCGGGGGCGAAGCCGCGCGCTTCCTGAAGGCGCTGCTCGACGATCTGGCGCTGCCGCAGTAGGGCAGCGCATGCCAGCCACCTCGCTCCGGGCAGCACAGCGCGGGCGAGATTCCGGCCGGCGAGCATCGCCGCAGCTGCGGTCTGGCGCCCAACAGCGATCCGGCCGCCACGCAACGACCGGGCGTCGGGCTCAAGGCTCAGGTGGAAGCAGCTTGCCTGGATTCATGATGCCGCGCGGATCGAGTGCGCCCTTGAGCGCGTGCATCAGCGCAAGGGCCACCGGATCCTGATAACGCGGCAGCAGATCGCACTTGAGCCGGCCGATGCCATGCTCGGCACTGATCGAGCCACCGGCGGCGTGCACGCGATCGTAGATGAAGGCCGCCACCGCCTCCTCACGAGCCAGCAGGCTGGCTTCGTCGAGATCGGTTCCGCAAGCCACGTTGTAATGCAGGTTGCCATCGCCGAGGTGGCCGAAGATCACCAGGCGAATGCCGGGGAAAGCTGCCTGCAGCGCCCGCGCCATCTCGTCGACGAAGGTGGCCATGCGCGAGAGCGGCAGCGAGATGTCGTGCTTGAGGCTCTTGCCCCGCGCCTTCTCGGCCAGCGGAATGCTTTCGCGCAGATGCCAGAGGGCGGCGCTGCGAGCCAGCGATTCGCCGACCACCGCATCGCCGACCAGGCCATCGGTCAGCGCCTGACCGATGACGCTCTCGAAGCGGGCGCGGAGCTGCGTTTCGCTGTCGGCGCCGGACACCTCGACCAGCACCTGCCATGGAGCCGTCGCCAGCGGATACGGCTGAGCCAGGTCGGGGAAGACGCGCGCGACCTCGGCGAGGCAGGCCTGACTCATCAGCTCGAAGCCGCTCAGGGAGGCGCCGAAACCCGCCCGCGCCCGCGCCAGCAGGGTGATCGCCTGCTCGATCGTGGCCACCGTCAGCAGGCCGGTGATGCGCGCGGCCGGCAGGGGAAAGAGCTTCAGCGTCGCCGCAGTGATGATGCCAAGGGTACCTTCGCTACCGATCAGGAGATCACGCAGGTCGTAGCCGGTGTTGTCCTTGCGCAGCGCGCGCAGACCGTGCCAGATCTCGCCGCTGGCGGTCACCACTTCCAGGCCGAGGGCGAGCTCACGCATGTTGCCGTAGCGCAGCACCTGGGTGCCGCCGGCATTGGTGGCGAGGTTGCCGCCGATGGTGCAGCTGCCTTCAGAGGCGAGGCTCAGCGGAAACAGACGGCCGGCAGCACGCGCCGCCGCCTGTACGTTCTGCAGCACGCAGCCGGCCTCGACTTCGATGCTGTCGTTGTCGGTGTCGATACCGCGGATGCGCTGCATGCGCGCAAGCGACAGCAGCAGCTGGCGCCCGGAGGCATCCGGCGTCGCACCGCCGTTGAGGCCGGTGTTGCCTCCCTGCGGCACGATGCCGATGCCACGCGCAGCGCATTCGCGCACCACCGCAGCCACTTCGGCCATCGTCCCTGGGCGTGCCAGCGCCAATGCCCGGCCCCGGTAGCGCCCGCGCCAGTCGATGCAGGCAGCCGCGGCATCCTCCCCGGTGAGCAGGGCGGCGTCACCGACGATGGCCCGCAGGGCCTCCAACGCCTTCATCGAGATGACCGTCCCGCCCGCTGCGACCGGGGCGACCATTGGACGCGGCGTCCGGGTGTCGCCGACATCGCATCGCGCAGACGCAACGCCGACACGCCAACTGTCGCCGGCTCCGGCTCAGCCGCCAATCGGGAGTTCGAAGCCATTGCGGAACAGCGTGTCATCGACTTCCTCGACTGCGAGCTCCAACGGCACCACGATCAGCGGCGATTCGCTGTCGTTGCTATGGACGCAGATCTGAGTGGTGTAGGTCCCCGGCAGCAGCGCCCGCGCATCCAGCGTGAGGGTCACCGCGACCGGCCGCGCGCCGACGCCGACGCTGCCGCTGAGCGGGGTCAGCGACAGCCAGGCGGGCATGCTGGACACGCTGCAGTCGACTGCAGCGGAGGCATCCAGCTCCCAGTCCAGCTGCAGCGTGCCGGTGTTGCCGATCGTGAGCACGTCCTCAACCGTGCTGCCCAGAGGCACACTGGCACTGATCGAGGTCTGCCCGAGGCTCACCACCGCGCCGCCGATCGCCTCCGGCACGGTCACATCGTAGGTACAGCCGGTATTGCCGCCGGTGTTGCCCGAGTTGTAGGCCACGCCGATGGCGTCGATTTGCGCCTGACTGTAGCCCAGCGCCGCCGCGGCATTGATCACCGCCTGCGCCGCCGCTTTCTGATTGCTGCTGGAGGTGGTCATCGACAGGCCCTCGAGGAAGGCCTTGTCCATCGCCAGGCCACCGAGCACGTCACGCGCGCGGTGGTTGCACGAGGCCCAGTACTGGCCGGCGGTGTGGATGGCGCTCGGCAGGTTCTGGTAAGTGCGTTGCAGCTGGTAGTTGGTGATGCGACCGGGCCAGATCGGATTGTGGCCGTCCCAGCTGAAGACCCAGTAATAGGCAGCGTCGGCTGGGGTCCACTGATTGGGAAAATCGTGGCTGTAGGCCACCGCCAGATAGTCGCCCGTGCCTTCCGACAGGCCCTGCTGCTGCGACAGGCCGCCGTCGGTCACCCAGTTGTGAATGGCGTGGCCCAGCTCATGCACCAGCACATCTCCGTCTTCGGCGTCGTCCACCCCACCCTCGCCGAACACCAATTCATCGGTCGCGCTGCCGTAGTGGGCATTGTCGGCCCCGTTCTCGCCATGCGCGTCGTAGCGCACGCCGCCCGCGTAGTGGCGCGGCATGGCGGCCACGCCCAGCGTCTCATTGACGTAGCGCAGGAAGGTATCGAGGTGGTAATAGCCGTTGACCGCCTCGAAGCTGAGCTCGCCGCGGGTGAAATCGAAATCGCTCGAGGCCTGCACCGGGCAATCGCCGTCGTTGGGCGATTCCCACTCCCAGCACACCGCATAGGGACCGGTAAGGCTGTAGTTGCCACCGCTGAAGCCGATGTCCCGCAGCGTCACCGGCACGCGGGCGGCGGTCAGCTGCGCCGTGTCGACGTCGGATCCGTCGAGATAGCCGGGGGCACCATAGGCGCTGCCGGTAGAGGACAGCGGATCAGGATGGAACACCATCCCGCTGCCGTCGGCGTAGACATTGGTATCGACAGCGCGCAGCACCTTTCCCGTGTGCGCATCGACCAGCACTTCCCAGGTACCGCGCAGGCCATCTTTGGCGATGATCAACAGCTGCCAGACCAGGTGCGTGCTGTCTGCGGCACCGTAGATCATCTGCGCGCTCGCTTCGTGGCGGGTGGCCCGCGTGCCGAGGTACTGCATGGCGAGGTTACGTGCCCGCGCCTGACTGACCGTGGCCATCGCATTTACGGTCGTCAGGCCACGCACCGTGGCATTGGCCACGAACAGCACCTTGCCGTCCGGCGCCACACTGATGGCAAGATCGCTGCCATACACCGGCAGTCCCTGCTGCACCTGGCGCAAACGCACTACCGAGAAGGCTTGGCCACTGCGCAGCGCAGCCAGCTGGAGGCTGTCCAGCTCACTGCCGGACAGGCCGAGCTGCGCCTGCCGTGCGGCGACGAACTCGCGGGCCATCTGCTCCGCGTCGCCTCGCCGTGCACGGTAGGCCGGCGCGTAGAGCTCGATGGCCGCGCCATCGGCGGCGTAGCGGCCATCGCTGCGCTCGGTGCCGGTATCGACCGGCACCACTCCCAGGGTGAGGCCGCTGGCGGAACTTGCGGATGTGGCCGCCTCGACACCTGCGCCCAAGGCAACGGCAATGAGCGCGCAGAGCAGGCGCGAGCGGCGTAAAAGCATCGACATGGCAGCAGGATTCCGTGTTGTGAGCAGAAGCCGTGGGCGGCATGGCCGGGCGTCAGGAGCCGCGCGCACGACGGCTTGCGCCGGATTGTAGCGATGATGGTGGACCGAAAGGCCCACGTGTCATGCAAAGCGTACCGCTCGCGTGTATCATGCGCCGCGTTTTCCATCCATTTATCCGCATTGAAGGATATATGTCTCGATGAGCAATTTCCTGTTTACCTCGGAATCGGTCTCAGAAGGCCATCCGGACAAGATCGCCGACCAGATTTCCGACGCCGTGCTGGACGCCATCCTGACCCAGGACAAGCGTGCGCGCGTGGCCTGCGAAACGATGGTCAAGACCGGGGTCGCGATCGTCGGCGGTGAGATCACGACCAGCGCCTGGATCGACCTGGAAGCCCTGACGCGCAAGGTCATCCTCGACATCGGCTACGACTCGAGCAACGTCGGCTTCGACGGCGCCACCTGCGGCGTGCTCAACCTGATCGGCAAGCAGTCGCCCGACATCAACCAGGGCGTGGACCGCAAGAATCCGCAAGACCAGGGCGCCGGCGATCAGGGCCTGATGTTCGGCTACGCGACCAGCGAGACCGACAGCCACATGCCTGCGGCGATCCATCTCTCGCACCGCCTGGTGGAGCAGCAGGCCAAGGTGCGCAAGAAGAGGAACTCGCCCCTGCCCTGGCTGCGTCCGGATGCAAAATCGCAGGTCACCCTGCGCTATGAAAACGACAAGGCGGTGGCGATCGACGCCGTGGTGCTGTCGACCCAGCACGACCCTGGCATCAAGCAGAAGGATCTGATCGAAGCGGTGCGCACCCACATCATCGATCCCGTGCTCCCGAAGAAGTGGGTACACAAGGGCACGAAGTACCATATCAATCCGACCGGCAAGTTCGTGATCGGCGGACCGGTCGGCGACTGCGGCCTGACCGGCCGCAAGATCATCGTCGATACCTACGGCGGCTGGGCGCGCCACGGTGGCGGCGCGTTCTCGGGCAAGGATCCGTCCAAGGTCGACCGCTCGGCGGCCTATGCAGCGCGCTATGTGGCCAAGAATATCGTCGCCGCCGGCATCGCGGATCGCTGCGAAGTGCAGCTGAGCTACGCGATCGGCGTGGCGCACCCAACCTCGATATCGGTCACCACGTTCGGCACTGGAAAGATCGAGGACGAAAGGATCGAAAAGCTGATCCGCAGGCATTTCGATCTGCGCCCCTACGGGTTGATCCAGATGCTCGACCTGGTGCATCCGATGTATCAGCGCACCGCGAGCTACGGGCACTTCGGGCGCAGTCCGGAGGCCGTCAACCTCGCCAACGGCGAGAGCTTTACGGCGTTCTCCTGGGAGCGCACCGACAAGGCGGACGAGCTCCGCGCCGACGCAGGTCTGGGCTGAATCACCTGTGCCCCGGACGTGAAAAGGGCCGCTCACGCGGCCCTTTTCATTCCCGCACGAGCGAGGCTTGCCGCCGGCGCTGTTCATCAGCGCGACAAGACGCGCAACCGCCCACGACGAGCATTCATCGCTCTATCGCGAACTCAGGATATACTCACCGCCTTCCTGTCGAGGGGCGCTGCGACTGTAGGTGGAGCAATCCACGCAAGCGTGCACCGCGGTGCTCTGCCTTGCAACAGCCAGGCTCGATACGGACTTCCTGCAGCAACCGCGCCCGCACCCATCGACGATCCACCTGCCGCGCGGCGGGTGCGGCGTCGCAGCGGAGCATTCGATGAACGCACAAGCGAAAGCTTTTTCGACCGAGGGCGACTACAAGGTCGCCAACATCCGCCTCAACGACTGGGGCCGCAAGGAAATCGACATCGCCGAGCACGAGATGCCGGGGCTGATGTCGATCCGCCACCAGTACGCGCCGCGCAAGCCGCTCGCCGGCGTGCGGGTGACCGGCTCCCTGCACATGACGATCCAGACCGCGGTGCTGATCGAGACCCTGCGAGATCTCGGCGCCGACGTGCGCTGGGCTTCCTGCAACATCTTCTCCACCCAGGACCACGCCGCTGCGGCCATCGCCGCGGACGGCACGCCGGTATTCGCCTGGAAGGGCGAGACGCTCGAGGAATACTGGGACTGCACGCTGGCGGCGCTGTCCTTCCCCGGCGGCCTGGGTCCGCAGCTGGTGGTCGATGACGGCGGCGACGTGACGCTGCTGATCCACAAGGGATACGAGCTCGAAAACGGCTCCGGCTGGGTCGAAACGCCGTCCTCGAACCACGAGGAACAGGTCATCAAGAACCTGCTGAAGCGCGTCCACACCGAGCGCCCCGGCTTCTGGCACAAGGTGGTCAAGGACTGGAAGGGTGTCTCCGAAGAAACCACGACGGGCGTCCATCGTCTTTACCAGCTGGCCCAGGACGGCAAGCTGCTGGTGCCGGCGATCAACGTCAACGATTCCGTGACCAAGAGCAAGTTCGACAACCTCTACGGCTGCCGCGAATCGCTCGCCGACGGCCTGAAGCGCGCGATGGACGTGATGCTCGCCGGCAAGGTCGCCGTCGTCTGCGGCTACGGCGACGTCGGCAAGGGCTGCGCGCACAGCCTGCGCGCCTACGGCGCCCGCGTCATCGTCACCGAAATCGACCCGATCTGCGCCCTGCAGGCGGCGATGGAGGGCTTCGAGGTCAATACCGTCGAAGCCACGCTTGGCAGCGGCGACATCTACGTCACCACCACCGGCAACCGCGACGTGATCCGCCTCGAGCACATGCAGGCGATGAAGGACCAGGCGATCGTCTGCAACATCGGCCACTTCGACAACGAAATCGAAGTCGACCGCCTGAATCAGTCGGGTGCGACCCGCCTCAACATCAAGCCGCAGGTGGACAAGTACAGCTTCGCCGACGGCCACGCGATCTTTCTGCTCGCCGAAGGGCGGCTGGTGAACCTCGGCTGCGCGACCGGCCACCCGAGCTTCGTCATGTCGAATTCGTTTTCCAACCAGACCCTGGCGCAGATCGACCTCTGGACGCACCGCGACCACTATGAGAGGAAGGTCTACCTACTGCCCAAGAAGCTCGACGAGGAAGTCGCGCGGCTGCACCTGGAAAAGATCGGCGTCAAGCTCACCACCTTGAGCGCCGCGCAGGCGGCCTACCTCGGCGTACCGGTGGAAGGACCCTACAAGCCCGACCACTACCGCTACTGAGGCCCGCCGCCGCAGCGAAACGCGGCGACAACGCAGAGTAGGCCGGTCCTTCCGGCCCTCCTGTAAACGCTCGCTTCGCGCGTGACGTGCCGGAACGGCAGCCGCCGCGCCCGGATCCATGCATCCGCCGCGCCGTCCCAATCCAGAGGCCGGCCCGCCGCCCCCTGCAATTCGTCGCGATCGGCGTGCCGTCGGGGAAGACGCGCGTAAGATGCGTCGAGGGCAGGCAAGGGGACGCGGGGCCATGCAAATTTTCCGCAACCAAACCAGCCGCGCGGGTTTCGCGGGCAACGGCGGCGCGCAGATGGCAGCGGGCATGGATATGGAAGGCGCCGCCGCGTGAGACGCGGCCTGGGCAGGTCCACCCGGAGCCCGGCTCTGCCGGGCGGCGGTTGACGTCCGATGCGGCGCTTCCAGCTCGCGGAGCCTTTGGTGATGCTCGCGACCGTGGCCCAGTGGCTGCTGCTGTCGATCGCCACCGGGGCTGCCGTAGGCGCCGGCTGCAGCCTGTTTCTGCACCTGCTTTTCGCCACCGCGGGACATTCCTACGGCGCAGCGGTCTGGCTGCAGATGCTGCTGCTGCCGCTGGCGGGGCTCGCCAACGGGCTGCTGCTGCACTACGGCTACCGGCTGCGCCGCAGCCGCTTCAGCGACAACCCGATCGTCGCGGTCAACGAGCAGCAGGGCAAGCTGCCCTTCCGCACCATGTGGATCAAGCCGGTGGCGGCGCTGATCACCCTCGGCTGCGGCGGCTCGGCGGGCAAGGAAGGCCCCTGCTCGCACATCGGCGCAAGCCTCGCCGCGGCGCTCGGCCGCACGCTGCGGCTGAACCGCGAGATGCGCAAGCGCCTGCTGGCCTGCGGGGTCAGCGCCGGCTTCGCCAGCGTCTTCGGCACTCCGATCGCCGGCGCGATCTACGGCGTGGAAATGCTCGCGATCGGCCGTATCCGCCACGACTTCCTGTTTCCGGGCATCGTCGCCGGGGTGACTTCGTTCGAGGTCTCGCAGTTTTTGGGCGTGCCCTATCCGCAGTACGCGATCGACTTCGGCACCGGCTTCACCGAAATCCTGTTTCTCAAGACGGTGCTGATCGGCGTGCTGTGCGGCTTTGCCGCCTGGATTTTCGTCGAGCTGCTGCAGCGCTCGCGCGCGGGTTTCGGCTGGCTTGGCGCGCGCCTGCGGCTGTGGCCGCCGCTGCTGCCCACGCTGGGCGGCGTGGTGCTGGCGGGGCTGGTGCTGGTCGCGCCCGGGCCCTATTTCGGCCTCAGCCTCGCGGCGATGGATCAGGCCCTGCAGGGCACGGCCATGCCGTGGCCGGACTTCGCCTGGAAGGCACTGCTGGTTGCGATCACCCTGGGCTCGGGATTCTACGGCGGCATCGTCACCCCGCAGTTCGTGATCGGCGCGGTGGCGGGCAGCGCCTTCGCGCCGCTGCTCGGCCTGCCGCCGGCGCTGGGCGCGGCGGTCGGCTTCGTCGCGGTGGTGGCGGCGGCCTCCAACGCACCGATCGCGGCGATCTTCATGGGGGTCGAGCTGTTCGGCGCCGGCTCGACCCTGCACGTCGCCGGCGCCTGCGTCGCGGCCTACCTGATCATCGGCCACCGCAGCGTCTATCCGGAGCAGCAGATCGCCTTCAGCAAGTCCTCGTGGATCTTCGCCCACGCTGGGCTACCGGTAGGTCAGGAAAAAGTGCGCCTGTCGCGCGGCCTGCTGCGCTGGCTGCGCATGCGCCGGCGCGTGGCGCGCGGCTCGACCGATCGTTTCCCAGACGCGTGAAGAACCGCCGATCGGCCGCCGCAACCAGCGGCCGATCGGGCAGCGTTTACCGCTGCTTCCCGGCAGGCGCCACTTCGCGCGGCTTCAGCAGATCGTCGAGCTTCTTGTCGATCGCCGAATACTTCCAGGCCGGCACCTGGAAGCTCCAGCCCTTGAAGCGGGCCGAGAACTCGGCGACTTCCTGATCGAGCGCGGCGATCCGCTGCGCGCGGTCCTTGGCCGGATCGCTCACCGCGAGCGGCGCGGCGGGCGATGCGGCGGGCTTGGCGCCGTCCTTGGCCTGCGCCGCTGCAGCGGCCTCGCTGGCCTCGAACTCGGCCTTGGCTTCGGCCTGTTCGGCTTCGATGGCCGCGTTCGCCAGCGCCTCGTCGAGGCTCGCCTCGAGCCGCAGCCAGTGCTTGTCGCCGTCCTGCCAGGCCACGACGTCGACCACCAGACCGTCGAAGCTCGTGTAGCGCGCCTGCAGCGGATGTTCAGGCGGTGCCGCCTCGGCAGCAGGGGCGACGTCTTCGAGCTGCAGGTCCGCAAGCGCCGCGGCGAGCCCGTTGATGCCGTAGTCGGGACCGGCTTCGCGACCCTTGGGCAGATCCAGCAGGTGAAAATTCGCGTCACCGCGGGCGACCTTGCGCACTGCGATCGCGGGCCCCTCGCTCGGTTCGATTCGCACCGAGGCGATCCGCTCCGCCGGGAGGTTTGCCAGATCCTTCCGCAGCCAGTCGGCCGGCCCGCGCGCAACCGAGATCGAGCCCGACACCAGCCAGCTCGGCGCTTCGCCAGCTCGACGTGCATAGGTGCCGCCGCCGTGCGGTGCCGGGTTGCCGACGATGAGCTTGAGCGGCTGCGGCAGCCCACCGAACTCGAGCTCGACGCCTTTGGCCGCGGCGCCGGTCACGTCCTCCACTCCGAGCTGCGCATATTTTTCGGGGCTGGCGGTCTTCTCCTCGAGCTCCTTCGCGTCGGCCAGCTTGAGCAGCAGCTCGCGAAGCTTGCCGGTGTCCGCCGGATAGCCGGCCCGCTGCGCGACGCTCCAGCCGCCCTCGCCGCGCGCAAGCTCGACCAGGGCCTGGTCGCCGGCGCCGCGAATCGTCAGGCGATCCACTTCGTTCACCCGCTCATGAAGCGTTGGCGCGAGCCAGCCCGCGGTCGCGGCGCGGCTCTCCTCGCGCGGCTGCTGCGAGCGAACCAGGAAGATCGCCGCGACCAGCACGATCAGCGCAGCGACGACCAGTCCGATCAGGGTGTTGCGATTCATGAGCGGTCCCTCCGAACCTGTCGGCGGCGCTGGCTGCGCCACCAGGCGAAGCCGAGCGCGGCCAGGGTGACGAGCAGCGGCATCAGCACGATGTCGAGCAGCCGCAGGCGCGAACCGAGCGCTTCGATTTCGGCGTCGAGCTGGGCGCGCACCTGACGCAGCTCCTTGCGAATTTCGAGCTTGCGCTTGAGGAAGTTGTCGATCTCGGCCTTCTGCTCGCTCGACAGGATCTGCTGCTGATCCTGGCTCTTCGCGCTCTGCAGCTCGTTGAGCTTGCGCTCGGTATCGCTGAGCTCGCGCTGCAGCTCCTGCTCCTTGGCGCGGAAGCGCTCGTCGGCGCCGCGCTTGAGCGCCTCGACGGTGGTGAAGGGGCGCTGCGAGGTGGCTCGCCCGCGCACCGAGATCAGATCGCTGGAGCCGGTCAGGTTGTCGACCGCGTTGACCGCGAAGTCGCCGTTGTTGGCGAAGGCGTTCATGATCTGCTGGCCGAAGAAGGAACGGATCTGCACCCACAGGCGATCGCTCAGCAGGTCGGTATCGGCGACCAGCAGGATCTGGCCCGATTCCTTCGATTCCTTCAGCACGCCGTCCCCCGTGCGGTCGGGGAAGGCGGTGTGGAACTTGCCGGTCAGCCGCGCCGCCAGCACGAAGGGCGCTCCAGCCGGCTGGTAGCCCGCCATCAGGCTGGACGGATCAGCCAGCATGCGCAGGCGCTCGCTCGGCACGCCCATTGCGTCCGAGCTGGTCTGCAGCAGGGGCGTCAGGCTGACATCCTTGGCGCCCGCGGCCAGCTCGAACCAACCGGCGCTCGACAGGTTGATGCTGTCGAGATTGGCGGTCACCACGTCATCGCGATTCATTTCCGGCTGGCCCAGGCCGAGGATGCCCGGATGACGCACCGGCGCCTGCGCCTCACCGACGCTGATCGGCACGGCGAGCGTGCGGTCGAGGACTACCTTGTGCGGGTCATAGTCGATGCCCCAGGCCTTGAACAGCTTCGGCAAATCCGAGGACTTGTCAGCCATCATCCCTGCCATCGGGTTGTTCGGATCGGCTCCGGACTGGTCGAGCTCGGCGTCCGGGTCGACGAACGCCAGCAGGTGGCCGCCGCGCAGCACGAACTGATCGAGCGCGAACTGCGCATCGTCGGAAAGGTTTTTCGGCTGCACCACGATCACCACGTCGACGTCGGGCTCGATCGTTTGCAGGCTCGCCGAATCGAGCTTGCGCAGGTCGAACAGCTGCGCCCACTGCTGATAGACGGCCCAGGCTGGACGCATACGCTGCGTCTGCATGTCGAAGTCGGGCTCGATTGGCAGGCCCGAAAGGACTCCGACCACCGGCTTCTTCGGCGTCTCCAGCTCGTGGATCAGCTTGGCGATGTCGTACTCGAGGAAGGCTTCCTTGTCCGGCTGCAGAAAGGGAATCGCGGCCTCGCCGTCGGTCGAATTGGTACCCGCCAGGCCGAAGAAGACCTTGTCTCCGCTGGCCGAGATCGGTACTGCCTGCAGGCCGAAGCTGGCAGCACGATCTTCGTCTTCGGAAAACGGCAATGGGTCGATCACCTCCAGGTGCAGCTTGCCGTTCGAACGCGAAACCATCTCCGCCAACATCTCGCGCACGCGGACGAAGTAGGTGCGCAACTGCGGCAGGTCGCGGGTCGCCTTGTCCGAGTAGAACAGATACAGGTTGATCGGCTCGTCGATCGACTTCAGCAGGCTGCGGGTGCCGTCGGACAGCGTGTACAGGCGGTTTTCGGTCAGGTCGATGCTGGCACCGCGAAACAGCGCGTTGACCAGCACCAGCAGGGCGACCAGCAGCACGGCGAGGATCGCCAGCGCGCCGCCGCCGAGGGATTTGCGATGGATCGTCATGGAAGTCCCTCCTCAGGCCGCTTTCTTCATGTCGATGACGATCGCCGTGGCGTAGAGCCAGGCGCCGATCATCAGCACGAAATAGAGCAGGTCGCGCAGGTCGATCACGCCCTTGCTGATCGAGGTGAAGTGGGTCAGGAAGCTCAGCCCGGCGATGGCGTCGACCAGACCCTGCGGCGCAAAGGCGTGGAAGAAGTCGAGCACCAGCGGAAAGCCCGCCAGCAGCAGCAGGAAGCACACCACCACCGTCAGGATGAAGGCCACCACCTGGTTGCGGGTCGCCGCCGACAGGCAGGAGCCGATGGCGAGAAAGGCGCCCGCCATCAGCAGCGAGCCCAGATAGCTGGCGAAGATGACGCCATTGTCGGGGCTGCCGAGATAGTTGACGGTGAGCCAGATCGGGAAGGTCAGCGCCAGCGCGATGGCGATGAAGACCCAGGCGGCAAGGAACTTGCCGAGCACCGCCTGCAACATGGTGACCGGCAGGGTCAGCAGCAGCTCGATCGTGCCACTCTTGCGCTCTTCCGCCCACAGCCGCATCGACACCGCCGGCACCAGGAACAGATAGAGCCAGGGGTGGAAGTTGAAGAAAGGCTGCAGGTCGGCCTGGCCGCGCTCGTAGAAGCCGCCGAGGTAGAAGGTGAAGCTGCCGGAGAGCAGCAGGAAGATCACGATGAACACGTAGGCGACCGGCGTCGCGAAATAGCTCAGAAGCTCGCGCCGGAAGATGGTCAGGGTGCCGCTCATGTGCGTGCCTCCTGTCCGCTCGCGCCGAGGGTGATCGTGCGGAACACCTCATCGAGGCGCCCTGCCTCGAGCGCCAGCTCGCGCACCTGCACGTTCTGCGCCTTGAGCGCGTCGCTCACCTCGATGAAGATCTCGCGCCCCGGCTTGGGGAAGGCGGTGAGGCGGTTGTCCTGCGGATCGAGCTCGATCGAGGCGATGTCCGCCACCCGCGCCAGCGCGGCCTTGGCCTCCTCCACGTTGCGCGCGGTCAGCGACACCGCACGGTGATAGCGCGAGCGCGCCTCGAGCTCGGCCGGCGTGGCGTCGGCGAGAATGCGTCCGGCGGCAATGATGATCGCCCGCGTGCAGACCGCGTGCACTTCCTCCAGCAGGTGGGTGGAGATCACCACCGTCTTGTCGCGCGCCATCGAGTTGATCAGGCTGCGCACTTCCTGCTTCTGGTTGGGATCGAGGCCGTCGGTCGGCTCGTCGAGGATCAGCACCCGCGGATCGTGCAGGATCGCTCCGGCCAGGCCGACGCGGCGCTTGAAGCCCTTGGACAGAGTGTCGATCGGCTGCTCCAGCACCGGCGCCAGATGCAGGCGGCCGATTGCCTCGTCGAGGCGCTGGTCGTGCAGCTCGCCGCGCAGGCCGCGCACGTCGGCGATGAAGACGAGGAACTCGCGCACCGTCATCTCGCCGTAGCTCGGCGCGCCTTCCGGCAGATAGCCGAGCGCACGCTTGGCCTCGAGCGGCTGCTTCTCGACGTCGAAGCCGGCGACGATGGCCTTGCCCGACGTGGGCGCAAGAAAGCCGGCCAGCATCTTCATGGTGGTGGATTTGCCGGCCCCGTTGGGGCCGAGGAAGCCGAGCACCTGGCCCGGCTCGACCTTGAAGCTGATCGCGTCCACGGCGGTGAGCTCGCCGTAGCGTTTGCTTAGCTCACGGGTTTCGATCATCGTTCGGACACCTCGTAGAAGCCTGTTCTGGTGCAGGGATTGGCGCGGGCTGGGCGGACCGAGTCCGCCGGCCGGACGAGCCGTCGCGACGCCCGGCCCCCGACGGAATACCGCATGAGCGGCAAAAAGTTCCCGTTGCCGCGCGCAAGGCCTGTCGCATCGATCCGCAGACGTGGGCCGCACGGCCGCCATTGTAGCCGGGCGCAGCGCAGCGCTCCGCTTGACCTCGCAGGGTCCGCCCGCGGCCTGCACGCCACCTTCGAGCGCATCGGCCAAGCGGGCTGCTAGGCTTGTCGGGTCTTCTCCAGGGAGCCAGGGCATGGGCGAATTCATCAACATCAGCACGCCGCGCATGCAGTGCATCAGCGCCTACCTGGCCAGGGCCAAAGGCAAGCCCAAAGGTGGTCTGGTCGTGGTGCAGGAAATCTTTGGCGTCACCGCGCACATCCGCGACGTGACCGACCGCTTCGCCGCCGCTGGATGGACAGCGATCGCGCCGGCTTTCTTCGACCATGTCGAAAGCGGCGTCGAGCTCGCCTACGATCGCGGCGGCTTCGCTCGGGGCCGCCACCTCGCCTCAGAAATCCCCTTCGATCTGGCCTTGGAGGATGTCGGCAGCGCGGCGGAGTCGATCGCCTCCGCAGGCGGCATCGGCTGCGTCGGCTACTGCTGGGGCGGCACGGTGGCGCTGCTCGCGGCGACCCGGCTCGGCATGCCGGCGGTCAGCTACTACGGCGCGCGCAACGTCAATTTCCTCGACGAGAAGCTGCGCGCGCCGGCCCTGTTCCACTTCGGCGAGAAGGACAAGTCGATCCCGCCGGAAGCGGTAGCGCGCCATGTCGAGGCCTACCCGGAAGCCGAGATCTATACCTATCCGAAAGCCGGCCACGCTTTCAATCGCGACGTCGATCCGGAGGCGCACGAAACGGCCAGTGCGCGGCTCGCGATGGAGCGCACCCTGGCGTTCTTCGCGCGCCATCTGAGCGCATGAGCTTCGCCCTCGATCCGCGCTTGGCCGCCGACAGCCATCTGCTCTGCGAGTTACCGCTGTCGCGCGCGCTGCTGATGGACGACGCCCGCTTTCCCTGGCTGATCCTGGTGCCGCGAATCGTCGGCGCGCGCGAGTGGATCGACCTCGACGTGGTCGACCGCACGCGGCTCATGGAGGAAGTCACCGCGGTCGGCCGCGCGCTGGAGGCCCTGCTGACGCCCGACAAGCTCAACCTCGGCGCGCTCGGCAACCGCGTGCCGCAGCTGCACGTGCACGTGATCGCGCGCTTCCGCGACGACGACGCCTGGCCGGAACCGGTGTGGGGCTGCGGCCCGCGCGTACCACGGCCCCCGGCCGCGCGCGAGAAACTGCTGGACGAACTGCGCGCGCAGCTCGCCCGGACGGGCACGGAATGAGCGACTCGCCGTGCCGCATCGAGCCGCTGGGCGAAACGATGCTGCTGCTCGTCTTCGGCGAGCGGGTCGACGCCGAACTCAATGCGCGCGTACACGCCGCGGCCGCGCGCCTGCGCGCTGCTGCCCTGCCGGCCGTCATCGATCTGGTACCGGCCTACGCGACGCTCGGCTTGCGCTATCGCCCGGAGCTCTGGGCGGGCGACGGCGAGACAGCCTGGCGGCGCCTGGCGCGCGCGGTGCGCGACGTGCTCGAGGAGGTCGAACCTGCGCCGCAAGGTGAAGGCCGGCTTTTCGAGCTGGCAATCTGCTATGGCGGCGAGTTCGGCCCGGATCTCCAAGCGCTGGCGCAGCACGCGAGGCTTGCTCCCGAGGAAGTGATAGCCCGCCACACCGCGGCAGACTATCGGGTGGCGATGATCGGCTTCGCGCCCGGCTTCGCTTATCTGCTGGGCCTCGATCCACGCCTTGTCATGCCCCGACGCGACGCGCCGCGGCTCCAGGTGCCAGCCGGTTCGGTCGCCATCGGTGGAGCCCAGACCGGCATCTACCCGCGCGCGCTGCCGGGCGGCTGGCAGCTGATCGGACGCAGTCCGCAGTCGCTCTTCGATCCCGGACGTAGCCCGCCCTGCCTGCTGGCAGCCGGCGACCGGGTGCGCTTCCGCGCGGTCGACGCCGCCGAATTCCGCAGCCTGGCGGAGCGCCCGGGGTGAGCGTCGAGGTTCTGCACGGCGGACTGCTGACGAGCCTGCAGGATCGCGGAAGGGAGGGCTTTGCCGCTCTAGGCGTGGGTAGCGCGGGGGCCCTGGATGCGGTCAGCCAGCGCCTTGCCAACGCTTTGGTCGGCAACGAGGCGGCCGCGGTCACGCTTGAGCTTAGCCTGCGCGGGCCTCGTCTGCGCTTCGATGAGCCCTGCCTGGCGGCGTTGGTCGGCGCCGAATTCGCCCTGCGCCTGGACGGCCGCGCCACCCCGAGCTGGCAGGCCTTCGCGATTCCAGCCGGCGCCGTCCTGGACTGCGGGATGGCGCGGCGCGGCGCGGTGGCGAGCCTCGCAGTGCGCGGCGGCTTTGCGGTCCCGCCGGTGCTCGGCAGTCGCGCCAGCGATCTCAACGCCGGCATCGGTCCACTGGGCGGCCGCGCGCTGCGCACCGGCGATCGACTCGAGCTCGCGCCGTCGTCGCCGCTCCGGTCCGGCCGCGACGGCGCCCCGAACTGGTCACTTGATCCGCGGCCCTGGTTCGATCCCGATCCAGAGCGGCCGCTGCGGCTGATTCCCGGCAGCCACTTCGAGGCGCTCGATCGGCGCTCCCGGCGGGTCCTGTTCGAGGCCCGGTTCCGCGTCGCGCCGGCTTCGAACCGGGTCGGCTTCCGCCTCGACGGCGCGCGCCTCGCGCTCGCCGCGCCGCTCGAGATCGCCAGCGCGCCGCTGGCCTGCGGCAGCCTGCAGCTGCCGCCTGGCGGACAGCCGATCGTGCTGATGGTCGAGCACCCGACCACCGGCGGCTACCCGCGCATCGGCCAGCTCGCCGCGATCGACCTGCCGCGCCTTGCGCAGCGGCGGCCAGGCGCGGCACTGCGCTTCGTCCGAATCGATCAGGACCAGGCGCAAACGCGCTATCTTGCCCGCGAGCGCGCGCTGGCGCGCCTGATCGACGCCATCGCGGAGCGCCTGTGATGCCACGCATCGACCTCAACTGCGACCTCGGCGAATCCTATGGCCGCTGGCGCCTCGGCGCCGACGCCGAGATCATGCCCTGGATCAGCTCGGCCAACGTCGCCTGCGGCTTCCACGCCGGCGATCCGGCGACGATCGAGCGCACGGTGGGGCTCGCAGTGGCCGCCGGCGTGGCCGTGGGCGCCCACGTCTCGTTGCCGGATCTGGTCGGCTTCGGTCGCCGTGAAATGCGCATCGATGCCGCCGAGGCGCGTAGTCTCACCCTTTACCAGCTGGGCGCGCTGGCTGCCTTCGTCCGCGCTGCGGGCGCACGCCTGAGCTACCTCAAGCCGCACGGCGCGCTCTACCACATGGCCGCGCGCGATACAGACCTCGCGCAGGCGATCGCCGGCGCCCTGCACGACTTCGATCCGGCGCTGATCCTGATCGGCCCTCCGGCTAGCCAACTGCTGCGCGCCGGCGGCGCGATCGGCCTGCGCGTCGCACGCGAGGGCTTCGTCGACCGCCGCTATCGGGCCGACGGCAGCCTGCTGCCGCGCGGCGAGGCCGGCGCGCTCATCGACGAGATCGAGATCGCGCTGGCGCAGGGCCTGGCGCTGGCTCGCGGCGAGCCGATCGCGGCGGCCGACGGCAGCCCGCTGCGGCTCGCGGTCGACACGCTCTGCATCCACGGCGATCATCCGGGCGCCGTCGGCTTCGCCCGTCGGCTGCACGCAGCGTTCGCCGCGGCGGGCGTCGCGGTTCTGCCGCTCGACGCCAACGCCCCTTAGCCAAGCCGAAGGAAACCCCGCCCCATGAACTACTGGCCCCTGCTCGGCGTCGCCACCGTGGTGATCGGCTTCGTGCTGCGCAGAAACCCGGTGCTGGTGGTGGTGCTGGCCGGGGTCGTCAGCGGCTTCGCCGCCGAGATGAGTCCGGGCGACCTGCTGGCGCTCCTCGGCAGCGCCTTCGTCAACAACCGCGCGCTGCTGTTGATGGTGATGACCCTGCCGGTGATCGGGCTACTCGAGCGCTACGGCCTGCGCGAGCGGGCGCGCGACTGGATCGCCGGCTTTCGCGGCCTGACCCTGAGCCGCTTCCTGCTCAGCTATCTGGGCCTGCGCCAGGTGCTGTCGATGCTCGGACTGACCAATGTCGCCGGCCATGCGCAGACCGTGCGCCCGCTGGTGGCACCGATGAGCGAGGCCGCCGCCGAGCGCAGCGCGGGCGAGCTGCCGCCGGAGGAGCGGCACCGGGTCGCGGCAATGGCGGCCGCTACCGACAACGTCGGGCTGTTCTTCGGCGAGGACGTCTTCATCGCGCTCGGCGCGGTACTGCTGATCCAGGGCTTCTACGCCGAGAACGGCATCGATCTCGAACCGCTGACGATCGCGCTGTGGGCGCTGCCGACGGCGATCGCCGCGTTCGTGATCCACGGCCTGCGGGTGGCGCACTTTCAGCGCCTGCTGGAGCGGAGAAACGCGGCAGCCGCGAGAGCGGCAAACAGGGTGCCGATCACATGATCGCCGCCAGCCTCAAGGGAGCTTTCTCCGCCATGAGCCGACCAACCCCGGCTCGCCCGCTGGAGCAGCCTTCATGCTAAAGCTCGAGTACGTCTACTGGCTACTTGGTGCGTTCCTGTTTTTCTCCGCTGCGCTCAACCTGCGTCAGCGGCGCTTCGCGATGGCGGGCTTCTGGGCGATTCTCGCGGCGCCGTTCCTCTGCGGCGACGCGATCGCGGTGGCACTCGCGGCAGGCGTGCGCTGGCCAGCACAACTGATGGGCGCGGGCGTGATCGGCCTCGGAGTGATGGCCGCGCGCGGTGGGCTCGGCAGCGAACCCGACGATCCGGCGGCGCAAGCGGCGCGGCGCGCGGCGGCGGCCCGCCTTGGTAACCGCCTGTTCGGGCCGGCGCTGGCCATCCCGCTGGTCACCCTGGTGTTGGTGGTCGCTGGCCCGTGGCTGCGCTGGGGCGAATGGAGCCTGCTCGGCGCGCGCCAGTCGACCCTGACCGCGCTCGGCCTCGCCTGCGTAGTGGCCTTCGCCGCCGCGCTGCGGGTCAGCCGCGCGCCGCTTGCAACCGGGCTCGGTGAAGGCCGCCGGCTGCTCGATGCGTTGGGCTGGGCGGCGCTGCTGCCAATGCTGCTGGCGACCCTCGGCAGCGTGTTTGCCGCGACCGGGGTCGGCGACGCCATCGCGGCGCTGGTGGAGTGGGTCATTCCGACCGACAGCCGCCTCGCCTGCCTGAGCGCTTTCGCACTCGGCATGGTGCTGTTCACCGTGATCATGGGCAACGCCTTCGCCGCCTTCCCGGTGCTGATGGCGGGGGTCGGGCTGCCGTTGCTGGTGCTGCGCCACGGCGCGAGTCCGGCAATCCTCGGCTCGATCGGTATGCTGACCGGCTATTGCGGCACCTTGCTGACGCCAATGGCGGCGAACTTCAACATCGTCCCCGCAGTACTGCTCGAGCTGCCGGATCAGTACGGCGTGATTCGCGCGCAGTGGCCGACCGCGCTGGCGCTGCTCGCAGTCAACTTCGCGCTGATGTGGTGGCTGATTTTTTGAGGCTGGCGAGCCTCACGGAGCGTCCAGATCCAGCACATCGAGCTCCATTCCGCGCTCGGTCGCCGCGGGCGCCATCCACAGCGTGAGCGCAAACGACCGCGGCGCCTCCGCCGCCGAGGGAGTGCGCGATTGCGCGATCTTGCCCCCGACCCGCCACACGCAGAGCAGACGTTCCACCGGTAGGCCCTGCATCAACGCGAACGCAACCGCGGGGCTGATGCGCGGAATGTGATCCCCGCGCAGCGCCTCGAGCGCCGAGGTGGGAGGTGCTTCCGCAGCGGTACCTTCGCCTGCCTGCTCGTGCGGCGGCGGCAAGCTGGCCCAGCTGCGCACCCGCTGCTCGATCGCGCTGACGAATTCCGCGGTCGCGGCACGCTGCCAAACCCAGTCGGCCGGGTTCACCGCGCTCAGCCAGGGCGCCGCCTGCTCGAAGCGAGCGGCAAGCAGCGCGCGCGCCTGCGGTTCCTGACAGTGCTCTGCCGTCAGCGCCACCATCCGCTCGAGCGTCTGTCGCAGGCTCAACTTCTGCGCCGAACGCGCGTGGAACCGACGGATGTCCGGGTCGTCGGCAAGTCGGTAGCGACTAGCCAGCGCCAGCACCTGCTCGTCCTGGTCCGCCTGCTGCAAGCGCTCGAGCTCAACGAGCAGCTCGGGCTTGCGAGCTACGACTTCGGCGACTTGCGCTTTCGTTTCGCGCGCCACCAGCGCCGCATGCTCCACGGCGGAGTCCACGGCCCGTGCGCCGCGCCAAGTGCGCAGGGCCATCGATCCGAGCCCCGCGAGCAGAAACAGGGCCGCGGCAAGAAACAGGAAGCGGGCAGAGAAGCGCATGCGAGAGACGATGCCAAAAAGAAACCGCTGGCGCCATCCCGAAAGCGGCGCCAGCGGTCAGGATCGGCTCGAATCAGCGTCGCAGTGCGAGCGCACCAAGCCCGGCGACCAAGACGCCCAGAAGGAGCAACATGGACTCATCGAGCGTCGGTACCGGCACATATGCCGCCGGAGTGCCGCCGCCGCCAGGCGGCACGATCGCCGAGCCGAAACCATCGAGATAGGCGTAACCGGTATGCGCGGTCGGCGAGCAGTCGGAGCCGAGCAGGTAGACCTCGATGGTGTCGCCGATGTCGCTGTCCGGCACCACTACGTCGCCCTGCCTCCAGTCAAGATAGAACCAGGGAGAACCGGTGGCCGGGGGGCTCGGAATCGGCTGGAACAGAGTTCCCGTCTGACCCGCGAAAGAGAAGTCCTCGAACAGGGTGGTGCCCTTGCTCAGGTTCTTGACGGCAATGAAGAAAAACGGCTGCCCATCGGGCGAATGACCTGGATCCTCCAGTACCACCGAGTAGGAGAAGCGCACATGCAGCTTGCCGTCAGTGGTGTCGCGATCGGCCTCCGAAATCACGTCGGCCTGACGGACGAAGTTGGCGACTCCGCCCGTGCTCATATTGTTGACGCGTGCCGTGTGCGCTCCGGCGAACGGCAGGGCAATCGGCGCGTTGGCAAGATCGGCTCCGGCACCCACCACGGCGCCGCGGAAGGTTCCGCCCGCGCCGAGATTGATGCTGGCCTCGCCATAGGGTTGCGCGCCGAGCAGCCCGTTGTTTATACCGTAGCCGGTAGTCCAACCGGTAAAGTCACCGGTCTCGAAACCACCGTTTTGATAGATAGCCGAAGCCGGCATTGCAAGCACAGCCAGGAGGCCGCCAAAAATGGCGGCGGTAGTAAACTTCCTCATCACTTGCCCCCCCCGGGGGTTGACGACGTTTGAATTTGCGCGCCGACGAACCGCGCGCTCCCACTCCGCGTGCGGGCGCATCATATCGTTTGCTTTGGAACACCACAACTCCCGGTGAACCGATCGTCGAATCACGTCTGAATGAGACCGATTCAGCTCGTCACTCCTTACAAGGTCAGAAATTCGGCGCCCTTGTTTTCGATGTTGCAACACTCGAAAGCCAAGCCATTCATGAGGATGGCGGCACTGCTTCAGACATCCCTGGACCTCTTGCCATAAACGTCCGCCAATCGACGAGCAAACAAGGTCGAGCACAACGAAAGCGAGGTCCGGTGAATTCACAGCGGTCGAACCGAGGGCGGAGTTGGTCGTCGGCACCGCGAGATGCCAGAATGGCAACCTCAATCGAGTAGGAATCATGGGCAGCGCACCCAGCGTGCTCGTCACCGGATTCGAGCCCTTCGACGGAGAATCGCTCAACCCTTCCGCGCAAGTCGCGCGCAGCCTGGACGGCGAGCGGATCCTCGATCACCGCGTGATCGGCGCGGTGCTGCCGGTCGCCCACGCCGCGACCGCGGACGAGATCGAGCGTCTGATCAGCATGCACCGGCCAAGCCTGGTGCTCGCCCTCGGCCAGGCCGGCGGGCGCGCGACGCTGTCGCTCGAGCGGGTGGCGATCAACCTCATCGACGCGCGGATCGCCGACGAGCGCGGCCTGCAGCCGATCGACGAGCCCGTCGTCGAGGGCGCTCCCGTCGCCTACCTGAGCGGCCTGCCGATCAAGGCGATCAAGAGCCACCTGGAGGCGCTCGGCGTACCGGTCAGTCTGTCCTTTACGGCCGGAAGTTTCGTCTGCAACCAGGTCTTCTATCTGCTCTCGCACCTCGCCGCAACCCGCTATCCCGGGCTGCGCAGCGGCTTCGTCCACCTGCCCTGGCTGCCCGAACAGGCTACACGGCGCGGCGACGCGCCCAGCATGTCACTCGAGACCATGCTGAGGGGAGTTCGCGCAGTCATCGCGACCGCGCTGCAGGTCGAATTCGATCTCGTGTTGCCCGGCGGCTTCATGCACTGAACTCGAGCCGCGGAAGGCCGCTCTCGCCGAGCCGTCGGCTCAGCAGCCTTCGCCGGCACGCTCCGCGGCGATGGCCTCGATGATGAGCTCACCGGTCGCAACCCACGGCAGGAACACCTTGAGCGGCTCGGCGGCATAATGAAAGCCACCCTGCGTCGGCGCCTGCACCTTGCCGCGCGCTTCAGAGACGTAGAACTTCCCGAGCGCCGCCGGTGAGGTCGCCAGCGCGAACCGACGCACGTTCTCGAGCGTCACGCAGCCGAGCAATCGCGTGCGCCGAAACGGGCGAATATCGATATGCAGTGGTTTCACTTCCACCGCAGCCCCGGCCACACCTGCTTCGTCGAGCACATACAGAAGTGGCTTAAATACCGTGTTGCCGCGCGCCTCGCGGTTTTTCTGCGCGACGACCTGCACCCGAACCGCCGCATGGGCAAGCTCGCTTTCCAGCTCGACCAAGCGGTAGCGGCTGCGACCAGCGGGAAAATCGCGCTCGGGCGCTTCCTGATCGATACGAATACGCTCCGCCTGCATGAGCACCAGCGGCACAGGACCGCGGGCCGGCGCGCTGTGCGCCGGCGGTGCTTTGCGGCCGAATAGCCGCGCCTTCCAGGCAATGAAAGTCTCGCTGACCTGGGACAGCGGGTTGCCGCCCGCAGGCGGCGGCGCGCCAAAGCAACCAAGCGCAAGCAGCGCAGCGAGGAGACCGCAGGCCGCGCGCTTCGCTCGCACCCGCGCGCGAAGCGCCGCGTTCGGAGTGCCGGACTCAGCCGTGATGCGGCTCCGCACGATCGTTCCCAGCCGCCGTTTCCGGCTCCGACCCGGCCTTGTCGGCCGGTTGGGTTGCGGGTTGCGCTGCTGGCGCGGCCGGCTGTTCGGGTCGGATCACCTCGATCGGGCGCAGCTCGCGGCCATCCTGCTCGAACGCCTCCAGGCCCAGCGCGCCGGCGATGGTGCCGATGATGTGGCGCTGCTCGTCGCTGCCGCCGTTCTTGAGCACGATGCCCTTGACGTGCTCGGTATCGCGCAAATCGCCGATGTAGCCGTACAGTTCGGCCTTGCCGAGCTCGAAGCCCTGGATCGCATAACGGCCATCCTTGAGCGGTGAAATGTAGGCCTTGCCGTCGCGGATATCGGCCGCGGCGATGGCCGCGGCCATCGCGACCAGCCCGGCCAGCAGCAGACTCAGGCGAGTCAGGGATTTGAGTTTCATGGCACTGCTCCGAAAATTCTTGGGGCCACATCGCCCCGAAAGGCTCAGCGCTGCGGCTGCAGCTCCGAGATCTCGCCGCCCTTTTCTAGCACATACACCTTGAAGTGCATCTCCTGCGCGATCAGCAGCAGCGCCGACAGGTGCTGCTTGCGGACCTTCTGCTTCTCGCCGCGCTTGAGCAGCACGGTCGACATCGGCAACGACTCTTCCTGGCGATAGCGGAAGGCGCTGCGCAGGTCCATCGGTGTCAGCGGCGCGCCGTCGAAGTCGAACTGGTTGTCCTTGTCGGCAAGCAGGGTGACGTCGAACGCGCTGGGGATATTGATCGCCTGCACCGCGTTCGGACGAATCGCGTCGTGGCCGCAGGCGGCGAGCAGGACGATACCCAAAAGAACGGCGGGCAGGCGGGCAAGGGAAATGAAATGGCGTCGCATCGAATGCTCCTGCGGCGATGATCTGGAGGCTCGGGAGCTTAGCACCGACGTGCGCAGGCGCGAGCCTCAGGCGTGGGGCAGCGTGACTCCGGTCTGCCCCATGTACTTGCCGCCGCGGTCGCGGTAGCTGGTCTCGCAGTCCTCGTCGGACTCGAAGAACAGCATCTGCGCAACGCCCTCGTGCGCATAGATCCTCGCTGGCAGCGGGGTGGTGTTGGAAAATTCGAGGGTCACGTGACCTTCCCACTCGGGCTCGAGCGGAGTTACGTTGACGATGATGCCGCAGCGTGCATAGGTGCTCTTGCCGAGACAGATCGTGAGCACCCGCCGCGGGATGCGGAAATATTCGACGGTGCGCGCCAGGGCGAAGGAATTCGGCGGAATGATGCAGACCTCCGCGCGCACGTCGACGAAGCTGCGCTCATCGAAATTCTTGGGATCGACGATGGTCGAGTTGATGTTGGTGAAGACCTTGAATTCGTCGGCGCAGCGCACGTCGTAGCCGTAGCTCGAGGTGCCGTAGGAAATCAGCCGCTCGTCGCCGCGCAGCTTCACCTGGCCGGGCTCGAAAGGCTCGATCATGCCGTGCTGAGCGGCCATGCGGCGGATCCAGCGATCGCTCTTGATGCTCATGTCGGCGGCGCATTCCTGAAGGTGGCCGAAGCAGCAAGCGCGCTCCGGGAAATCGATTCAATCGTCCTGGATCACGATCTTTGGCATCGCGCGGGCGCTGTTGATCTCACGCAGAGCCAGCCGGGAGGCGGCGCTGCGCGCGATCTCGCGGAAGCGCGCGGCGAGGTCGGACTCGGGCATCGCGATCACAGTTGGAGTGCCCGAATCGGTCTGCTCGCGAATGCGGATGTCGAGCGGCAGACTGCCGAGCAGGGGCACATCGTACATGGCCGCCATGCGCGCGCCGCCGCCCTCACCGAAGATGTGCTCCTCATGCCCGCAGTTGCTGCAGACGTGAGTCGCCATGTTCTCGATGATGCCGAGCACCGGCACGTTCACCTTCTCGAACATCTTGAGGGCCTTGCGCGCGTCGAGTAGCGAGATGTCCTGCGGCGTGGTGACGATCAGCGCGCCAGACACCGGGATGCGCTGACAAAGCGTCAGCTGGATGTCGCCGGTACCGGGAGGCAGATCGACCACGAGGTAGTCGAGATCGCGCCAAGCGGTGTCGTTCAGCATCTTCTGCAGAGCCTGGGTCGCCATCGGCCCGCGCCAGATCATGGCGGTATCTTCCTCGATCATTAGGCCGATCGACATCGCCTGCAGGCCGTGGCTCCACTTGGGCTCGAAGCGCTGACCGTCGCGGCTGTCGGGCTTACCCTCGAGACCGAGCATCCGCACCTGGCTCGGCCCGTAGATATCGGCGTCGAGCACGCCGACCGCGGCACCCTCGGCGGCGAGCGCGAGCGCGAGATTCGCCGACACCGTCGACTTGCCGACGCCGCCCTTGCCGGAGGCGACCGCAATCACGTTCTTGACGCCCTGCAGCGGGCTCAAGCCCTGCCGCACGGCGTGCGCCGAGATCTCGAAGGCCACACTGACCGCGGCATGCTCGATCGCTGGATCGGCCTCGAGCGCGCGCTTGACCCGCTCGGCCATTGCGGTCTGGACACTGCGCGCCGGATAGCCGAGCAGAAGATCGACTGCGACGTCGGCACCGGAGACACCGACGCCACGCAGCGCGCCGCTCGCCACCAGGTCCAGCCCGCTATGCGGATCGACGACCTCGGCCAGCAGCTCGCGCACCCGCGTCTCGAGGGGTTCACTCATGAGCGGAAAGGCTTGCGAAACGAGAGTGCCATTATGCCAGCCGACGCTGCGCCGCGCCTTGACGCAAAGCCCGAGCGCAGGCACCTTGCGCGGGTCGACCCCGATCCGAGGAACCTTGTCATGTCGTCCATCTGTCGGTCTGCCCTGCTCGCCTTCGCTTTTCTGTTCGCTTACCCACTGCTGGCCGCCGAGCTCAGCCCGGCCGGCGTGTGGACCACCATCGACGACGCCACCGGCAAGCCCAAATCCGTAGTGCAGATCGAAATCAGCAACGGCCAGCTGAGCGGCAAAGTGCTCGAGGTGCTGCAGTCCGACCAGGGACCGCATCCACTCTGCACGAAGTGTAAGGGCGAGCTCAAGGACCAGCCGGTCGAGGGCATGCGCATCATCTGGGACATGCAGCAAAGCGGCGACGAATGGAAGGGCGGCAAAATTCTCGACCCCAAGTCGGGCAAGGTGTACGGCTGCAAGATCCACCTGCTCGAGGGCGGCGACAAGCTCGAGGTGCGCGGCTTCATGGGTTTTTCTCTGCTCGGTCGCACCCAGGTCTGGCAGCGCAAATCGAACTGAGTGCTGATCCTGCCCCGATGTCGGCGTCGGGCCCGCGTGCCCGACGCCGACCCAGACTCCGCGCACATGCGATAATTCCACTTTGCAGTAGCGGAAACCATCGGGCATGAGCGCGTCGAGTCACAAGCAGATCCTCGTTACCCATGCGCTGCCGTACGCCAACGGGGCGCTGCACTTCGGGCACCTGCTCGGCTATATCCAGACCGACGTCTGGGTCCGCGCGCAGCGCATGGCGGGCCGCACGGTGCACTTCATCGCGGCCGACGACGCCCACGGTACCCCGATCATGCTCGCGGCCGAAAAGGCCGGCGTCAGTCCGGAAACCTTCATTGCCGAAATCCAGGCCAGTCACGAGCGTGACTTCCGCGACTTCGGCATCCTTCACGACTGCTACTACACGACCCATTCCGAAGAGAACCGCGAACTCGCCGAGCTGATCTACACCCGCCTACGCGGCGGTGGCCACATCACCGCGCGCTCGATCAGCCAGCTCTACGATCCGCTGCGACAGATGTTCTTGCCGGATCGCTACGTCAAGGGCATCTGTCCCAAATGCGGAGCACCCGATCAGTACGGCGACAACTGCGAGGTCTGCGGCGCAACCTATTCCCCGGGGGATCTCATCGAACCGCGCTCGGTGCTCTCTGGCGCCGCGCCGGAGCTGCGCGAGTCCGAGCACTATTTCTTCATCGTCAACGATTTCGCCGACATGCTCGACGACTGGCTCGCCGGCCGTCTGAGCGCCGGCCGGCCGGTGGTCCATGCGAGCGTGGCCAGCAAGCTGCGCGAATGGCTCGACGCCGAGGATGGTCTGCACGACTGGGACATCTCCCGCGACGCGCCCTATTTCGGCTTCCCGATTCCCGACGTGCCCGGCAAGTTCTTCTACGTCTGGCTCGATGCGCCGATCGGCTACCTGGCCGGCTTCAAGCACTACTGCACGAGTCCGGCCGGTGCCGCCGCCGGGCTTTCCGCCGAATTCTTCGCCCGTTTCATGGAACAGGCCGACGGCGCCGGCGGCGAGATGCACCATTTCCTCGGCAAGGACATCGTCAACTTCCACGGCCTGTTCTGGCCGGCAATGCTGAAGGGCGCCGGCATGCGCCTGCCGCACGCGCTGCATGTGAACGGTTACCTCACCGTCAACGGCGAGAAGATGTCGAAGTCGCGCGGCACTTTCGTCACGGCCCGCACCTACCTGGACAGCGGCCTCGAGCCCGACTGGCTGCGCTATTTCTTCGCCACCATGCTGACCGCGGCGCCGCTCGACATCGACCTCGATCTGAAGAGCTTCGAGGAACGCGTCAACTCGCATCTGGTCGGCAAGTGGGTCAATCTGGCCAGCCGCTGCGCCGGCTTCGTGCACAAGTTCTTCGAGGGTCGCCTGGTCGCCGAGCTGCCGCAGGCGGAGCGGGACGCCTACGACCGCGCCGCGCTCAAGCTTGCCGCTTGCGCCGAGCTCTACCGCGCCTGCGACTACGCGGGCGTGGTGCGTCGGGTGGTCGAAGTGGCCGATGAGGCCAACGCCTACGTCGCTACCACCGCACCCTGGCTGCTGGCACGGGACGCCACCAGGCGACGCGAGCTGCACGTGGTCTGCAGCCTGGCGCTCAACTACTTTCGTTTGCTGTCGATCTGGCTGCAGCCGATCGTGCCGAGCATCGCCGCGCGTGCTTCGACCTTTCTGAGCGAGCAATGGACGCGCTTCGACGCCGCGGCCACGCCGGCGCTGGGTATCACGATCGGCAAGTTCGCTGCGCTCACCACGCGAGTCGATCCGGACAAGCTCGCGGCGATGATCGAGGCGTCCAAAGAGTCCCTGCGCCCCGCCGCTGCAGCGGTAGTCGACGCCCCACGGCCGCCGCCGGCGAGTGCGATCGCCGACGAAGAAGCGACGCCGGCGTACATCTCGATCGATGACTTCGACCGCCTCGATCTACGTACCGCCGAAGTCATCCGCTGCGAATTCGTGGCCGGCTCCGACAAGCTGCTGCGCTTCGAGCTCGACGCCGGTCCGCTTGGCACCAGGCAAATCTTTTCAGGGATCCGGGCAGCCTATCCGGAACCCGAAAGGCTGGTCGGCCGCCGCGTGGTCTTCATCGCCAATCTAGCACCGCGCAAGATGCGCTTCGGTGTTTCCGAAGGCATGATCCTGTCGGCCGGCAGCGACGGCGAGAACCTGTTCCTGCTCGACGTGGACGCCGGGGCGGAAGCGGGCGCGCAGGTCAAATAGAGCCGGTCGTGCGCGCAGCGCGCTGGAGCGGGGATCATCAGGCGGCACGCAGCGTCGTGGCCATGCTCCGTGGCCACGACATGGGCGCACTGCTGGCCGCCGTCGGCATGACCCGGATCGACGGGTTCCGCAGCCTCGCCTTCGGGAGCTACCGCATCCTGGCGCCCGCGGCAGGTGAGTCATGAGCGCTCGAGATTCGCTCGAAGAGCGGATCGAGGCACTGCTGCCGCAGACCCAGTGTGGCCGTTGCGGCTATCCGAACTGCCGCCAGTACGCTGAGGCGATCGCCCGCGGCGAAGCGGAAATCAACCGCTGCGCGCCGGGCGGGACGGCGGGCGTGGCGGCACTGGCGGTGCTGCTGGATCGCGCCAGGCTGCCGCTCGATCCGCTCTTCGGCCGCGAAGAACCGCCCGCGGTGGCGTTGATCGTCGAGGACCTCTGCATCGGCTGCACCAAGTGCATCCAGGCCTGCCCGGTGGACGCCATCGTCGGCGCCGGCAAACACATGCACACCGTGATCGAGGACGAATGCACCGGCTGCGGCCTGTGCGTACCGGCCTGCCCGGTCGACTGCATCGAGATGCGCTCGACGGCCACGGAGCCGCTCGCGCGCAGCGCAGTCATCGAGCGCGCCGGCCAGGCGCGGAAGCGCTACGAAGCGCGCAACGCGCGGCTGGCGAAGTCCGGCGGAGGCGCGCGGCGCACGCTGCTCAGCGCTGCCACGCCATCCGCCCCATCCAGTGGTCCTCCGCGAGGATCGGCGTCACCCTTGAGTCATGCCGAGGTGATGGCCGCGATCGCCCGCGGCCGCGCCCGCCGCATCGCCGGCCGCGGGGAGAGCCAGGCATGAAGCGCAAGAACGTGGTCGAACTCTTCAGCCGCCTGCGCGAACTGAACCCGCACCCGGTCACCGAACTGAAATTCTCCAACCCCTTCGAACTCCTGGTCGCGGTAGTGCTGGCCGCGCAGTCGACCGACGCGGGCGTCAACAAGGCGACACGCAGGCTCTTCCCGATAGCCAGCGCCCCGCAGCAGATGCTGCAACTCGGCGAGGAAGGCCTGAAGCCCTTGATCAGCACCATCGGCCTCTACAACAGCAAGGCACGCAACCTGATCGCTACCTGCCGCATCCTGGTCGAGCGGCACGGCGGCCGAGTCCCGCGCAGCCGCGATGCGCTCGAAGCGCTGCCCGGAGTCGGCCGCAAGACCGCCAACGTGATTCTGAACGTCGCCTTCGGCGAGCCCACCATCGCGGTCGACACCCACGTGTTCCGGGTCGCCAATCGCACCGGCCTGGCCCACGGCGAAACTCCGCGAGAAGTGGAGGAGCAACTGCTCAAGGCGGTGCCAGACGAATTCCGCCGCGACGCCCACCACTGGCTGGTGCTGCACGGCCGCTACATCTGCACCGCGCGCAAACCGCACTGCCCGCAGTGCCCGATCAACGATCTTTGCGAGTATCCCTACAAGACCCCGGCCGAGCCGCCGGTCAGGAGCTCACCGAAGTCGTAGCGGCCCGGCGCACGCCCGGCCAGCTGCCGCGAAGCGAGCAGCGCGCCGCGGGCAAAGATGTCGCGGTCGGTAGCGAGGTGGCGCAGCTCCACCCGTTCGCCCGCCCCGGCGAACAGCAGGGTGTGCTCACCCACGATATCGCCGCCGCGAAGCGCGGCAAGGCCGATCTCATCGGTGCCACGGCCAGCGGTGGAAAGACCCTCGCGCGCGCGGCGCGCAACGCGTTCGAAGTCGAGCCCACGCGCGGCCGCCACCGCGCGACCGAGCGCGAGTGCGGTCCCTGAGGGCGCGTCCCGCTTGTGCCGGTGATGGAGCTCGACGATCTCGCAATCGAAATCGCGCAGCAGCCGCGCGGCCTCGGCAGCGAGCCGCGCCAGTACCGCAACGCCAAGGCTGAAGTTGGCGCTCCACAGGGTCGGAATCTGCTGGCTGGCGCTCGTGAGCGCCGCGCGCTGGGCTGGCGCAAGCCCGGTCGAACCGCTGACGAAAGCGAGCTTGCGCGCGAGCGCGAGAGAGAGCGCCGCGTCAAAGCCTCCCGCGCCGCTGAAGTCCAGCAGCGCTCCGGCACGCACCTCCGGCGGCAGGCCGCTGGTGTAGCGGAGGCCCTCGCCGACATCCGCAGAGACGACCTCGCCGAGCCGCGATGAATCCTCGCGCAAGATCGCTGCGACAATCCGCAACCCCGAGACCCCCGGCGCGACGCGCAGCAGCGCCTGACCCATGCGCCCGGCAGCGCCGAACACCGCAACGCCCGTGAATTCGCTCACAGCCACCTCGACTCGCTGATAGCTCGGCGACAAGCCTGCGGGTTCGCATCCGGCGAGGCAAGTGGCCCCAGGGGAGGCACTCAGGAGATAACGCGATCCCAGAAGCGCCTGACGCCGTCCAGCCAGGAACTCGAGCGCGGCGAATGCGCTGCAGCGTGCTCGCCGCTGAAGGTGGCGTCGAACTGCTGCAGTAGCTCGCGCTGCTTGGCGGTCAGGCGCACCGGCGTTTCGATTTCCACCCGACAGATCAGGTCGCCGACGTGGCCGCTGCGCGCCGACTTGACGCCCTTGCCACGCAGGCGGAACAGCTTGCCGCCCTGGGTCTCCGCGGGAATCGTGATTCTCGCCTCTCCCTCGAGCGTCGGTACCCGGATTTCCGCGCCGAGCGCCGCCTGCGCGAAACGCAGCGGAATCTCGCAGTGCAAATCGTCGCCATCGCGCTGGAAAACGGCGTGCTCACGCACCCGTACTTCCACGTAGAGATCCCCCGGCACGCTGCCGGCGGGGCCAGCCTCGCCCTGTCCGGACAAGCGAATGCGATCGCCGCTGTTGACGCCGGCCGGGATGCGCACGGACAGTGTGCGCTCGGCGCGCAGCCGCCCTTCACCGCGACACTTGCGGCAGGGATTGGCTACCGTGCGACCGCTGCCGCCGCAGTGCGGGCAACTCTGCTGGATCGAGAAGATGCCATTTTGCATCCGCACCCGTCCGTGACCTGCGCAGGTGCTGCAGGTCACCGTCTTGCCGTCGGCCGAGCCGCTGCCGTGGCAGCTGTCGCACTCGACGAGAGTCGGCACCTCGATCTGCTTCTCGATACCGAACACGGCCTCTTCGAGATCGAGTTCGAGCAGATAGCGCAGGTCGGAGCCGCGCCGCGGCCGGCCGCCGCCGCCGAAGATGTCGGAGAAGATATCGCCGAAGATGTCGCCAACGTTGCCGTGGAAGCCGCCGCCTTGCTCGAAGGCGGCGTGCCCGCGACGATCGTAAAGTGCGCGCTTCTGCGGGTCGCCGAGCACCTCGTAGGCTTCCTTGGCCTCCTTGAACTTCTCTTGAGCGTCAGGATCGTCCGGGCAGCGGTCGGGGTGATATTTCATCGCCAGACGACGAAATGACTTCTTGAGCTCGGCTTCGCTCGCGCCGCGCTCGACCCCCAGAACCTCGTAGTAGTCACGCTTGCTCATCGAGCGTCGCCGTTCCTCAAGCGTCGATCCGACGCAGATCCATGTCGCGATGCCGCAAGCACCGCGTCGACTCAACACATAGGGTTGAACCGGGCCCCGCGCAACGGGCGGCGCACAGGCTCGCGCCCGCGCCGCCGGGAAACGACGGGTCGATCGCCTGCGCGGCGATCGGCCCGCGCTGCTGCTTACTGCTTGCCGTCGTCCTTGACTTCGGTGAACTCGGCGTCGACCACGTCGTCGTTTGGCGCGCTGCCGCCCGCATCACCGGCAGCGGCGCCGCTAGCGGGCGCTTCCTGCCCGTGGCCGGCGGCGGCGGCCGCGAAGAGCGACTGAGCCGCCTGCTCGAGCTGGCTCGTGCGCGACTCGATCTGTGCCTTGTCCTCGCCCTTCATCACCTTCTCGAGGTCGGCCAGCGCCTCCTCGATGCGGCCGATGTCGCCCGACACCTTGCCGCCGTGCTCCTTGATCGCGTTGCGGGTGGCCGCAACCAGCTGGTCGGCCTTGTTGCGTGCCGCGATCAGCTCCTGGAACTTGCGGTCCTCTTCCTTGTTGGCTTCGGCGTCGCGCACCATGCGCTGGATCTCGTCCTCGGACAGGCCGGAGCCCGCCTTGATCTCGATGCGCTGCTCCTTGCCGGTAGTCTTGTCCTTGGCCGCAACGTGCAGGATGCCGTTGGCGTCGATGTCGAAGGTGACTTCGATCTGCGGCATGCCGCGCGGCGC
>CAZORA010000004.1:0-122771 GCA_964582225.1 uncultured Dokdonella sp. | reverse complement strand
GGACTCCCGCCTTCGCGGGAGTGACGAAAAAACGGCGCGTTCCTGGGCATTCCCGCCGTACCTGCCTCTAGGTGGGGAAACGCGGGGTCGGTGGGATGGCTGAGACCTTCCCCTCCGTCGCACACGTCTCTCGCCCGTCGCACCCACGACCCTACTCGTCGCACCCGCGCAGGCGGGTGCCCAGCGACTTTGCTTTCGCCGGTTCCGGATCGCTGAAGCCAAAGGCACTGGACTCCCGCCTTCGCGGGAGTGACGAAAAAACGCCGCGTTCCGGGGCTTCCCCAGCGCACCCGCCTCTTAAGCGTCGCGCCTGGTCAGGCAGCTCGCCAAGCCTTGCGCGGCGCCGCGGACTGCTACAGTGGGGTCGTGACGGCGATCGAGCTGCCGCTGTTTCCTCTTGCCGCGGTGCTGTTTCCGGGCGGCCGGGTGTCGCTGCGAGTTTTCGAGCCGAGGTATCTGGATTTGGTGCGCGACTGCGCGCGGCGCGATGCGCCCTTCGGCGTGTGCCTGATCCTGGAGGGCGAGGAGGTCGGCGCGCCGGCGCGCCCGGCGGCAATCGGCACTCTGGCGCGGATCGTCGATTTCTTCACCCTGCCGGACGGCCTGCTCGGCATCGAGGTGGCGGGCGGCGAGCGCTTCCGTGCGGGCGTGAGCCGGGTGCGCGACAACGGCCTGCTGATCGTCCGCGCGCGCCAGTGGCCGGCCGAACCCCATGTGCGGGTGCCGCCTGAGTACGGCCTGCTGGCGACGATTGCCGAGCGCCTCGTCGGATGCAGACCGGGTCCGGCGCCGCCGCGCGATGCGTTCGATGACGCGAGCTGGGTAGGCTTCCGACTGGCGGAATTGCTGCCGCTCGAGGCGACCGAACGTCAGCAGTTGCTCGAGCTCACCGATCCGCTGCGCCGACTGGCGCGGCTGCTCGACTGGCTGCCGCGCTTCCAGCGCGGCTGAACCCTTTCACCATCTGGAGTTGGGTCGATGAGGTACCTGCACAGCATGATCCGCGTGCGCGACGTCGCCGCCAGCCTGCGTTTTTTCTGCGAGGGTCTCGGCCTGCGCGAGGTACGGCGCATGGAGAATGCCGCCGGGCGCTTCACTCTGATCTTCCTCGCGGCAGCGGGCAGCCCGGAGGCGGAAATCGAGCTCACCTGGAACTGGGGCTCGGACGAGGACTACGGCAGCGCGCGCAATTTCGGTCATCTCGCCTTCGAGGTCGACGACCTCCATGCAATCTGCGCCCACCTGCAGCAGATGGGGGTCACCATCAACCGCCCGCCGCGCGACGGCCACATGGCTTTCGTGCGCTCGCCCGACCGGATCTCGATCGAGCTGCTGCAGAAAGGCGCTCCGCTGGCGCCCGCGGAACCCTGGATTTCGATGCCGAACGTCGGTAGCTGGTAGCGGGAGAGTTATTTCGGGCCGATGCGGAAGCGGCAGGCGGGAGTGCCGCGCAGCATGCATTCGAGATGTTCGACGGGCCGGCCGCTGGCCGCCCGCATGAACTCGAGGTCGAAGCGACAGACTTCCGGGTGCTGCTCGGCGACTTCGTGGAAGACGCAGTTCCAGACCAGCACTTCCGCTGCGCCGCTTTGCGTATCCAGCCGCGCCTCGTAGCCGAGCACGTCCAGCTGTTCGGCGAGCGCCGCGCCGAGTTCGGCATCATCGTCGCTCGCAGCGACCCGTTGGCGAGCGGAGACACCGAGCGCGCGGCCGAGATCGACGAGCAGGGATTCCGTGACGGCATCACCCCAGCGACTGCGGATCTGCTGCAGGAGCCCGGAAGCGATGAACGCGTAGTTGCGCGGGAAGAGTTCGCGTGCGGCCTCGAGCAGCACATAGCGCATCTGCGGGCGGCCGCCGCTGGGTCGCGCTTCGCCGCGCCCGATGAGCCCCTGAGACAGCAACGCCGTCAGGTGCTGCCTGACGGCGTTGTGGCTGATGCCAAGCGTTGCGCAGAGCTCGCTGACGGCAAGACCCTGCGGAGTCGCGCGGAGCGCACGCAGCAGCTTTTGCCGCGTGGCTCCCAACTGATGCAGTGCCGAACGTCTGCTCACTTGGCCTTGTCAGGGAACTGCTTGGCGATGGCGTCGGAGAGCGCATCGGCCAGCGTGTTCATGTGCGCCTGCATGTGCACCCAGGTGTTCGCCTCGCCAGCTTCGTCGCCGCGCATGATCTGGCTGATCTGCGCCTGATGGTCGCCGATATGCATGATCATGAGGCCGTTCACGCCGTCAACCGTCAGGTTCGGGTTTGCACCGGCAAGAAACTTGGCGATCTCGCCGGCGTTGACGGTCAGATCACTCATTGCCTTTTCGGCGCCCGCACTGTTGCCCACGTGTTCAGCATCCGTCATGGCCTTGACGCCGGCCCAGTGGCCGCCGAGGAGCTTCAGAATACCGGTACCGCCGGCTTCGCTATAGAACCCGGCGACCGCGTTGGAGATGTCCTTGGCGTTGGAAACCGCGGCGTTCGTCGCGCGCTCGGCACCCGCTGGGTCATTCGCCTTGACGGCTACCGCATAAGCGCGGGTCGCGTCGATATGACCCTTCCACAGCGCGCGCATCGCCTTGTGGAGTTCCGGCGCGCTGTTCGCGGTACCGCTGGTCGCAGCGGCCTGATGTTGCTGCGCCAAGCCGAGCGGCGCTGCTGCCGCCAATGCCAAGCCCAATACCAGGGCACAGGCCGAATAAATGGATTTCATGATCTTGCACTCCGTAGGTCACCGCCGGGTGGCGGCTGCGCTTACGATTGGGTCCGCTGCGCTGATATTCAATGAAGGTATGTGCAAAGCCCGTACCAGAGCGATCACCTCGGGTTCATGCGGCGTGAATGGCGGGTGTCGCAAAGCGGTCGCAGGTCTGCGCGCTACACTGCCCTTCTCTTTGCAACCAGGTGGATGCGTCCGTGGCCAGCCTCTCGGGCAAGACCCTTTTCATCACCGGCGCCTCGCGCGGTATCGGCCTCGCCATTGCGCTGCGCGCCGCGCGCGACGGCGCCAACGTGGCCATCGCCGCCAAGAGCGACGTGCCCAACCCGAAGCTGCCCGGCACCATCCACAGCGCCGCCGCGGCGGTCGAGGCGGCCGGCGGCAAGGCGCTGGCGATCCGCTGCGACATTCGCGACGAGGGCGCCGTGCAGGCAGCGGTGGCCGCCACGGTGGAGCGCTTCGGCGGCCTCGACGTGTTGGTCAACAACGCCAGCGCGATCTGGCTGCGCGGCACGCTCGACACGCCGATCAAGCGCTTCGACCTGATGCAGCAGGTGAACGCGCGCGGCACCTTCCTCTGCGCGCAGACCTGCCTGCCGCATCTGCTCAAGGCGCCCAATCCGCACATTCTTACCCTGGCCCCGCCGCCCTCGCTCGAGCCCAGGTGGTGGGGGCCGCATACCGGCTACACCCTGGCCAAGATGGGCATGAGCTTCGTCACCCTGGGCCTCGCCGCGGAATTCGCCGCGCAGGGCGTGGCGATCAACGCGCTGTGGCCGCGCACCCTGATCAGCACCGAGGCGCTGCGCATGATTCCGGGCGTCAACGCGGCCAACGGCCGCAAGCCGGAAATCCTTGCCGATGCCGCGCACGCGATCCTGGTGCGCAGGGCACGGGGCTTCAGCGGCAATTTCCTGATCGACGACGAGGTGCTCGGCGAGATCGGCGTGACCGACCTGTCCGACTATGCCGTCGACCCGACGCAGCCGCTGCTGCCAGACCTCTACCTCGACTGAGTACCGGCGCGAGCCCTCAGACCGCCTCGGCGAAGGCGCCGCGGGCGGCGTCGAGCGTTTGCGCGATGATCGACTCGTCGTGCGCGCTCGACAGGAAGCCGGCCTCGAAGGCGCTCGGCGCGAGATACACGCCGCGCTTCAGCATGCCGCGGAAAAAACGCCTGAAACGCTCCACGTCGGCGGCCGTGGCGTCGGCCAGCGAACGAACCGGGCCGGCGGCGAAGAACAGCCCGAACATGCCGCCGACGCGGTTCGTGGTGAAGGCGAGCCCCATGCCGTCGGCGATCGCCTGCAGGCCGTCGCAGAGCAGACGCGTGCGCCGCTCGAGTTCGACGTGGAAGCCCTGCGTCTGGATCAGCCTGAGCATGGCGAGACCGGCAGCCATCGCCACCGGGTTGCCGGACAGGGTGCCGGCCTGATAGACGGGCCCGGCCGGTGCGATCTGCTGCATCAGCTCGCGGCGCCCGCCGTAGGCGCCGACCGGCATGCCGCCGCCGATTACCTTGCCGAAGGTGCTCAGATCGGGCGTCACACCGTAGAGCTCCTGGGCACCGCCTAGCGCGACGCGGAAGCCGGTCATCACCTCGTCGAAGATGAGCAGCGCACCGTGCTGCGTGCAGAGCTCGCGCAGGCCCTCAAGAAAGCCCGGCGCGGGCGGAACGCAGTTCATGTTGCCGGCCACCGGCTCGACGATCAGGCAGGCGATCTCCTCGCCTTGCTCGGCGAACAGTGCGCGCGCGGCCTCGAGGTCGTTGTAGGGCAGGCTCAGGGTAAGGTCGGCGGTCGCGGCCGGCACGCCCGGCGAGGTCGGCACGCCGAAGGTCAGCGCGCCGGAGCCGGCCTTGACCAGAAAGCCGTCGGCGTGGCCGTGATAGCAGCCTTCGAACTTGACGAACTTGTCGCGACCGGTCGCACCGCGCGCGAGGCGCACCGCCGACATCGTCGCCTCGGTGCCGGAGTTGACCATGCGCACGACTTCAACCGAAGGCACCAGACGGCTGATGGTTTCGGCCATCCTCACTTCGGCCGGGCAGGGCGTGCCGAAGGAGAGCCCCTGGGCGACCGCGGCCAGCACCGCCTCGCGCACCTGCGGATGGTTGTGGCCGACGATCATCGGGCCCCAGGAGCCGACGTAGTCGATGTAGCGCTTGCCTTCGGCGTCCCACAGGAAGGCGCCGTCGGCCCGGGCGGTGAAGAAGGGCTCGCCACCCACCGCGCGGAAGGCCCGCACGGGTGAGTTGACGCCGCCCGGGATATGCGCGAGCGCACGCTGGAAGAGTTCGTGGTTCTTGCTCATGTCGTTTGCTGGCAGCGGCCGCGGGGCGCCGGCCGCTGCGAAGCGGCCTCGCGCGGCCCGCCGCCTCAAGGCGGGAGAGTGTCGTCGAAGCCGCTGGCGAAGATCGCGTCGAAGAAATGCAGGTCCTTGCTGATCATCTCGATCGGCGCGCCGCGCCCGGTCTGCTCCCACAGATCGTGCAGGGTATCGCCCCAGTCGTCGGTCACGTTGCCATCGCGCAGCGCCTCGATGTACTCGCGCGGCAGCGACTGATAGTAGAGCGTTGCTCTGACCCGCACCGCGCCGGGCGGGATGGCCAGCTCGGTGTCGTGCCAATACTGACCGTCGGCGTAGCTGATGCCGACCGCCGGCGAGCCACCATCGAGGAAGCTCGCATTGTTGAAGCCACGCGGCGGAATGCGGGTGTCCTTGGCGATGGTGTCGGCCAGCGCCATGTGCGTGGTGACGCCCGCGGGCAGCCCGGTGGCGGCGGCCGCGTCCGCGCTCAGCGCGACGTGCATTTCGTAAACCGTGGTGCTGCTCGCGTCGAGCTCGGCCTCGACTGGATCGTAGTGGCCGCGCTCCAGCACCAGCTGGTCGGCGGCATCGAAGAACTGCAGGTTGAGCCACACCCGGCGGCCCTCGATGTGGCCGGTCGGCAGCTTGTGCCCGGTCTCGTTGGTGACCCGCGCGCGCAGGTTGCCGTCGACCAGGGCGAGGTCGAGGCTCGCTGCCCGCTGCAGCATCGACAGCGCCTTGGCGCGGCCGACCGCGATGTGCCCAGGAAGCTCGGGGTCGACCGTCGGATCGTTCGCGGTGTAGGCGGCGATCAAGTCCAGCGACTGTACCGCAGCGCCGGCAAACTCATGCCGCGCGATGTCGGGGCGCTGCGGGCCGTAGGGGCTCGCCTGGCCCGGCGCGGTCGGCATGTGACAGTCCTGACAGGTCGACACCACCGGCCCGCGCGCACCGCCGAAGCGACCGCCCAGGTCCACGCCGCCGGCGGCGAAGGCCGAGAGCTTCCACTCCGTATAGGTGCGCTCCAGCGGAAATAGCGCGCGCTGGTCGTGATCCGGTGCTTCCTCGTCGATCGTGTTGTAGCGATAGCTGCCGTCGAGCTGGCGGCTGACCGCGACATTGCCAACGTCGTGGCAGGTGCCACAGAACGAAGCTTCACGCGTGAACGGGGAAACGATCAGCTGATGCAGCGCCTGATTGTCCGCGCGCGGGCCGCGGCGCACGCCGAGTGGATCCAGTACGAACATCGCGTTGCCGTAGTATTCCGGCACGTCGGCGAGCGCGGCGAGGATCGATTCATCCTCGGGCGGACTCACCCCGGGCTGGTAGATCGGGTCCACCATCGCGTGGCACATGTGGCAGCTGACGCCCTCCAGGTCGCGTTGGTCGAACGAGGTGCCCCAAGGGTCGCTGACGTGTCCCGTCACCACCGAAGCCGGCATGTGGCAGCGGATGCAGAAGCTGCCGACGTTGTCGACGTCCTGGTTGGCGGTGGTCGTCTGCGCGAAGAACAGCGGGTCGCGGCCGCTGAGTCCCATCAGGCTGCCGGCCCAGGTTGCATAGGGTTCGACTGCATTCTCCGGCGGAGTCTGCGGATCGACCCGGTCGTGGCAGACCTTGCACTGATCCGAGGGAAGCAGTTCACTTGCCGGCATGTCGCCGATTTGGCTGCCCGGAACGTGGAAATCGTTTTGCGTCATCGGAATCGGCAGCTGGGCAGATGCCGCCGCCGTCAGCAGCAGCAGGATCAGCGCGCCGGCGGCGCGTGTGCTTGCGGGAAAGGGCATCGTTCGATTCATCGCAGGGGTCGAGCCCTCGATTGTGCCAGCAAACCACCCGCTGTCGCTGCGGAAGCCGCCTGAATCGAGAGCGATTTCACGGATTCTCGACGTCTGGCGCAGCAGGACGTCACCTCATGTCGCGTCCCGGGTTCGGCTCGCAGTTTGCTCGCGGCTGCCGCAGTTCGCCGCAGCCTGCGATAATGCGCCAGGTTTTCCAGTCGTTCGTCGCTCGATCATGTCCACTACCCTTGCTTCCGGTTCCGCTGGCGCCGAGACGCGCCTGCGCACCTGGATCTGTATTGCCTGCGGCTTCATCTACAGCGAGGCCGAAGGCTGGCCCGAAGACGGCATCGCGCCCGGCACGCGCTGGGAAGACGTACCCGAAGACTGGGCCTGCCCGGACTGCGGCGTCGGCAAGGCCGACTTCGAAATGGTCGAACTCGCCTGAATCCCGCCGGCCGCGTCCGTAAACGCGGAACAGCGCCATCATCCAAACGATATCGGCGTTGCCGGGCGGCAGCCGCCGCCGACCCTGGCGGCCGCGAGGCGACGCCCGGATCGGGTCTGCTTCAGCGCCGAATTTCGAGCACGTCGCCGGGCGTCGCGCCGATCACGCGCGCCTGGCCGGCGTTGAGCTCCAGCACATAGCGTGCCGGCGCGCCGCTCGGATAGCCCGCGCACGGATCGGCGCGGCAGGGCGGCACGTCGTGCTGCACGCTCAAGAGCCTGCGCTCGGCGTCGAAGAACAGCATGTCGAGCGAAATCAGCGTGTTCTTCATCCAGAATGCGCGCGGCGCGTCGTCCTGGAAGATGAACAGCATGCCGTGATCGACCGGCATCCGGCTGCGGAACATCAGTCCGCGGGCGCGAGATGCGTCGTCCTCGGCGGTTTCGACCGCGTAGCTGTAGCCGCGCAGCTCGACCGTCGCGGTCTGGGCGGCGGCCGCGGTCGATCCCGCGCCGAACAGGGGCAGGGCCAGCAGAAGAACGAGCGGCAGGATGCGCATCGGCGAGCTCCTATTCCGGCGAATAGCCGAAATCTTCGCGGAAGCGTGCCGCGAACTCGGCGAAGTCGAAGCGCTGGTTCTGGGTGCCCGGGTGCTCGATCTTCATCGCCCCCATCAGCGAAGCGATGCGCCCGCTGGTCGGCCAGTCCAGGCCGCGCGTGAGGCCGAAGATGAGTCCCGCGCGATAGGCGTCGCCGCAGCCGGTCGGATCGACCACCGCGCGATCCTTTGCCGGCGGAATCCGGTGCAGGCTGCGGCCGCCGTCGGCGTGCACCTCGGAGCCGTGCGGGCCGTGGGTCACGATGAAGGCCTCGGTGTGCCTGGCGATCTCCCCGACGTCCCAGCCGGTGCGCGCCTGCAGCAGCTCCGATTCGTAGTCATTGACGATTACGTAGCTCGCCTTGTCGATCATCGCGCGGAACTCGGCGCCGTCGAACAGGGGCATCGCCTGCCCCGGATCGAAGATGAAGGGCACGCCGCGGGCGGCAAACTCGTCGACGTGCTGCAGCATCGCCTCACGCCCGTCCGGCGCCACGATGCCGAAGTCGACCTTCGCCACGTCGCGTACATGGTTCTCCTGCGCGTGCAGCATCGCGCCCGGATGAAAGGCAGTGATCTGGTTGTTGTCGAGGTCGGTGGTGATGAAGCCCTGCGGCGTGTACTCGTCCTCGATCACCCGCACGTGGTCGAGGCGGATGCCGCAAGCCTCGAGGTGTTTGCGATACGGCCCGAAGTCGCGCCCGACCGTCGCCATCGGCAGCGGATCGCCGCCCAGCAGCTTCAGGTTGTAGGCGATGTTGCCCGCGCAGCCGCCGAACTCGCGGCGCATGCTGGGCACCAGGAACGACACGTTCAGGATGTGCACCTGATCCGGCAGGATGTGCTTCCTGAACCGGTCCTGGAACACCATGATCGTGTCGTAGGCGAGCGAACCGCAGATCAGTGCGGGCATCGATTTCCTTCCCGTGACCGCGCCTGGCGCGCAGCGCGCGGCGCAAAGGGCGAAAGTCTAGCAGGGGCCGGATGGGTGATCGTTCGGCAGAGGCTGTGCCTGCGCGAATGGATCGCGCCCCAACTAGGGAATGCCTGAACAAGCCCGTCATGCCCGCAAAGGAAGGCATCCAACGGCTTCAAGTTCTTGAAGCCAAAGGCACTGGGCTCTCGCTTCGCGGAAGTGACGAGCAAATGTCAACTTGCTCGGATACTCCCTGGCGGGTCCGAACGGCCGCTCGCACCCGGACGCCCGCCGCTCTTGATCGCGCGCGGTTGGCTTGAGGCTATGTTCCGGCGCTCGCTCCTCTCCCCCGGTGCCGTGGACCTGCATTCCGGCGCGCCCTCTCGCAGCGCCGCGGAAGGCAATCGCAACTGCGCGTCGCGCAAGGATTTCCTGGTTTCGGCGGGCTTGTGGGCTGGCCGGTTGCTGCTACACTGGCCCGCTTTTCCGCTGCTTCGCGCCGTGTCGGCGCCGCGCTCATGTTCAAAGGTTTCCGCGGCCTCTTTTCCAACGACCTGTCGATCGATCTCGGCACCGCCAACACGCTGATCTACGTCCGCGGGCAGGGCATCGTGCTGAACGAGCCTTCGGTGGTCGCGATCCGCCAGGAGCGGGGTCCCGGCGGGCCGCGTTCGGTGGCGGCGGTCGGTACCGACGCCAAGCGCATGCTGGGGCGCACGCCGGCGGCGATCACCACGGTGCGGCCGATGAAGGACGGCGTGATCGCCGACTTCACCATGACCGAGGAGCTGCTCAAGCAGTTCATCCGCAAGGTGCACCGGGCGCGGCTGTTCCGGCCCAGCCCGCGGGTGCTGGTCTGCGTGCCCTGCGGCTCGACCCAGGTGGAGCGCCGCGCGATCAAGGAATCCGCCGAAAGCGCCGGCGCGCGCGACGTGTATTTGATCGAGGAGCCGATGGCCGCGGCGATCGGCGCCGGCATTCCGGTGCACGAGGCGCGCGGCTCGATGGTGCTCGACATCGGCGGCGGCACCGCCGAGGTGGCGGTGATTTCGCTGAACGGCGTGGTCTATTCGCAGTCGGTGCGCATCGGCGGCGACCGTTTCGACGAGTCGATCATCAACTACGTGCGGCGCAACCACGGCACCCTGATCGGCGAGTCGACGGCAGAGCGCATCAAGGTCGAGGTGGGCTGCGCCTTTCCGCAGTCCGACGTGAAGGAAATCGAGGTTTCCGGGCGCAACCTGGCCGAGGGCGTGCCGCGCATGTTCACGGTCAATTCGAACGAGATTCTCGAGGCCCTGCACGAGCCGCTGTCCGGCATCGTCAGCGCGGTGCGCGCGGCGCTGGAGCAGACGCCGCCCGAGCTCTGCTCGGACGTCGCCGAGCGCGGCATCGTGATGACCGGTGGCGGCGCCCTGCTGCGCGACATCGACCGCCTGATTTCGGAAGAGACCGGCCTGCACGTGCACGTCGCCGACGACCCGCTGACCTGCGTGGTGCGCGGCGGCGGCCGCGCGCTGGAGCTGATCGACCGACACGGCGGAGACTTCTTTGCTTCGGAGTGACGGGCTTCCGGGAAGATGAGTCGGCGCTCGTGAGCATGGCTGCGCTGCCGTGCGAAGCCTTGGCTCGGGGCCTCGCCGCGGCAGCTGCCTCATCGGTTCGCCGCGGCGGATCGGCACCGTGAATCCGCAAGGCCGGCTGTCGGGTCATGCCGCGTAACGAGAGCGCTTCGCTGTTCGCCGAGGGTGCCGTCGGCACCCTGCGCCTGATCGCCTATCTGGCGCTCGCGGTGACGGTCATGGTGATCGATCACCGTGGCCAGTACCTGACGCGCCTGCGCGCGGCGGGCAGCTTGCTGGTGGAGCCGGCCTGGCGTCTGGCGGCGCTGCCTTCGGAGCTGGTGCGCGCGACCCAGGGCGCAGTCAGCGCGCAGAGTCGGCTGCTGGATGAAAATCGACGCCTGCGTGAGGCGCTCCTGCTGGCGCAGGCGCGGCTGACGCGCCTCGACGCGATGGTGGCGCAGAATGCGCGCCTGAAGGCTCTGCTGGTGGCGCAGGAGAATCTCGGCCTCGCGGTGCAGCTCGCGCATCTGGTGGATGTCGACCTCGACCCATTCCGGCATCGGGTGGTGATCGACGTCGGCGCGGTGCAGGGCATTCGGGTCGGCCAGCCGGTGATCGACGCCGAGGGCATCATGGGGCAGGTGGTCGAAGTGCTGCCACGCAGCTCGGTGGTGCTCCTGATCACCGATCCGACCCACGCGATTCCGGTGGTGGTCGAGCGCAGCGGCCTGCGCGCCATCGCCTACGGCAGCGGCGCCATCGATCGCCTGGAGCTGCCCAATATCCCGATCAGCGGCGATATCCAGGTCGGTGACCGCTTGCTCACTTCCGGCCTCGGTGGACGCTTCCCCGCAGGCTTTCCCGTCGGCCAGGTCCGCGCCATCAGCAACGACGACAGCGGCCTGTTCGCGGCGGCGGTGGCGACGCCGGCGGCGGCGCTCGATCGCGGCAGCGAGGTACTACTGCTGCAGGATCAGCCGCAGCCCTACGGGCCACCCGGCCCGGACGAAGACAGCGGCTCGCCCGCACCGACTGCGGCGGACGGTGCTGCGCCGCCGTCGGAGGGCGGTCGGTGAGCCGCGAGCGCGTCCAGAGCTGGCTCTTTGGCGGCAGCTTCGCGCTGGCGATCCTGCTGCAGCTGTTGCCGCTGCCGCAGCCGCTGGCGCCCTTCAAGCCCTGGTGGGTCGCTCTGGTGCTGATCTACTGGTCGATCGAGACCCCCGAGCGCTGCGGCCTCGGCCTCGCCTTCGCGCTCGGCTTCGCCGCCGATCTGCTGCACGGCGACCTTCTCGGCGAGCAGTCGCTGCGCCTGCTGGTGATCGAGTTCATCGTGCTGCGCTTTCGCGCGCGGCTGCGCTTCTTCCCGCTGTGGCAGCAGACCCTGGCGGTGCTCGCGCTGCTGCTGAACGACCGCGTAGCGCTCTTGATGGTGCGCGGTTTCGCTGGCGCGCCGATGCCGCCTGCGGCGTTTTGGGTGTCCCCCTTCGCTGCGGCCCTGGCCTGGCCGCTGGCGTTCCTGCTCCTGGACGGCCTGCGGGTGCGCCTGCGCGGGGGCGCCTGATGATGCGCTGGTTTGCTCGCTCGCGCCGTTCCGCTGCGCTGGGCTGGCCGCACGGGCTGCGCAAGCCGTTGCGCGATGCGCGTCAGGAAGCGGGCTTGTTCCGTCGCCGCGCGCTGGCGGGCTTCCTGCTCACGCTCGTCGCCCTGGCGTTGCTGGCGGGGCGTTTCGCCTGGCTGCAGGTCGCCCGACACGAGGAGTTTCGCGGTCGCTCGGAGGCCAACCGCATCCTGGCTCGACCGCTGCCTCCGGCGCGCGGGCTGATCTACGACCGCAACGGCGTGCTGCTGGCCGAGAACGTCGCTGCTTTTCGCCTCGAGGTGACCCCCGAGCAGGTCGCCGATCTGCCGCGGATGCTGCGCGAACTTGCTGCGGTGGTGTCGATCGGCGAGGAAGACGTGACCCGCTTCCAGGCGCTGCGTCGGGGCAAGCGGGCCTATCAGAGCGTGCCGCTGCGGATGAAACTCTCGGAGGAGGAAATCGCGCGATTTTCGATCAACCGCTGGGCCTTTCCTGGCGTCGACGTTGTGCCCTACCTGACTCGTTCCTATCCGCTGGGCGCGGAGTTCGCGCACGTGGTCGGCTACGTCGGGCGGATCGATGGCGACGATCTGGCGCGGCTCGACCGCGGCGTCTATGCCGGCACTACCCATATCGGCAAGACCGGTATCGAGCGTTACTACGAGCGGCGGCTGCACGGGACGCCCGGCTACGAGCGGGTCGAGGTCAACGCCGATCATCGCCCGTTGCGGGTGCTCGACCGGGTCGCGCCGCGGCCCGGCGAGAACCTGTACCTGACCATCGACGCACAGGTGCAGGAGGCGGCCGAGGCGGTCTTCCAGGGCCGCGCCGGCGCCGCGGTGGCGATGGATCCCCGCAACGGCGAGGTGTTGGCGATGGTCAGCATCCCGAGCTTCGATCCAAACCCCTTCGTCAACGGCATCAGCCACGCCGACTACGCGGCGCTGCTGGCCTCGCCCGACAAGCCGCTGCTCAACCGGGTGCTGCGCGGTAGCTATATTCCTGGATCGACGATGAAGCCTTTCGTCGGTCTCGGCGGCCTCGAGCTCGGCCTGCGCCGCCCCGAAGACACCGTGTTGTCGACGGGCGAGTTCCATATCCCCGGCCAGGATCGCGGCTATCGCGACGACGTGCGCGGTGGCCACGGCCGGGTCGATCTCGAACAGGCCATCGCGCAGTCGGTCAACACGTATTTCTATTCCGTCGCCTTCGACATGGGCATCGACCGCTTCAGCGAAGTCATGGGCCGTTTCGGCTTCGGTCGGCCGAGCGGCATCGATCTGGTTGGCGAAGGTGAGGGCGTGCTGCCTTCGCGTGCGTGGAAGCGGGCGCGGCTCAACCAGCCCTGGTATCCGGGCGAAACGGTGATCGCCGGCATCGGTCAGGGCTACTGGGTGGTCACCCCGCTGCAGCTCGTCAACGCGGTCGGCATGCTGGCCGGGCGCGGCGTGCAGCACGTGCCGCACCTGTTGCGGGCGGTGCAGCAGGGCATCGGTGCGGCGCCGGTGGCGATCGTGCCGCCGCCGCCGCGCCGCGTGCTGCGGCGCGCGGATGACTGGCTGGCGATCGAGCGCGGCATGGTGGCCGCGGTGCAAAGCGGTACGGCGCGTGGCCTCGATCGCGATTTTCCCTATCTGATCGCCGGCAAGACCGGCACCGCCGAGCGCTTTTCGCGCACCGACGAGACCTGGACCAGCATCAGCAGCAGTCCGATCGAGCGCCATCAGGTGCTGTTCGAGGCCTTCACCCCGGCTGACGATCCGCGCATTGCGGTAGTGGTGATGCTCGAGGCCGGACGCAGCGGTGGTCGCGACGCCGCGCCGATCGCGCGGCGCATCCTCGATGCCTGGTTGCCCGGCGATCTGGCGCGCCAACAGGTACGGCAGGACGGACCGCGCGCACCCAGCGGCGAGGTCGCGCGATGAGTGGCTCCACGGGCGTGCTGCTGCTGCGGCATCTGCGCCGCCTGTTCGATCGGGCAGGTCTCGATCTGCCGCTGCTCGTCGGCCTGCTGCTGCTGATGGGGGTGGGACTGGTCACCCTGTACAGCGCGAGCGATCTGGACCGCGCTCGCACGCTGGGACAGGCGGCGCGCTACGCGCTCGGGCTCGCGCTGCTGCTGCTGGTCGCGGCGGTGCCGCCGCTCAGCCTGCGCAACTGGACGCCCTGGCTGTACGCGGCGAGTGTCGCCCTATTGTTGCTCGTTGCCGTGGTGGGCGAGGGTCGCGGGGCGCACCGCTGGCTCGACCTCGGCTGGATTCGCTTCCAGCCTTCGGAGTTCCTGAAGCTCAGCGTGCCGATGGCGGTGGCCTGGTTTCTCGCTGGCCGCGCCCTGCCGCCGGGCTGGGGCACGCTCGCCGCCGCCGGGCTGCTGATTGCCGTGCCGGTCCTGCTGGTGGCACACCAGCCGGATCTCGGCACTGCGCTTCTTATCGCCGCCAGCGGGCTGATCGTCGTGTTTCTAGCCGGCATCGCCTGGTGGCGGATCGGCCTGCTGCTGGCGCTGGTTGCCGCTGCGGTGCCGCTCGCTTGGCGCTTTCTGCTGCACGATTACCAGAAAAGCCGCGTGCTGACCCTGCTCGACCCGGAAGCCGACCCGCTGGGCGACGGCTGGCAGATCATCCAGTCGCAGATCGCGGTCGGCTCCGGTGGCCTTTGGGGCAAGGGCTGGCATCAGGGGACCCAGTCGCGGCTCGAGTTCCTGCCCGAGCACACCACCGACTTCATCCTCGCCGTGTTCGCCGAGGAATGGGGTCTGATTGGCGTGCTGGCGCTGCTCGCGCTGTATCTGGTGGTGATCGGGCGCTGCCTGTGGATCGCGGCGCAGGCTCGCGACACCTGGTCGCGGCTTTTGGCCGGGTCGCTGGCGCTGACCCTGTTCGTCTACGTGGGGGTGAACGGCGGCATGATCGCCGGCGTGCTGCCCGTGGTCGGAGTGCCGCTGCCGCTGGTGAGCTACGGCGGCACTTCGGCGGTGACCCTGCTGATCGGCTTCGGTCTGCTGATGTCGATTCACGCCCACCGCAAGCTGCTGGTCGGCTGAGCGCCGCTCAGTGCTCGCCGCCGTCGCGCGCGCGGGCGATGAAGGGCGGACGAGCGAACCACAGCAGGGCGATCAGCAGGAAAAAGCCGATGCCGAGGCCGTCGAGGATATGATTGAAGGAAATCTGTGTCGCCTGCTGCGAGATCACCTGGTTGACGCCCGCCGCGTAGCGCTGCAGATCACCGCCGAGCGCCGCCACCCCGGCTTGCACGCTGGGGTTGAAGGGGTTGATGTGCTCGCCCAGGTTGGCGTGACTGGCGGCGCTGCCGCGCGCCCAGAGCCAGGTCACGATCGATACCGCGAAGCTCGCGCCGACCGTGCGCAGGAAGGTCGCCGAACCGGAACCTTCGGCGATTTCCGGACCGTCGAGATCCGACAGCAGGATGGTCAGCACCGGCAGAAAGAACAGCGCGATACCGAGGCCCATGACCAGCTCGGTCAGCGCGACGCTGGCGAAATCCACTTCGGTGTTGAAACTGCCGAAGCGGAAGCAGGTGAGGCCGACCACGAAAAACGAGATCGAGGCGAGCCAGCGCAGGTCGACCTTGTGCGCGTACTTGCCGACCCAGAACACCGATAGCACCGGGATGATGCCGATCGGTGCGGCGGCGAGCCCCGACCAGATCGCGGTGTAGCCGAGAGTGTTCTGCAGCCACAGCGGCAGCATCAGCGCGATCGAGAAGAACAGCGCGAACCCGAGCACCAGGGCGATCGTGCCGACCGCGAAGTTGCGGTGGCGGAACAGACGCAGATCGACCAACGGTTCCTCTGCGCTCAGCTCCTGGATCACGAACACGCTCAGCGCGATCGTCGCCACCACCGCCAGCGCGACGATGGTGGTCGAGTCGAACCAGTCGAGCTCGTTGCCCTTGTCGAGCATGATCTGCAGCGCGCCGACGCCGATCACCAGGGTCGCCACCCCGGTCCAGTCGATCGCCGCCTTGCTGAGCGTCTCGATCCGCTCGCGCATCTGCCCGGCCACCACCGCGCCGGCAAACAGGCCGAGCGGCAGGTTGATGAAGAAGATCCAGCGCCAGGAGTACGAATCGGTGATCCAGCCGCCCAGCACCGGGCCGACGATCGGCGCCACCACGGTGATCATGGCAATGATGGCGAGCGCCATGCCGCGCTGCTCGCGCGGGTAGATCGACACCATCAGGCTCTGCGTCACCGGATACATCGGACCGCAGGCCGCACCCTGCAGCGCGCGGCTGGCGATCAGCATGGTGAGACTTCCGGCCAGGCCGCAGGTAAGCGAGAACAGCGAAAACAGCAGCACCGCCCAGACGAACAGCTTGACCTCGCCGAAGCGCCGCGACAGGAAACCCGTCATCGGCAGGGTGATCGCCTGGCACACCGTGAACGAGGTGATCACCCAGGTCGACTGGTCCTGGCTCGCGCCCAAGTTGCCAGCGATCGTCGGCAGGGAGACGTTGGCGATGGTCATGTCGAGCACCTGCATGAAGGTGCCGAGCGAGAGGCCGAGCGTCGCCAGCGGCAGGCTGGCCGGCCGCGACTGGGGCAGGGCGAGGCTGGCGGCGGCAGCGGGCATCCCGACTCAGCGCGTCACGGCCGGCTCGGGCTCGAGCGCCGGATTCGGCGCGGTGTCGGAGTTGGCGCGGATGATCTCCGCGATCAGCGCCTCGAGCGCCGCGACGTCGCTGGTGTAGACGTCGGTGTGCATGGCCGTGCCCGCGCCGGCCGGGTGCGGCGCCAGCATGGGCCCGGATTGCTGATGCAGGTCCACCCGCACGTTCATCGACAGGCCGATCCGCAGCGGGTGACGGCTGAGCTCGGCCGGATCGAGTCGGATGCGCACCGGCAGCCGCTGCACGATCTTGATCCAGTTGCCGGAGGCGTTTTGCGCCGGCAACAGCGAGAAGGCGCTGCCGGTGCCGATGCCGAGACCGATCACCCGTCCGTGATAGCGCACTGCGTCGCCGTAGAGATCGGAGCTGAGCGTCACCGACTGGCCGATCCGCATGTGGCGTAGCTGGGTTTCCTTGAAGTTGGCGTCGACCCACACCTGGTCGAGTGGAATCACCGCCATCAACGGTGTGCCCGGTTGCACTCGCTGGCCAAGCTGCACGCTGCGCTTGGCGACATAGCCGGCGAGCGGCGCCGGCAGTCGGGTGCGCTGATCGTCGAGCCAGGCGGCGCGCAGCGCCGCCGCGGCGGCCAGCACGTCCGGATGAGTGGCGATCTCGGTGTCGGCGACCAACGCCTCGGCGCTGATCTGGCTTGCCTGCGCCGCGGCCAGAGCACTCTCGGCGGCGGCCAGGGCGTCACGCGCGTGGGCCAGTTCCTCGCTCGAAATCGCGCCGGAGGCGGCCAGACCCTGGCGGCGCCGGAAGTCGGCGCGAGCGCGGTTCAGCGCCGCTTCGCGCACCGCCACCTCGGCGCCCGAGCCGTGGCTCGCGCTGTACAGGCCGCGCACGCGACGCACCGCCTGCCCCAGCGCCGCGCGTGCCTTGGCCAACGCCACGTCGGCATCGGCCGGATCGAGCTGGACCAGGGTCTGTCCGCGCGCGACGAAATCGTTGTCGTCGGCGTCGATGCGGATCACGGTACCGCTCAGCTGCGGCGTGATGGCGACCACATTGCCATTGACATAGGCGTCGTCGGTGCCTTCGTACCAGCGTGCATCGAGCAGCCAGTAGAGGCCCCAGACCAGGGCCACGGTGACAACCACCGCAAGCAGGACGCGCAGCGCCAGGCGCTTGCGCCGGGCGCGCCGTCGGCGGATCTCCTGGGCGACGGCGATGGCGTCCGCTGCCGGCGTGGAAGGAGTAGGCGTCATGAGCGGGGTCCGGAGCCTGCGGCGAGAGAAAGCGCCGCCTCGGGCGCGGGCGGCGCGCGATCGGCGGCCCGGAAGCCGCCGCCGAGGGCGGCGTTGAGGCGCGCCCAGGCCACCGCGCGACTGGCCTCGGCCAGCGCCAGCTGCTGCTCGGAGGCAATCAACTCGCGGCGTACTTCGAGCGACTCGAGCAGGCTGCCGACACCGGCCCGGTAGCGCGCTTCGGCGAGCCCGAAGGCGGCCGCGGCGTTGGCGCGGGCGGCGCGCTCGGCGTCGAGCTGGCGCGCCAGTGAGTCACAGCGGTCGGCCAGCTCGGCGATCTCGTTGATCGCGTGCACCAGGATCTGGTTGTAGTCGGCAATCGCGAGATCGCGCGCGGCCGCCTTCGCATCGAGCTCGGCGCGGCGCGCCCCGCCGTCGAAGAGCGGCAGGCTGAGCGCCGGCGCCACGCTGTAGAAGCGGTTGCCGAGCGAGAACAGGTCGAGCTGCGAGGGCGCGATCAGCCCGGCCAACAGGCGGATGCCGAGGTTCGGCAGGAAGCGCGCACGCACCGCCTGAATCTCGGCGCCGGCTGCTTCGACGCGCCAGCGCGCGGCCACCAGATCGGGACGTCGGCCGAGCAACTCGGCTGGCAGCTCCGCCGGCAGCGTGAGATCGGGCAGGGCTCCGAGCGCCGCCGGTGCGATCGAGGCGGCGCGATCGGGGCCCGCGCCGAGCAGGCTTGCAAGCGCGAGCCCGGCGGCGCGATGCCGCTGCCGGGCGGCTTCCAGCGCCGCCCGGTCGGCCGCTACCGCGCCCTCGATCTGGAGCAGTGCAAGCTTGCCGTCGAGGCCGCTCTCGACCCGCCGTCGGGTCAGTTCGCGCAGCTCGCCGGCGCGCGCCAATTCAGCCTCGGCCAGCTTGCGCTGGGCGTCGGCAGCAGCGAGCCGAAACCAGTCTTCGACCACGGCGGCGGATAGCTCGATGCGCGCGGCGCGGGCGTCGACCTCGGCGGCGCGGCTGCGGCCGAGCGCCGCTTGCCAGGCCGCGCGCTGGCCGCCCCACAGGTCGAGCTGCCAGCTGCCGCTCAGATACAGATCGCGCACCACGCCGAAGTGGCCATCCGCCAGCGGCGGCAGCATCGGCGGCAGTCGCGAGCCGGCGACGCCGGCGGCGACGCCGAGCGCTGGCTTGCGTGGTGCGTCGGCAGCCTGCGTCTGGGCCTGCGCGGCGCGCAGGCGGGCGTCGGCGATCGCCAGGCCGGGGCTGTCCGCCAGCGCCTCGTCGATCAGCGCATCGAGGCGGTCGTCGTCGAGTGCGCGCCACCAGTCCTCGGATGGCCAGATGGCTGCGGCCGACGCGTGCGGTGCGAGGCTCGCTTCGGTCGCGAGTGCGTCCGGCGTGAGCGCGGCGAGGGCCGGTGGCGGATGCGGCGCAAAGTTCGCGCAGGCGGCGAGCAGGGTCGACAGGGCGGCGCAGACGGCGCTGTGCAGAGCAAGGCTGGAAGACATGGCCGGGATTCAGGTTTGGGAGGCGCCCCGAGCGTGCGAAAGCGAAGCGGACAGGCGCTGCAGCAGCAAGTCGAGCTGCTGCCGCTCGGCCACGCCGAGTTCGGCGAAGGCGCCCTGCGCGGCCGCTTCGGCGCAGGCGACGCTGCGCCGCCGAATCTGCTGGCCGGCCACCGTCAGCTCGAGGTGCAGCGCGCGCCGGTCGCGTGGGTGCGGCACGCGCCGCAGGTAGCCCAGGTGCTCCAGCTTGTCGAGCAGGCGGGTCAGCGCGCCCGGGCTGTAGCGAAGCGTGCGGGCCAGCTCGCTCGGCAGCATCGCGCCCTTCTCGCCGAGCCGTTTGAGGGCCAGGAACTGGCTGAAGTTGAGCGCCATTCCCGCTTCCGCAAGCGCATTCTCGATGACGATCAGCAGCTCGCCGCGCGCTTCGCCGATGCGACGGCAGAGCGCCAAGGGGGAAGGCGCGACGGCGTCGCGCTTTTGCATGCTGCGGATGATATAGCCGATGCAGTAATTGTCAAGGCAACATGATGAACTCCGGCCGCGGCTCGGCGACGGTCGCCAGTCCCGCGACGGAGCCCGCGGTTTCGGATTGGACGCCCGACGCCCTACCGCGGGCGCCTCGCCTGAGGCGCCGCGTGAGCGTGTCGGTTTCGCTCGTGCCGGCGCGTGAGGCTGTTAGAGTAAGCGCCATGCGGGCGCGTGCACGATTCCCACTGTCATTGGCCTTGGCCGTGTTTGCGGGCGCGAGCCTGCTGGTGCCGCTCAGCGCGGCCGGCCGCGGTTCGCCCGGCGTGGCCAGCGCGGAAGAGCGCGCCTTCGCGGCGGAAGTCGAGGCGGCGGGCGGTCCCAAGGCGGACTCGGTGCTGGCCACGCTGGCCGAAGCGCGGGTGCAGGCATCGATCCTCGAGGCGATTGCGCGGCCGGCGGAAAAGACCCGCAGCTGGAAGGACTACCGCCCGATCTTTCTCAACCCCGCGCGCGTCGACGGCGGGGTTGCTTTTTACCGCGAACATCGGGAACTTCTGGACCGGGTGGGTGCGGCCTATGGCGTGGCGCCGGAGATCGTCGTCGCGATCATCGGCGTGGAAACGAGCTATGGGCGGATCACCGGCAGCTATCGCGTGCTCGACGCGCTGGCGACACTGGCTTTTCACTATCCGCCGCGCGCACCCTTTTTTCGCGGCGAGCTGAAACAGCTGTTTCTGCTCGATCACGGCCAGCTCGCGGCGCCGCTTGGCGAGCTCCGCGGCTCCTACGCCGGGGCGATGGGCTGGGGCCAGTTCATGCCGACGAGCATCGCTCGCTTCGCTCGCGACGAGGACGGCGACGGCAGGATCGATTTGTGGAATTCGCTGCCCGACATCTGCGCCAGCATCGCCAATTATTTCGCCGCGCACGGCTGGCACAGCGACCAGCCGGCGGCAATCCGCGCGCAGGCCACGGCCGACGCGCACCCGCTGCCGGTAGAAGCCGGCTACGCGCCGGTGCACCCGCTGGCTTCGCTCGAAGCCTGGGGTTATGTGCCGGTCGAGCGAGCGCCTGCAGACCTCAGCGCCGGCCTGCTTCAGCTCGTCGGTGAGCAGGGGCCCGAGAGCTGGCTCGTGTTCGGCAACTTCGAGGTGATCACCCGCTACAACCGCAGCCCGCTCTACGCGATGGCCGTATGGCAGCTCGCGCAGGCCATCGCGTCCGGAACCGCGGCGGCGCGCTGAGGGCGGCGCGGCCGTCCGCGCGGCGCTTGCTGTCGCTGCTCGTGCTCGCTCTGGCGTTGGGGGCCTGCGGCGGCAAGCGCGCGCAGCGCGCCTCGCCGCGGCCCGCGGCGCAGTCCGCGTCGACGGCGAGCGCGCACCATGACGATGTTTCGCGCGCCCAGTCCGAGCGTTATCGACATGCGCGGGACGGGGCCCCGGCCGGTCCGGCACCCGATGTCAGCAAGCTACCCGAGCCGGTGCCGAAGGTCGAGCCGCGCGCCCGCTACGGCAACAAGCCGAGCTACAGCGTGCTCGGCAAGACCTACCGCGTGCTGCCAGATTCCAGCGGCTACGCCGAACGCGGCGTCGCCTCCTGGTATGGCACCAAGTTTCACGGCTATCTCACCTCGTCGTTCGAACCCTACGACATGTACGCCTTCAGCGCCGCGCACAAGACCCTGCCGCTGCCGAGCTATGCGCGGGTTACCAACCTCGATAACGGCAAGAGCGTGGTGGTGCGGGTCAACGATCGCGGTCCCTTTCACGACGGGCGCCTGATCGATCTGTCCTACGCTGCGGCGGTGCGGATCGGCGTTTGGCCCAAGGGCACTGCGCGGGTCGAGGTGCGGGCGATCGACCCGCGAGCGCCCAGCGCGGCCGCGCCGGCGTCGCGCGCGGGGCCGACAGCGGGACAGGTTTTTCTTCAGCTCGGTGCCTTCGGTGAGCGCGGCAACGCGCAGGCAGCGCGCTCGCGCGCGCGGCGCGCCGGCCTGCAGCCGGTGATGATCGAAGCGGTGACGGTCGAAGGCCAACGGCTGTATCGGGTGCGGGTCGGCCCGCTTCGCGACGTGGCTGCCGCCGAGGCGCTGCGCGAGCGCGTGGCCCGGCTCGGCTTCGACGCCACGCGGGTCGCGGTCGAGCCGCAGGCAAGATGAACCGCGGCCATCGCAAAGCCCCGCGCGCGTGCCTCAGCGCGTCCGGTCTGCGACAATCCTAGCCGCGCGAACGTGCGTGAGCGCTGTGCGCCCGCAGATTCCCATGATCTCGGGTGCTTGCCGCTTCCAGCCGCCGCGTCGTCCGCTTTTGCCCGACTTCCTGCGCCGATGAAATCCGTTTTTCGATTCGCCTGTGTCTCGCTGTTTGCCTGCGCCTGCGCCGCCACGGCAGGCCCCGCTCCCACCCCGGCGCCGGCTCCCGCGCGCGCCACCGCCATGCCGATGCCGCCGCCGCCCACGGTGGATGCCAAGAGCTGGCTGCTGATGGACTACGCCAGCGGTCAGATCCTCGCCGGCGAGCGGATCGACGAGCGCGTGGCTCCGGCCTCGATCACCAAGGTCATGACTTCCTATGTGGTGTCGGCCGAGCTCGCGCGCGGCAAGCTTGGCCTCGACGATCCGGTGACGATCAGCGAGCACGCCTGGCGCTCCGGCGGTGCCGGCACCGATGGCTCCACCAGCTTTCTGCAGCTCGGCAGCAAGGTGCCGCTCAAGGATCTGCTCTACGGCATGATCATCCAATCGGGCAACGACGCGGCGATTGCGCTGGCCGAGCACGTGGCTGGCTCGGAAGAAAGCTTCGCCGCGCTGATGAACCGCTATGCCGCCGAGCTCGGCATGAAGGGAACCCACTACGTCGACGCCAGCGGTCTGCCCAATGCGGAGCACTACACCACTGCGCGCGACGTGGCGATCCTGTCGCGCGCCCTGATCCACGATTTCCCCGAGGACTATCGCATCTACGCGCATAAGGACTTCGTGTGGAACGGCATCAAGCAGCACAACCGCAACACCCTGCTGTGGCGTGACGACAGCGTCGACGGCATCAAGACCGGCCACACCTCCGAGGCCGGTTACTGCCTGGCGACGTCCGCCAAGCGCGACGATCAGCGCCTGATCGCGGTCGTCATGGGGGCGAAAAGCGAGAAGCAGCGCGCCGACGACAACCAGGCGCTGCTCAACTACGGCTTTCGCTTCTTCGAGACGCAGAAACTCTATGCTGCCGGCGCTCCGCTGGCGTCACCCGAGCTGTGGAAGGGAGCGACAGAAACGCTGCCGCTGGGTGTGGCGGAGGACGTGCTGGTCACCTTTCCGCGCGGCCGCTACAGCGAGCTCAGGGCAAATCTGATCATGCCCTCGCGGTTGGTCGCGCCGATCGCCAAGGCGCAGGCGGTGGGCAGCCTGAAGGTCACCCTGGGTGATGAGGTGCTGCTCGATCGTCCGCTGATCGCGCTCGAAGAAGGTGCTGAAGGCGGTCTGTTCCGCCGCCTCGGCGACGAGCTCTGGATGTGGATCAAGGGCAGCGAGGCAGCGGACGTATCGGCGGCGGCGCCGGCGCGGCCTTGAGCATCGCCCGGCGCGCGCAGGGGAGTTGGGCATGAAGGACCTGGGCGATATCCGGCCGCAGAACCCGGCGCAGGGCTTCCAGTTTCCGGGCGTGTTCGAAATCTCCGCGATGGGCAGCGCGCGAGCTGGGCTCGAGGAAGAAATCGTGCGCATCATCGAGGGCGTGGGCTTGAGCGTGCTGGCCGAGGCAGTGCGCGTGCGACCCTCGCGCGAGGGCAACTACGTGTCGGTGACGGCAAGCTTCATGTGCCCCTCGCGCGAGAAATACGACGAGGTACATGCGGCGCTGCGCGCTCATCCGGAAGTGCGCTGGACGCTGTAGAGACACGCCGCGGGGCCGCAGCGCATGCCGGCCGCGGTTCGCCGGCGCGTGGAAACCGCGTCGACGTGTCGACTTTCGCGCTGGATCGAACCGGCCGGACGTCGTCCGCCGTATGCTGACCGCCGGGCCCCGCCCACGCAGCATTCGGACCTTGGCACAATAATCACTTTTCATCCGCCCGATCCATGCCCCTATCCCTCGCCGTGCGGTGCCTCGGGCGTCAGCCGTATGAACCAGTCTGGCGTGCGATGCAGGTTTTCACCGATGACCGCGACGGCGCCACCACCGACGAGCTCTGGCTGGTCGAGCACGAGTCGGTGTACACGCTTGGCCAGGCCGGTAGCCGCGAGCACCTGCTGATGCCGGGCGATATTCCGGTCGTCGCGGTCGACCGCGGCGGGCAGGTGACTTATCACGGCCCCGGTCAGCTGGTCGCCTACCCGCTATTCGACCTGCGTCGCATGAAGATCGGAGTGCGTGATCTGGTGCACGGGCTCGAGCAGGTGGTGATCGACACGCTCGCGCACTGGGGCGTGCGCGCCGCGCGTCGCGCGGGCGCGCCGGGCGTGTACGTGGACGGCGCCAAGATCTCCGCGCTCGGCCTGCGCGTGCGCCGCGGCTGCTCTTTCCACGGCCTCGCCTTCAACGTGGCGATGGATCTGACGCCTTTTGCCCGCATCAATCCTTGTGGATATCGCGGTCTCGCCGTTACCCAGCTGCTAGACTGCGGCGGCTCGGGCTCGCTGCATGAGGTCGGCGAGGTGCTGATCGAGGCGCTGCTGCGCCGATTCGGCTTCAGCAGCGAGGCGGCGCAGTGCAAATCGCCGGAGCCGCGCGACGCAGCGGTCGGGCGCGTACTGGAGTCGCCGTGAAGCGGGGGTCGGCGCGTCTTTCGAGTTTCAGTCGCGGTCCGGCTTCGGCTCGGCTGAACGTTCCCGCCGCGCTCGCTGTCGAAGCCCACTCAACGTGATTTTCAGGGATCCGAACTCCATGCGCATTTTGCCGCTGCTCCTCGCCCTCGGCCTCGCGGTCGCCGGACCGACTCTGGCTCGCACCACGCCGCAGCCGGTGGCGACGGCGCTGCAACCGCTAGCGAGCCAGGTCGAGGCAGCGACCCTGGCTACGCGCTTCCTGAGCCGCTTTCACTACAAGCCGGTGCCGCTCGACGATGAACTCTCGAGCGAGACCTTCAAGCGCTATCTGGACGCGCTCGATCCGGACAAGCTGTTCTTCACTGCGGCCGACATCCAGGGTTTCGACGCCTACCGGACGCGGCTCGACGACGCCCTGCGCAAGCCTGATCTCGCCGCTCCCTTCGCCATGTTCAATCTGTACCGGCAGCGGGTGACGGAGCGGGTGGCCCACGCGCGCTCGCTGCTGGACAAAGGCTTCGATTTCGAGCGCGAAGAAAGCTACGAATTCGATCGCGAAAAGGCGACTTGGGCCGCCGACACCGAGGCGGTGAACGACCTCTGGCGGCGCCGCATCAAGAACGACTGGCTGCGCCTGCTGCTGGCCGGCAAGCCCGCCGCCGAGATTCGTCAGACCCTCGACAAGCGCTACGCAAACTATCTCGATCGCGTCCAGCAGCTGAACTCCGAGGACGTGTTCCAGACCTTCATGAACGCGTATGCGACCTCGATCGAGCCGCACACCAACTATCTGGGCCCGCGCGCCTCGCGGAATTTCGACATTGCGATGAAGCTTTCGCTGCAGGGCATCGGCGCGGTGCTGCAGCGGACCGAGGACTACACTGCAATCCGGGAGATCGTCCCCGGCGGACCGGCCGCGCTGTCCGGCAAGCTCAAGGTGGGTGATCGCATCGTCGGCGTCGGGCAGGGCGAAGAGGGGGCGATCATCGACGTGGTCGGCTGGCGTCTCGACGACGTGGTGGAGAAGATTCGCGGCCCCAAAGACACCACGGTGCGTCTGGAGATCCTGCCCGCCGACGCCGGTCCCGACGGCGAGCACGTCGTGCTGTCGCTGGTGCGCCAGAAGATCAGCATCGAGGAGCAGGCAGCGAAGAAATCGGTCCTCGAGGTCGGTGATGAAGGGAAGAGATTGCGCATCGGGGTGATTTCACTGCCGACTTTCTATCAGGATTTCGACGCTCGCCGGCGCGGCGTCGCTGACTACAAGAGCGCCACGCGCGACGTCGAAAAGCTGCTCGGCGAACTCAAGGCGGAGCAGGTCGACGGCGTGGTGGTGGATCTGCGCAACAACGGCGGCGGCTCGCTGGCGGAGGCCACTGATCTGACCGGGCTGTTCATCGGCCAGGGCCCGGTAGTGCAGGTGCGCAACGCCAGAGGCCAGGTCGAAGAGGAGGAAGCGACCCGTCCGGCGGCGTGGAGCGGCCCGCTGGCAGTGGTGGTCAATCGCGCCTCGGCATCGGCCTCGGAAATCTTTTCCGCAGCGATCCAGGACTACGGACGGGGCATCATCATCGGCGAGCCGACCTTCGGCAAGGGAACCGTGCAGAACCTGATCGATCTCGACGAAGTGGCGCACAGCAGCAAGCCGGTGCTGGGCGAGGTCAAGATGACCATCGCCCAGTTCTTCCGCATCGACGGCGGCTCCACCCAGCTGCGCGGGGTGACGCCGGACATCAGCTTCCCGCTGACCGCGGGAGCGGACGATTTCGGTGAATCGAGCTACGACAACGCCCTGCCCTGGACCTCGATCGCGCCGGCACGCTACAAGCCGGTGGCCGAGCTGAAGCCGATCCTGCCGCTGCTCGCTGAGCGCCACGCGGCGCGGGTGGCGAAAAGCGTCGGCTGGCAGGTGCTGCAGGAGGATCTCGCCGAGGCGCGCCGCTTGCGTGCGCAGAAGTCCGTGTCGCTGAACGAGGCCGTGCGGCGGCGCGAGCGCGACGAGCAGGAGGCGCGCCGCAAGGCTCGCGAGGAGCGCCTGGTGGCCGCCGGACAGGACTCGGTGACGGCCGAAGTCACCGAGTCGGCCGCAAACGACGAGGTGGCCGCAACACCGGACCTGCGCCTGGACGATGGTCTGCAGCCGGACGAGCGCAATATTCGCAAGGAAGTCGAGCGCGAGAAGAAAGCCAAAGAGCGTCCCGACGTGGTGCTCGACGAAGCGGTCGACGTGCTCGCCGACGAGATCACCCTGGTGCGCGCGGACGCGCCGCTCGCGGCGCAGGTGCTGCCGCGGTTCGAAGACCCGACGCTGGCGCCGATCGCCGATTGAACCCTGCCGGCTGCCGGCAGGGTCTGAACCGATTTTCCGGGTTAGCGTGTTCCCCACCGTCGCTCCTGCCAAGGCGCGAGCCCAGCGCCTTTGGCTTCAAGGGTTCGGGGTCGACGAAGGCGCGCCTTTGGCGGCAAGGAGAACGGGCTCAGATCCTCACTGAGCGTAACGCCGATGCAGAAATTCGAAGCAGGCGCGCAGGCCCTGGGCCTCACCGCCGCGCGGATGACCGGGGCGCGAGTCGTCGTTCCAGGCATAGACATCGAGGTGCGCCCAAGCCAGCGGTTCGGCGACGAAGCGTTCGAGGTAGAGTGCCGCGGTCATGGCGCCGGCATGGCGCGAGCTGGCGGCGTTGGAGAGATCGGCGATCGGTGATTCGAGAAGGCGCAGGTAGGGGCGCCAGAGCGGCAGTCGCCAGAGCGGATCGTGAACCGCTTGGGCCGCTTCGAGCAGAGCTTCGGCGACCGCGTCGCGATTGCTGAACAGTGCCGGCAGCTCCGGGCCCAGGGCGATCCGCGCGGCGCCGGTCAAAGTCGCGAAATCGAGGATCAGGTCAGGCGCCATCTCGCTGGCGCGAGCCAGCGCATCGCAGAGGATCAGACGCCCCTCGGCATCGGTGTTGGCGACTTCGACCGTGAGCCCGGAGCGGGTTCTGATTACCTCTCCCGGGCGCATGGCGTTGCCGCCGACGGCGTTTTCGACCGCCGGGATCAGCAGGCTCAGACGCACCGGCAGCTTCGCCGCCAGCACCAGGCCGGCCAGCGCAATCGCGTGTGCCGCGCCGCCCATGTCCTTCTTCATCCAGCGCATGCCGTCTGCGGTCTTGAGGTCGAGGCCGCCGCTGTCGAAGCACACGCCCTTGCCAATCAGCACCAGATGCGGTGCTCGTTCGCCGCCGGCTTCGGCGCTGAGCTCGAGCAGGCGAGGCGCGCGATGGCTGGCGCGCCCGACCGCGTGGATGGTCGGAAAATTGGCCTCCAGGAGCTCCTCGCCGACCCATTCGCGAAACTGCGCGCCGCAGCGCTCGGCCAGCGCGCGAACGACCGCGCTCAGCTCGGCCGGACCGAGGTCCTCGGTCGGCGTGTTGACCAGATCACGCACCTGGAACGCGGCTTCGACCAGCGGGCGGGCCTGCTGGGCGACGGTGGCGTCGAGCGCGAGCCGCGCCGGCTCGCGCGCGGCCTTGCGGTAACGGTTGAACCGATAGGCGCCAAGCGCCCAGCCGAAGGCGGCTTGCGCCGGGTCGAGCGGCAGTCCCAGCGGATCGAGCGCATAGTCGCCGACGGGCAGGCACGGCGGCAGTGCCGCCAGCGCAAAGACCGGATCGGCGGCATCGCTGCCGGCGAGCACGCGCTCGATCGCGCCGTTGGCGCCGGGTAGTGCAACGAAGCTGCCGGCCGCGCCGGTGAAGCCCTGCGCCGCGCACCAACGGCGCGCCGCCTCGCCGAGCCGCTCGAGCACAACCGGAAGGTGGGCGCGGTCGACGACGGTCAGCGGCGTCGCGGCGTCAACTTCGGCGAGGTCCAGCCAACAGGACGGCATCGAACGAAGCCGCGACGCGCTCAGTCGCCGGCGTTGGCGCCGGCGGTCTTGGCGGTCCGTCCGCGCTTGGCCGCAGCCTTGCCTGAGCCAGATTCGGCGGGAATCGGAGCGACCGCGCTCTCTCCGGTCGCTGCGGCGGCGTCAACCGTCTGCACGGCGGCCGCCTGGTTTGCCGCGGCGGCCCGCGCGGCCTCGCGCTCGGCGCGCAGGTGTTCGTCGATGAAGGCGATGCGATTCTGGTGGACGCCCGGAAAATCGACGACGTCGCTGAAGGGCACCAGTTGGTGGCGCCGCAACAGGTCTTTCATGTCGGGCGTGTCCATGAAATCCATAAGGCGCGCGATCGCACTGCGTCGCGGCGAGTCTTCGCGGGTCACCAGGTACAGGGTGATGAACAGCGGGTAGCTGCCGTCGGCGACCGTACGCGTGCTCGGGGTGACGCCCTCGACGTCGATCATGCGCACGCCGACGTTGTCTTTGACTCCGGCCAGCGTCGACAGGCCGAGCCCGGCCGGATCGAGCGCGACTGCCTGCTCGAGCGCAATGGTGTTCATGTAGAGCCGCGGCGCCGCCACGCGCTTGGCGCCCTTTTTGAAGATCAGCTCGCGCAGGCTGTATTCGAGGCCGTCCAGCGGGGCCGCGATCGCGTACAGATTGATCGATCGGTCTTCGCCGCCCAGCTCCTTCCAGTTGGTGATGCGGCCGAAATAGATTTCGTAGAGCTGGTGGATATTGAGGCTTGCTACCCGGTTGCTCGGGTGCGTAATCATCACCGCCGCATCCAGCGCGACCGGCGTGAACGCGAGCTCGGCCTCCTCCGCGCGCGTTGTGTCCTTGCCGCGGGCGCTACCGGCCAGATCGGCCTTGCCCTGGGCCACCGCGTCGAGTCCGGAGATCGTGCTGAAGGGCTGCATCACGATGCGCCCGCGCTTTTGCGAGGCCCAGCTGTGCGCGATGTCGCGCATGATGCTGCGCCCGGTGGTCTGATCGCCCCGCCAGATGAGCTCGTCCAGGGCAGCGGCGCGGAGCTGGGGGATCGCCAGCAGGAAACTCGCGGCGGCTAGCGCGAGCGCGGGAAACAGGCGAGAGGACGACGGCATGATCGACGATGAAAGACGCCGGAAGCGGCGCCTGGCACTCTAGCATGCGCCCCGTGCAAAGGCTTGCGTCGGCGTCAGACGGCCTGCGGCGGCCGGCACTTCGATTGCGGCGCTCGCAGGCAAACCAGAAGACCCGTTGCGTTCGTGATGGCGCCGCCGCGCGGGGCTCCGATTGCATCTTCCGACGTCCGTGCGGGCATCGTTGCCATCGCGATGCCCCTGTCGGCGACGCCTTCAGAGCAGGAGATAGTAGAGCTCTTGCCCGCGCAGCAGGGTCAGCAGAAGCTGGCGGGAGCCGGCACCGGCGAGGCGCTGGAAGTCGTCCGTGTCGCGCAGATCGCGACGATTGACCGCGACGATCACGTCGCCCTTGCGCAGGCCGCTGCGCTGGGCCTGGCTGCCGGCACTGATGCGGCTCACCACCACGCCGCCAAGGCCGCGGTCGCGAAGGTTTTCGTCCAGGTCAGAAAGCTCCACGCCGCGCAGACGCGGATCGAGTGCGCCGCCGTCGACCCGGCGGATCGGCGCCGGCTTGAGCTCGGTGTCGATCACCAGGCGCTTGCCATCGCGCTCCAGCCCCACGGCGACGCTGGTATTGGGTGCACTGAGGCCTTCGATGTTGCGCAGGTCGCTCACGCTGGCGACTCGCTTGCCGTCGATCGCGACGATCACGTCGCCGGGCTGCAGCCCGGCCGCTTCCGCCGGTGACTTCGAGCGCACCCGGGTCACTACCGCGCCGAGCGCCTCCTCGAGACCGAGCGCCCGGGCAATCTGTGGCGTCACGTCCTGCGCGTCGACGCCGATCACGCCGCGCTGCACGTGTCCGATGCTGACCAGCTGGCGCATCACGTCCAGCGCGAGGTTGGACGGGATGGCAAAGCCGATGCCGACGTTGCCGCCCGAGGGCGAGTAGATCATCGAATTGATACCGACCAGCTCGCCGCGCAGATTGACCAGCGGACCGCCGGAATTTCCCGGGTTGATCGAGGCGTCGGTCTGGATGAAGTTCTGGTAGCCGGCGCCGCCGAGGCCGGTGCGACCGAGCGCCGAAACGATGCCCGAGGTCACGGTCTGGCCGAGGCCAAAGGGCTCGCCGATGGCGACTACGAAATCACCGACGCGCAGCCTGGAGGAATCCGCGATCGGCAGGGCGCGCAGGTTTTCACCCGGAATCTGCAGCACCGCGAGGTCGGTGTCGGGATCGGTGCCGAGCACTCGCGCCTTGACCGTGCGCCCGGTGGAGAGCGTGACCTCGATGTCGTCGGCGCCGGCGACGACGTGGTTGTTGGTGAGCACATAGCCCTTGGCCGCGTCGACGATCACGCCCGAGCCAAGCGATTGCTGCACCTGCTCGCGCGGCGCGTTGGGCACGCCGAAGAAGCGGCGGAAGATCGGGTCGTCGAAGTAGGGGTTGCGCACCGCGACGTGGGTACGCGAGGCGATGTTGACCACGGTCGGCGTGACCCGCTCGAGCATCGGCGCCAGCGATGGCAGGGCCTGACCGTCGACGGCCGGCGGCATGGCGGCGAAGGCGCCAGCGCTGAAGAGCGCCGACGTGAAGGCGAGCAGCAGGCGGCGGGCGAACAGATGGCCAGATGCGAGGGACGGGGAGGCTGAAAACATGAGGTGCTCGGGTGCGCGGCAATCGGCAAAAGCGAATTCGATTCTGGCAGAACCGGCCTGCTCTGGACAGGCGAGGAGCCACCGTGCCGGCGCCGCGAGCGGCCTTTCGCGCGGCGTTGCGAGGTGCCTCTTTACAAGCATCGAGCGGAGCGCTACTTTCTGCCCCACCACTAAATCTGGTGGTTGCTGGGTTCCGTGACGCCTACCGGTTGGGTTTTCGTGCGTGGTCGAGCGCGCGGCGAACAGTCGGTCGACGGCCCTGGCAAAGTCACCAGGAAACCGAAGTTCGGCTGAATGGGGCCGTCGGCGGAAGCTGAAAGCGGCAGACGGTCGATCTTCAGCAAGTCCGAGCGCTTTTGCGCGACACTGCGATGGGTAACGGAGGCAAGCACGCCGGCCCTGAACGGCGTGATTTGGGGAGAGGAGAAGCATGAACACCGTGCGTCTGGCGCCGCTCGCGCGCGATGCCATCGAAATTCCGCTGCAGCCGGCTTCACAGGACATCTGGGACAAGAAGTATCGGCTGAAGGCCAAGGACGGCACGCCGGTCGACGCCGACGTGGACGCCACCTGGCAGCGCATAGCGCGCGCGCTGTCCGAGGTCGAGGAAACTGCGGAAAAACGCGAACACTGGCACGCGCGCTTCCTCTGGGCGCTGCGCCACGGTGCGATTCCGGCAGGTCGCATCGTCTCCAATGCCGGCGCCCAGGAGCACAAGCCGGCCACTTCGACCATAAACTGCACGGTCTCCGGCACGATCGAGGACTCGATGGACAACATCCTCGAGCGCGTGCACGAGGCTGGGCTCACGCTGAAGGCGGGCTGCGGGATCGGCTACGAGTTCTCCACCCTGCGCCCGCGCGGTGCCTACGTGTCCGGTGCCGGCGCGCACACGTCCGGTCCGCTGTCCTTCATGGACATCTACGACAAGATGTGCTTCACGGTGTCCTCGGCCGGCGGCCGGCGCGGCGCCCAGATGGGCACCTTCGACGTCAGTCACCCGGACGTGCGCGAGTTCATTCGCGCCAAGCGCGAGGCGGGGCGTCTGCGCCAGTTCAACCTGTCGTTGCTGATCACCGACGGCTTCATCCAGGCGGTGGAACAGGACCGCGACTGGCCGCTGGTGTTTCCGGTGCACGTCAAGGAGCAGCACGAGGTCGACCTGGAGGATCCCGCCGCCGTGGTCTGGCGCGAGTGGCCGGTGCACGAGCACTACGTGCTGCGCGAGGACGGCCTGGTCGCCTGCAAGATCTACGGTCATGTCCGCGCCCGCCACCTGTGGGACATGATCATGGTCTCGACCTACGACTACGCCGAGCCCGGCTTCATCCTGATCGACCGCGTCAACGAAATGAACAACAACTGGTGGTGCGAGAACATCCGCGCCACCAACCCTTGCGGCGAGCAGCCGCTGCCGCCCTACGGTTCCTGTCTGCTCGGCTCGGTGAATCTGACTCGTTTCGTGCGCGATCCCTTCGGCCCCAAGGCGCGCTTCGATTGGGACGAGTATCGCGATGTGGTCAAGGTGTTCACCCGCATGCTCGACAACGTGGTCGAGGTAAATGGCTTGCCGCTCGAGCGCCAGCGTCAGGAAATCCTCGGCAAGCGGCGTCACGGCATGGGCTTTCTGGGGCTCGGCTCGACGCTCACCCTGCTGAAACTGCGCTATGGTTCCAGCGAAGCCTGCGCCTTCACCGAAGACATCGCCCGCGAGATGGCGTTGGCCGGCTGGGAGGTGGCGCTGGATCTCGCGCGCGAAAAGGGTCCCGCGCCGATCCTCGCGCGCGACTTCACGGTGACCGGCGAGATGCTGCGCAAGCGTCCGGAAATGGCCGCGGATGGCTGGAAGGTCGGTGATCAGGTGCCCGGTCGCGTGCTGCACGCGAAATACTCGCGTTACATGCAGCGGATCGCCGCGGTGGCACCCGAGCTGGTGGCGGAGCTCGCCGAGACCGGCGCCCGCTTCACCCACCACAGTTCCATCGCGCCGACCGGCACCATCGCGCTGTCGCTGGCCAACAACGCCTCCAACGGCATCGAGCCGAGCTTTGCCCACCTCTACAGCCGCAACGTCATCCGCCCCGGCAAGAAGAGCAAGGAAAAGGTCGATGTCTGCAGCTTCGAGCTCCTCGCCTATCGGGCGCGCATCAATGCGCGGGCCCGGCCGGGCTCGCAAAATCCGGCGGAAAAGCTGCCCGACTACTTCGTTGCTGCTGACGACATCACGCCGACCGATCACGTCGACGTGCAGGCCGCAGCACAGAAGTGGGTCGACTCGTCGATCTCCAAGACCGCCAACGTACCGACCGACTACCCTTATGCGGACTTCAAGGACATTTACCTGTACGCCTGGCGCCAGGGCCTCAAGGGTTGCACCACGTTCCGCTTCAATCCGCAGGCGTTCCAGGGCGTGCTGGTCAAGGAGGAGGATCTCGCCAACACCATCTATCGATTCGAACTCGAGGACGGCTCGGTGGTAGAGGCAAAAGGCAACGAGGAGGTCGAGTACGACGGTGAAACCCACTCTGCGGCCAACCTCTACGACGCCCTCAAGGAGGGCTACTACGGCAAGTTCTGAGCGGCGCCGCGCGCGGCGCCTGCGTCAACCAGGCTCGGGGAGAGGGACATGGCAGCAGAAGCAAAGGCCTCGGCGGCACGCTCCAGCGGCACGGCGGCAGACGCCGTCGGCAGCGAAGCGGCCGGCAGGGTAGAACTCATCACCACGCCAGCCGCTCGCGGCGGCTCGACCAGAGGCCCACGTCGAGCCTATAAGCAGCCCGCACGCAGGATTCTGGCAGTCAAGCTGCGCCCACGCCCGCGCCCGCCACTGCCGCCGCTGGACGACGATTTCGACCTCTCGAGCGCGAGGCGCGATCGGCAAGCCCCGCGCCGCGCCGCGCGCAAGGTGACAACCGGTGTCGGCAAACCGCCGGCCAGGACAGCGGCGGTTTCGGCGCAATCGAAGCCGGCTACCGGGCGCAGTGCCGCTCGTCCGGCCGGCGCGGTCGCCCCGGCGAGGCCGGCGGCGAAGAAGCCTGTGGGGAGAAAATCCGCCGTCGGCAAGACGACGGGCGATGGCGGCGCGAAGAAGCCGGTGGCAAGGAAGCCAGTGGCAAGAAAGCCGGCGCCGAAGAAGGCCGCTATCGGCAAGACGGCGGGCCAGGCGAGGTCGGAGCAGCCGGCGGCAAGAAAACCCGCGGCGAGGCACCATCCAGCCGGAAAAACGGTCGTCGGCAAGGCTTCGGCGAACAAAGCCGCTGCGGGAAAAACCACAGTGACGAAGGCTTCGGGCGCGAAGAAGGCGACAGCGAAGGCAGGCTCGACGAAGCGGACTCCGCCACGCAGGCTCGCACCGAACGGTAAAACCGCGGCCAAGCCGCCGGCAAAAAGGAAGATGGTCGCAGGGAAAGCTGCGGCCAAAACGGCGGCGCGCCCGAGCAAGGCGCCGGTCGCGACCCGCAAGGGGGCGTCGCGCGCCGCGACCAGAGCCTCCACGCGCGGTGTCGCGGTCGCAAAATCCAGCTCGCGGCGCCTTGTGAAAACACCCGCCGCCGCCAAATCCGCAAAGGTGAAGGCGGTGATGAAATCGTCGCAGCGCGCGACCCTCGCGAAGACCTCGAGCGCCAAGGCAGCGGCCAAGCCGCGCCGCCGCTGATCGTCGACACCGAACTGCAGGCACGACCATGAAGATCGAGAAGAAGATTGTTGGCTACAGCGTCACTTCGGCGGACGAAAGCCCGTTGACGACGGCGCCCACCCCAGCGGCGACTGTGACGCCCGCGTCGGGTGCCGAGGTGATCCAGATGCACGAGAAGGTGGAGCGACCGGACATGCTGGTCGGCGCCACCTACAAGATCAAGTCGCCGCTGGTCGAGCACGCGCTCTATGTGACGATCAACGATATCGTGTTGAACGCCGGCACCGAATATGAGCTGCGCCGTCCCTTCGAGGTCTTCATCAACTCGAAGAACATGGATCACTTCCAGTGGATCGTGGCGCTGACCCGCATCATGTCTGCAGTGTTCCGCAAGGGCGGCGACGTCACCTTTCTCGTCGAAGAGCTGAAAGCCGTGTTCGACCCGCGCGGCGGTTACTTCAAGGCGGGCGGTGTCTACATGCCCTCGATCGTGGCCGAGATCGGCTGCGTGATCGAGACCCACCTGAGGAGGATCGGTCTACTGCACTCCCCCGAGCTGAGCGCCGAGCAGCGCGCGATGCTGAAGGAAAAGCGCGCCGCCTACGTCACGCGCAGCGCCGCGCCCGCGCCCGCGGCAGGCGACGAGGCAACCGCGTCAGCAGTGTCGGAGAGTTTTCCACCCGGCGCCGCGTTGTGCCAGAAGTGCAACACCAGCGCGGTGGTGGTGATGGATGGCTGCGAGACCTGCCTGAGCTGCGGCTACTCGAAATGCGGCTGAAGCGCTCGACGTCGGCAGGCGGTCGGCACGATCGCTGCGCCGGATCGACCCCACCCGTGCGTCGCGCGACCCGAACGAGGCACTGATTCCACTTTCCACCCGACGTCCCTGTTCCACCGATTCGGCCTGGGCGCGCCCAGGCGACCTGGAGGAGAGCCGCCGCGATTCATCTGTCCGCATTTCGCGGGAGGAGTTCGCGCCATGGCATCAACCGTTGCGACCCGCGGTACGTCCGGCGGCGGCCTCGTTCGCTATCTGCCCGATCCGCCTCATACCGCCGTCATGTTCGCGGTCCGGCACATGCTGACCTCGACGGTGCGCGGACGCTTTGACAAGGTTGAAGGCTTCGTCGACCTCGATCGCGCGGCGAACTGCGGTCACGCCGAGATCATGATCGACATGGCCTCGATCAGTACTGGCACGCCGCGCTTCGACGACCATCTGCGCAGCGCGGACTTCTTCGACGTCGCGCGCCATCCGCGAGCGCGCTTCACGAGCGACGATTTCCGCTTCGACGGCCAGCGTCTGAGCGCCGTCGCCGGCCAGCTCAGCCTGCTTGGCGAAACCCATCCGTTGAGCCTGCGGGCCAGCAACTTCAACTGCTATCAGTCACCACAACACGAAGTCGAAGTTTGCGGCGGCGACTTCGAGGCGACCCTTCTACGCAGCCGCTGGGGCATGCGCTGGGGCCTCGATTTCGGCGTCCCCGACGAGGTTCGGCTCGCGATCAGCATCGAGGCGCTGCGTCAGTCTTGAGGGAGGGTCACAGGGCCTGTGGTTTGCCAAGCGTCGTGGGCTCTGCTCTGATGAGGTCGTGAAGAGGATCTTGCCACGCTGGTTCAGCGGCGTGCTGCTCGCGTTAGCGGCGCTGCTGCCGCTCGCGGGGTCGGCGCAGGAGGCGCCGGCCGCGCACGGCATCCGGCTCCGCGTCGACGGCGCGATCAGTCCGGCCAGCGCCGACTATGTGGTGCGCGGCCTGACGCAGGCGGCCGAGGAGCAGGCCGCCGTGGTGGTGCTCGAGCTCGACACGCCGGGCGGCCTCGACAAGTCGATGCGCACGATCATCAAGGCGATCATGGCCTCGCCCGTACCGGTGGTCGGCTACGTCGCGCCGGGTGGCTCGCGGGCCGCCAGCGCCGGCACCTATATTCTCTATGCCTGCCACGTCGCGGCGATGGCGCCCGGCACCAACCTCGGCGCCGCGACCCCGATCGCAATCGGCCTGCCGGGCCAGACCCGACCCGCGCCGCCGGCGGCTCCTGCCGATGGTAAGGCGCGCGAAGCTGACCAGGGCCCGGCCAACCCGGCGCCCGACAGCGCCGAAACGCGCAAGGCCCTCAACGACGCGGTCGCCTACATCCGCGCGCTCGCCGAGCAGCGCGGGCGCAACGCCGACTGGGCCGAGCAAGCCGTGCGCGATGCCGCCAGCATCCCGGCGGAGGAAGCGCTGAGGCTCAAGGTGATCGACCTGATCGCGCCGAACCTGCCCACGCTGCTGCAGGAGATCGATGGTCGCCGGGTCGCCACGGCGGGCGGTGAAGTCGAGCTCCAAACCGCTGCCCTCGCGCTGCGCGCGATCGAGCCCGACTGGCGCAGCCGCTTCCTCGGCGTGATCGCCGATCCATCGGTCGCCTATCTGCTGCTTCTGCTCGGCCTCGGCGGCCTGCTGTTCGAGGGCTACAGCCCCGGTGCGATCCTGCCTGGCGTGGTCGGTGCGATCTGCCTGCTGCTCGCGCTCTACGCCTTCCAGATGTTGCCGGTGAACTATATGGGTCTGGCCCTGATCGCGCTTGGCGTCGGCCTGATCGTTGCGGAAACCGTGGTGCCGGCCTACGGTGCGCTGGGTGGCGGCGGCGTGGTGGCGTTCGTGATCGGCTCGGTGGCACTGCTGGATCGCGGCGAAATCGGCGGCGTACCGCTCGGTCTTCTGATCGGCATCAGCCTGGCCGCCGCACTGCTTCTGGTCGGCATCGTCTGGATGGCGCTGCGGGCGCGCGCGCAGCCGGTGGTCAGCGGGCGCGAGGAAATGCTCGGCATGCACGGGGTCGCGGTCGGCGACTTCAGCGGACGCGGTCTGGTGCACGTGCATGGCGAGCGCTGGCAGGCACGATCCAACGCACCGCTGCGCGACGGACAAGCGATCGAGGTGATCGCGATCGACGGTTTGATTCTGGAAGTGAAAGCCGCGCCTGCGGGGCCGGCGGGAGGTGCGTGATGATGTCGGTGGCTTCGGTGCTGGTTGGGGTCCTGCTGCTGTTGATCCTGGCTTCGGTCAAGATCCTGCGCGAATACGAGCGTGGTGTGGTGTTCCTGTTCGGGCGCTTCCAGGCGGTCAAAGGCCCGGGGATCATCATCGTGGTGCCGATCGTGCAGCAGATGGTGCGCATCGATCTGCGTACCATCGTCATGGACGTGCCGCCGCAGGACGTCATCTCGCACGATAACGTGCCGGTCAAGGTCAACGCGGTGCTGCTGTTTCGCGTCATCGACCCGGAAAAAGCGGTGATCCAGGTCGAGAACGCCTACGAGGCGACCAGCCAGCTGGCGCAGACGACCTTGCGCTCGGTGCTCGGCCAGCATGAGCTCGATGAGATGCTCGCTGAACGCGACAAGCTGAACCACGATATCCAGGTGATCCTCGACCAGCACACCGACGCTTGGGGCATCAAGGTTGCGAACGTGGAGATCAAGCAGGTCGATCTCGATGACGTGATGGTGCGCGCGATCGCCCGCCAGGCCGAAGCCGAGCGCCAGCGGCGCGCCAAGGTGATCAACGCCGAAGGCGAGCTGCAGGCGTCCGAGAAGCTGATGCAGGCAGCGCAAACCCTGATGCAGCAGCCGCAATCGATCCAGCTGCGCTACCTGCAGACCCTGGTCGAGATCGCCGGCGACAAAACCAACACCATCGCCTTCCCGCTGCCGCTGGAGTTCTTCGAGGGCATGTTCGAAAAGCTCCGTCGCGTTCCCTGAGCGCAGCCCGGCCAGGCCGAGTGCGCGTGCACCAGACAGGGCGACAAAGCCGAGGGCGTCGTCGCTGCCGAACACCTCCTCGTCCTCGTCGAACAGCCGGATTCGTCGGCATCGCGCGGCCAGCGCCGGCTGGCACAGCGAACTGGCGCCGAAAGGGGCTGGCCGGAAGTCGGAACGCCGCCACTGGCGCCGTTGGGCACCTCCGGCACGTTCGCCCGCAGCGGGTCGGCGAGCACGCGCGCAAACTCGGTCTTGCCTGTCGCCGGCGCCCCGCAGAGCGACCCGTTGACGTCGCGCAGGCGCGGCGACAGCGCACCGCCACGGAAATCACCGATCAGGATCGCGTCGGCGCCGTGGTGGAAGTCCTCGAAGCCGAGTCTGGCCGGGGTTCGCGCTCCCGCTCGGCAGCGTAGGGATCCGCTTGGTTGGCTGCGGGTCTCAGTCGAGCTCGATCCCGTGCAGGGCACGCACCGCCTCGGGCGAGACGTTGGGCGCCTGGCCGCCGAAGTGGCTACGGACGTAGTTGGCGATGGCGGCGATCTGTGCGGCGTCGAGGGTCTGTACAAAGGGCGGCATCGACCAGGGGCGGCGGTTGCCGGCGGTAACCGGAGGCACGGCGCCGTAGAGGATCAGGCGCACCAGGTTGGCGGGGTCTGGCGTGGTTGCGGCGGCGACGTCGACCAGCGCCGGGTATCGATCTGGCTTGCCGCGACCGTCGGCGCCGTGGCAGTCCTTGCAGTGCTCTTCATAGAGCGCGCGACCGCCCTCGCCGCGCGCCCGCAGGGCGGCGGGGAGCGCGCTCGGCGGCGGCGCGTGGGGCGGCACCGACTGCAGGAAGGCGGCGATCGCCCGAGCATCGTCGGGCGTGAGGTGCTGCAGGCTGGCCCAGACGACTTCGGCCATCGGGCCATAGGTGGCGCCGTGTTCGGTGCTGCCGCTGCGCAGCCACTCGGCCAGCTCGTCGCGGCCGTAGCGGGCGAGCTGCTGACTGTCGAGCGCCGGGGCGTACCAGCCCGAGCCGGAGATGCGCCCGCCGGCGAGATAGCCCGAAGCCGGCAGCGAGGCCAGCGGCCCGCGCCGCCCGTGGCACATCGCGCAGTGGCCGAGGCCGTCGACCAGATAGCGACCGCGCCGCCACTCGGCGGGCATTTCGGCGCCGAAGTCGGGATCGGCCGGGCGGTAGGCGAACATGCGCCAGAAGACCTGCAGGGGCCTCCAGGAGGCGGGCCAGGTCAGCTCGTTGGCGGGCTGCGCCTGACGCACCGGCGCCTGGCTGCGCAGCCAGACCCAGAGCGCGTCGAGGTCGGCGTCCTCGAGCAGGGCGAAGTTGGCGTAGGGGAAGGCCGGATACAGCGTGCCGCTGCGGCTCACGCCGTGGCGCATGGCGTGGCGGAATTCTTCCGCCGACCAGTCGCCGAGGCCGGTTTCCGGATCCGGCGTGAGGTTGCCGCTGTAGAGCGTGCCCCAGGGCGTCGGAAAGGCGCGGCCGCCGACGAAGGGGATTCCGCCGCGGACGCTGTGGCAGCTCTGGCAGTCGCCGATCCGGGCCAGGTATGCGCCGCGCGCGAGGCGCTCGGGGGTGGCCTCGATTTCGCTGCCGGCGCCCTGCGGCACGCGCCAGGGCTCGAAGCCGCCCTGGCGCAGGAACAGCGCGGCGGCGACCGCCAGGATCAGCAGCAGCAGCGGCGCAAACGCGAGCAGGGCGAAGGGCAGGGTGCGGGCGCGCTTCAAGGGGCGACTCCCGCGGTTTCGAGGCTGCCGCAGCGGCGCGGCGGCTCGAAGCTGCCGGCGGGCGCGGGCAGCTCGGCGTCGGCGTGGGCCTGCTGCGAGAGCCAGACCGCGACCGCGCGCAGCTCGTCGTCGGAGAGGCTCTTCGCCACCTCCGCCATGCAGTCCGGCGCCGTCGCGCGGCGCACGCCGCTGCGCCAGTTGCCAAGCTGGGCGAAGACGTAGTCGGCGGGCAGGCCGACCAGCGCCGGCACGCCCGGCTCGAGGCCGGTCAGGCGCTCGCCGTGGCAGGCCGAGCAGGCCGGCACCTCGCGCGCCGGGTCCCCTTCGCGCACCAGGCGCTTGGCGGTCGCGGCGAATGCGGGCGTGAGGCGCTCGGCGCCGCGGTCGGCGGGGCGGGTGCGCGGCGGCTGGGCCGCGTAGTGGTCGGCAATCTCGTGCAGGTAGGCGTCGTCCATGAAGCGCAGCAGCCAGGTCATCTGCGCGTTGAGGCGGCGCCCGTCGCGGAAGTTGGCGAGCTGGGCGAACAGGTAGCCGGCCGGCTTACCGGCCAGGTGCGGCTGGTACTCGGAGCCGGGCACGCCTTCGCCGTGCTCGCCGTGGCAGCTGGCGCAGGCGGCCAGGCGTCCGGGGCCGTCCTCCTGCGCCTGCGCGAGCGGAATCAGCAGCAGGGCGCCGAGCGCAGCGCCCTGCAGCGCGCGCTGCGCCGCCGCGCGTCGAGCGGAAATCTTCATCGCCGCATGGTAGCCAAAGCCGGCCGCAGCGGTCACGGCCATTCGAGCGAGGTCAGCGAGTCGGCCAGCGCCGGCCCGATCCAGAGCTGGCCGCCGAGCGCGCGCAGCCTGGCCTCCTCGAAGCAGCGTCGGTACCAGGCCGGCGGGCGGGAGATGTAGCCCTCGAGGTCACCGTCGATCGCGTCGCTCGAGCTGAAGGCTTCGAGAAAGGCCACGCCGCCGAGCAGCTCGGCAAAGCCGGAAAGCCCGCGGCGCATCTCTTCCGCGGGAACGTAGTGCAGCACGTCGGAGCACACGATCAGGTCGAAGGGGCGCTCGAAGCGGAGCTCGGCCAGATCGCCGAAGCGCGCCCGGCCGATGCCGCGCGCGCGGCCGTAGCGCTCGATCACGTAGTCGCTGGAATCGAGGCCGCGGTAGTCGATGGCGGGGCGGAACTTGAGCAGCTGGCCGCGCCAGGGCGCTTCGCCGCAGCCGACGTCGAGCACGTTGGCGAGCGGGCGGCCGAGGTAGTGTTCGGCTGCGTGCAGCACCATCGCCACCTTGCGCACGAGCGCCGCCTGCGAGCCGACCCGATGGCGCGCGTCGCGGTACCAGCGGTCGAAATAGGCGCGGTCGTAGCGCTTGCTCACGGGAAGCGGATGATCGAGCGGATCGTGCGGTGCGCGCGCATCAGCTCGAAGGCGCGGTTGATCTCGGCCAGCGGCATCTCGGCGCTGACGTACTCGTCGATGTGGATCTCGCCGGCCAGGTAGCGCTCGACGTAGCCGGGGAGCTGGCTGCGGCCCTTGACTCCGCCGAAGGCCGAGCCGCGCCAGACGCGGCCGGTGACCAGCTGGAACGGGCGCGTGCGGATTTCCTCGCCGGCGCCGGCCACGCCGATGATGGTCGATTCGCCCCAGCCCTTGTGGCAGCACTCGAGCGCGGCGCGCATCAGCTGGGTGTTGCCGGTGCAGTCGAAGGAATAGTCGACGCCGCCGCCGGTCAGCTCGACGATCACCTCCTGCAGCGGGGCGTCCGGGTACTGCCGGGTGTCGACGAGGTCGGTGGCGCCGAAGGCGCGCGCCAGAGCGAAGCGCTCCGGGTTGCGCGCGACGCAGAGGATCCGCGAGGCCTTGGCCATCGCCGCACCCTGGATCACCGACAGGCCGACGCCGCCGCTGCCGAACACCGCGACGGAGGCGCCGGGGCGGACCTTGGCGGTGTTGAGCACGGCGCCGATCCCGGTGGTGATCGCGCAGCCCAGCAGGCAGACCCGCTCCAGCGGCGCGGCGGGATCGATCTTCGCCACCGCGATCTCGGGCAGCACCGTGTACTCGCTGAAGGTGCTGGTGCCCATGTAGTGGTGGATCATGCGCCCGCCCTTGGAGAAGCGCGAGCTGCCGTCCGGCATCAGGCCGCGGCCCTGGGTGGCGCGGATCGCCTGGCACAAATTGGTGCGTCCGGAGCGGCAGTATTCGCAGACGCCGCACTCCGGCGTGTAGAGCGGGATCACGTGGTCGCCGGGGCGCACGCTGTCGACGCCGGCGCCCACTTCCTCGACCACGCCGGCACCCTCGTGGCCCAGGACCACCGGGAACAGGCCTTCGGGATCGCGCCCGGAAAGGGTCAGCTCGTCGGTGTGGCAGACCCCGGCGGCGGCGATCCGCAGCAGTACCTCGCCGGCGCGGGGTCCCTCGAGGTCGATTTCCTCGACCGATAGCGGCTGGCCGGGCGCCCAGGCGACGGCGGCGCGGGTTTTCATGGCTAGATTTCTCCGCAGCGCTGGGCGGGATGGTCGCGGCTGCGGCCGACGATCAAGATAGCGCTCGGCGCCGGCGCGTCAACGTCGGCGATACGCGCCGTCGATCTCGACCAGAAGCTCGCGGCGGCAGATGTCGCCCTCGAGCAGCAGCAGCTCGTCGTCGGCCGCGAGCCGCGCGGCGAGCGCCCGTCGCAGGCGTGGCGCGTCGGCGGCGTCGCGCAGATAGACCTTGAGGCTCGCGCGCCAGCCGTCGCTGCGCCCCGCGGCGCAACGCAGGGTGTCGAGATTGTCCAGCGTTTCCGCCAGCTGCGCGTCGAAATCGCCCGGGTGGCGGGAGCTGTAGCCGACCACCGCCGCGGTGCCGGAGACGAGCAGCTGGCCGTCGTGATCGAGCATGCCGCGGGCAAAGGTCGGCGCCGTCGGTCCGTACTCGCGCGGGTAGCGCCAGGCGCTGGTCTGGCGCGGATTTTCCAGCGCGCGACCGAGTCGGCGCCCCGCGAGTCCGAAGACCTGGAGGCTGCGCCGCCGGTCGCGCCGGCCGATCGCGCAGGCGGCCGGGTAGCCCTGGCCGAGCGCCGCGAGTCCGCGCGCGCGGCCGACGCAGAACCGGCGGTAGCGCTCGGCGTCACCTTCGCCCTCGTTGATTGCGTCGAAGTAGTTCCACAAGCGCAGCAGATGCGGGGTGGCGCTCGCGGCGACGAAGTCGGCGAGCTGCCGGTAGGCCGCTTCGGCCGCGGCGCCGATGCCGCCGCAGGCCGCTTCGTCGAGCTCCAGCGCGAAGAAGCCGTGGTCGCCGTCGCTGCTCCAGGCGAGCGCGCCCTCGCGCCCGCTGCGGATCGGGTTGGGTACTCGCCAGACCTCGCGCAGGGCCTCGCCAACCGGCTGCAGGCCGACGCGCAGCGCGCGCGGGTCCGCGGGCAGCGCGAGCTCGTCGCCGAATCCGATCACGGCGAGCGCGTACGGATCGGCCAGAAGCTCGATCACGCCCGCCCGCGCGTAGCCGATCCGCAGACTCGCGGCCGGCGGGGCGGATTCAAAAACCGGTTCGAGCGGCGCCGGGTCGGTCATCGATGCGAATCATCGCGGCAACCGGCAATGATACACTGCCGGGCTGACTGGACTGTCGAGCGCGCTTCATCATGGATCAAACCGCGTCTTCCGCTTCCACGCAGACTCCGGCCGAACGCGAGCTGGCCGAACTCCTGGTGGAAAGCCTGAACCTGGACGGCGTCGAGGCTGCGGCAATCGACCCGCAGGCGGCGCTGTTCGGCGGCGACCTGGGCCTCGATTCGATCGACGCGCTCGAGCTCGCGCTGGCGGTGTCGCGGCGCTACGGCTTCCAGCTGCGCTCGGACAATCCCGACAACCAGCGCATCTTTTCCAGCCTGCGCGCGCTTTCCGCGCACATTGAACAGCAGCGCGCGGCCGGCTGAGGCCGTTGCGAACCGCCTCGCGCTGCGCGAGTATCGCGTCGGGGAGTTTCGGGGTCGGCGCGGAGACCTTCAGCCGGAAGCCGTGGACGCAGCGATGGTTTCAATGAGGCCGGTGCGGATGCGGCCTGCGCGCGCACTGCTCGGCGGCGGCTTCGCGCTGTACCTGGTGCTGCTGCTCGCCGCGCTCGTGGTGCGCAGCCCCTGGCTCGACGGCCTCGCCGCGCTCACCCTGCTCAGCCTGCTGCTCCTGCCCGGCCTGCTGCGCGCCAGCCTCGCCGCCTGGCTCCTGTGGCTCGGCGTCGGTGCAGGCTTTCTCGGCCTCGCCGCGCACGGTCACGGACAGCCGGCGCTCGACCTGCTGCCGGCCTGCGTCAACGCCGCGCTCGGGCTCTTCTTCGGCGCCAGCCTGCGGCGCGGGCGTGAGCCCCTGATCGCCCGCATCATCGCCGCGGTGGAAGGCCGCGAGCGCCTCGAGCTGCCGGGAGTCGCCGGTTACGCGCGCGGCCTGACCGCGGTCTGGGCCGCGCTGTTTGCGGTGCAGACGGCCGCCCTGCTCGCGATCGCCGCCTGCCTGACGCCGGGCGGCCTGCTCGAGAGTTTAAGCCTGCGCCCGCCCGTGCAGCTTGCCGGCGGCGCCTGGCGCTGGTACCTGCACGTCGGCAGCTGGGCGCTGTCGGCCGTGCTGCTGCTGGCCGAGTATCCCTGGCGGCGCTGGCGCCTGCGCCACGTACCGCAGCTGCCGCTGGCGCGCTTCGCGGCGTGCCTGCTGCGGGTCTGGCCGCGGCTGCTGCGCGAGCAGGCGATCGGCGAGCGCGTGCCGTGAGCGAGCAGGTTCGTCCGCTGTGCATCGCGGCCGGGCACCCGAGCCTGCCCGGGCATTTTCCGGGCGCGCCGGTGGTGCCCGGCGTGCTGCTGCTGGATCGCCTGGCGGCGGCGCTCGAAGACAGCGGTGCCGGACGATTCGCCCGCCTCGACGCGGTCAAGTTCCTCACCCCGCTGCTGCCGGACCAGCAGGCGGAGCTGCGCTGGCGCCTGGACGGGCGCCAGCTCCGGTTTCGCCTGCTGCGCGACGGCAGGGAGCTCATGCGCGGCAGCGGAGAGCTCGCGTGAGCGCACACTGGAGCGAGCGCCGGGAGGGCGGTGGGCACTTTGCGATCTGGTTGATCCTCACCATCGGCTTGCGTCTGGGGCGTCGGGCTGCGCGCGTCCTGCTGTATCCGATCACGCTCTATTTTTATGTTCGCCGTCCCTACGAGCGCGCTGCTTCGCGCGCCTTCTTCGCCCGCCTGAGCGGCCGGTCCGCCGGTGTCTTGCAGGTAATGCGACACATCCACCGCTTCGCTGCGGTGCTGCTCGACCGGGTGTTCCTGCTGTCGGGGCGCTTTCGCGACTTCGATGTGCGGGTCACGGGCCTGGCGCAGCTCATGGCACTGCAGCGCCCGCAACGCGGGTTGCTGCTGGTCGGCGCCCACGTCGGCAGCTTCGAGGCGCTGCGAGTGCTGGCCGAGCGGCCCGACGCACCGCGGGTCTGCGTGTTGATGGACACTCACAAGACCCCGGCCCTGACCGAACTTCTGCACGCGCTCAATCCGGGCATCGCCGCCAACGTCATCGACGCCGGCCGGCCCGGCAGCGAGATCGTGCTGGCGCTGGCGGAGGCGCTTGAAGCGGGCGCCCTGGTCGCCATCCTCGGCGATCGCGCGCGGCGCGGCGAGCGCACCGTGAACGTCGATTTCTTCGGCGCGCCGGCGGTGTTTCCGACCGCGCCCTATCAGTTCGCCGCCGCGCTCGGCGTGCCGCTGGTGCTCTGTCTCGGCCTCTATCGCGGCGGCAATCGCTACGATCTGGTCTTCGAGCCGCTGGCCGATCGCGTCGAGCTGCCGCGCGAGAACCGCCAGGCGGCGCTCGAGGCGCTGGCCGCGCGCTACGCGGCGCGGCTCGAACATCACCTGCGACAGGACCCCTGCAACTGGTTCAACTGGCATGATTTCTGGGATACGGAAGCGAGCGGCGGTGCTGCTCGCGGCGCTCGCGTGGACGGCGCCGCCGGCCTCGGCGACGCCGCCTGACGCGGCTGATATCGTCGCCGCGCTGAAGCGCACTCCGCCCTCGCGTACCGCCTATGCGGAGCTGCGCTGGTCGAGCCTGCTCGAGCGCCCTCTGCTGCTCCGCGGCGAGCTCGAATACCTCGGGCCGGGGCGCCTCGGCAAGCGCGTCGACGCGCCCTGGCGCGAGCAGATCACGATCGCCGACGGGCGCGTGCGGGTGGAGCGTCCGCCGCGCAAGCCGCGCTCCTTCGCGCTTGGTCAGGCGCCGGAGTTGGCCGGCTTCCTGAATGGCTTTTCGGCCCTGCTCGGCGGCGACGCGCAGGCGCTGCAGCGCGAGTTCGAGCTGAACGTCGAGCAGCGCGGCAAGTCCTGGCGGCTGCGCCTGGTGCCGCTTGATCCGCGCCTCGCGCGGCGCATGTCCGAGCTCGAGGTCGACGGCGTCGGCGGCGAGCCGCACTGCTTTCGCAGCCGCGATGCGGATGGCGACCGCGCCGCGCTGCTGGTCGGTGCGCTGGCCACGGTGGCGCTGCCAGCGGCGCCCGAGCCCGAAGCGATCGAGGCGCTCTGCCGCGGCGCCACGCCGTGAGCCGGCGCCGGCTGCTGCTCGGCGCCTGGCTCGCGCTGCTCGCGCTCGGCGCGCTGGCCGCTGTCGATCACCTGCGGCTCGGCTCCGACCTGCGCAGCTTCATGCCGCCGCCGGCGAGTGCGGCGCAGAAGCTCCTGATGGAGCAGGTCGGCGAAGGGCCGGGCTCGCGGCTCCTGATGCTCGCAATCGGCGGCGCGGCCGAGCCCGCGCTGGCGCGGCTCAGCCGCGGCCTGGCCGTGGCGCTGGAGGCGGATCCGGCGCACTTCCGTCAGGTGCTGAACGGCGCCTTCGACCCGGCCGCGCTGGATGAGCGCCTGCTGCCCTATCGCTATCTGCTGTCGCCGACTCTCGATGCGGAAACCTTCGACGTGGACTGGCTCGTCGATCAGTTGAGCCAGCGCCTGGCCGACCTCGCCTCGCCCGCCGCCGCCCTGGTGAAGCCGCTCGTGGCGCGCGATCCGACGCTGGAGGTGGCCCGCCTCGCCGAGCGCTGGGCGCCGCCGAAAGCGCCGGAAATCCGCGACGGCGTCTGGTTTTCCTCCGCGGGTGAGGCCCTGCTGCTGGTCGAGACGCGCGCCGCGGGTTTCGACCCAGGCGCGCAGCGGGAAACCATCGGCGCGCTGCAGGCGGCCTTTGCGGCGCTTCCAGGGCGCGGCGACGCCGCGCTGACGCTCAGCGGACCGGGCTGGTTCAGCCTGGTGGTCGACGCGCGCACGCGCGCCCAGGCGCACTGGCTCGGCCTGCTGAGCTCGGCGGGCTTCCTGCTGCTGCTGCTCTTCGCCTACCGCAACCTGGAAGCGGTACTGATGGGCGCGCTGCCGGTCGCCAGCGGCGCGCTGGCCGGGGTCGGCGCGCTGGCGCTCGGCTTCGGCAGCGTGCACGGCATCACGCTCGCCTTCGGCTTCACCCTGCTCGGCGTCGCCCAGGAGTACCCGCTGCGCCTGCTCAGCCACCGTCGCGCGGGCGAAAGCGCGCTGGCCAGCGCCCGCGCGCTGTGGCCCCTGCTCGCCACCGCCATCGTCTCGGCGGCGATCGCCTATCTGGCGTTTCTCGCCTCCGGCGTGCCGGGCCTGCAGCAGCTGGCGGTGTTCACCATCGCGGGCCTGCTGGTGGCGGGCTTCAGCACCCGCTACCTGCTGCCGCGGGTGCTGCCGCCGCGCTTTCGCGACGTCGCCGACTCGCCGCGGCTGGCGCGGGCGACCGCGCTGCTCGATCGCGTGCCCCGCCTGGCCTGGCTGCCCTGGACCCTGCTGGCGGCGGGTCTGCTGCTCGCCTGGTGCGCGCCGAGGCCGCTGTGGCAGAACGATCTCGCCGCGCTGACGCCGCTGCCGGCGCCGCTGCTGGCGCGCGACGCGGAGCTGCGCCGCGAGCTCGGCGCGGCGGACGTGCGCTATCTGCTGGTGCTGCACGGAGCCGACGCCGACGGCGTGCTGCGCCTCGGCGAGCGGCTCGAACCGGCGCTCGACGGGCTGGTGGCGGACGGCGCCCTGGACTCGTTCGAGCTGCCGAACCGCTACCTGCCGAGCCTCGAGGTGCAGCGCGCGCGACAGGCGAAGCTGCCCGCGCGGGCGCCGCTCGAAGCGATGCTGACCGCGGCGCAGCAGGGCCTGCCGTTCCGCCGCGACCTGTTCGCGCCCTTCGTCGACGACGTCGAGCGCGCGCGCGGCCTGGCGCCGCTCACGCCGGCGGAGTTCATCGCTTCGCCCTTCGGCGCGCGGCTCGCCTCGATGCTGGTCGAGCGCGACGGCGCCTGGCTCGGCCTCGCCGCGCTCGGCGACCTGCAGCGCCCGGCCGCCCTGAAGGCGCTGGCCGAGGCCAGCGGCGGTCGCGTCGAGCTGCTCGACCTGAAGGCCGCCTCCGAGTCCCTGGTGGCCGCCTATCGCGAGCGCATCCTGCACGCGCTGGGCTTCGCCCTGCTGCTGCTCGCGCTGACCGTGCTGCTCGCGCTGCGCAGCCTGCGCCGCGCCTGGCATGTGCTGGCGCCGATGAGCCTGGCAACGATCCTCGTCTTCTGCGTCGAGCGCGCGGCGGGCATCCCGATCTCGCTGTTCCACCTGGTTGCGCTGACCCTGGCCGCCGGGCTTGGCCTGCACTACGCGCTCTTTTTCGAGCGCCCGGTGGCCGACGCCGCGGAGGCGCGGCGCACCCTGCACGCGACCCTGGTCTGCGTCGCCGCGGCGCTGCTGGTGTTCGGCGTGCAGGCGTTGTCGAGCCTGCCCGTGCTGCGCGCGATCGGCCTCACCGTGGCGCTCGGCGTGGCCTTCCACTTCTGCCTGTCGATCCTGATGGCGCGCGGCGCCCGGCCCGAGCGCTGATGCTGCCGCGCGCCGACTGGGAAGCGCTGCTGCCGCACGCCGGCGCGATGTGCCTGCTCGATGCCGTGCTGGCCTGGGACGCGCATTCGATCCACGCGCAGAGCCATTCGCACCGCCGCGTCGATCACCCGCTGCGCGACGGGGGCGTGCTGCGCGCGCTGCATCTGTGCGAATACGGCGCGCAGGCGATGGCCCTGCACGGCGGCCTGCTGGCGCGCGCGGAAGGGCGCCGCGCCGCGCCCGGCCGCCTGGTCGCGCTGCGCGACGTGGAGCTTGCGCGGGCGCGAATCGACGACCTGCCGGGAGCGCTCGACGTGCATGCACGCTGCCTGCTCGCCGACGCGCGCGGCTGGCAGTACGGCTTCGAGGTCCTGCATCGCGGCCGGCGCCTCGCCCGCGGCCGCGCCGCGGTGTTGCTGGCGGGCGCGTGAGCGGCGTGCTCCACGTGGTGCTGCACCAGCCGGAAATTCCGCCCAACACCGGCAACGTCATCCGGCTCTGTGCCAACAGCGGCGCGCGCCTGCACCTGATCGGCCCGCTCGGCTTCGCCCTCGACGACGCCCGCCTGCGCCGCGCCGGACTCGACTACCACGAGTACGCGAGCCTTTCCCTGCACCGCGACTTCGGCGCTTTTCTGGCCGCCGCCGAGCCCGCGCGCGTATTCGCCTTCAGCACCCGGGCGAAGCGCCGCCACGACCAGGCGCAATACCGGCCCGGCGACGCGCTGCTGTTCGGCGCCGAGACCCGCGGCCTGCCGCGCGGCCTGCTCGAGGAGATCCCGCCCGAACGCCACCTGCGCCTGCCGATGCGCCCGCAAAGCCGCAGCCTGAACCTCTCCAATGCAGTCGCGGTGGCGGTCTACGAGGCCTGGCGCCAGCTCGATTTCGCCGGCGCGGGATAGAGCCGGCGCGCTACCATCCGACATCTGAATGAGGATCCCGCCATGCCGGACGAATCCGCCGCACGCCTGGCCGTGCTGATCGATGCCGACAACGCCAGCCCGAGCATCGTCGAGGGCCTGCTTGCCGAGGTGGCGAAGTACGGCACCGCCCACGTCAAGCGCATCTACGGCGACTGGACCAAGCCGCAGCTGGGCGGCTGGAAGGAGTCGCTGCTCAAGTACTCGATCCAGCCGATCCAGCAGTTCGGCTACACCACCGGCAAGAACGCGACCGACTCGGCGCTGATCATCGACGCCATGGACCTGCTCTACAGCGGGCGCCTGGACGGCTTCTGCATCGTTTCCAGCGACAGCGACTTCACCCGCCTGGCGGCGCGAATTCGCGAGGGCGGGCTCACCGTGTACGGCTTCGGCGAGCGCAAGACGCCCGAGCCCTTCCGCACCGCCTGCGACAAGTTCATCTACGTCGACCTGCTGCGCTCGGACGCGGGCGAGGGGGCAGCGGCGGCGCCGGAGCGGGCGCGCCCCGGCAAGGAGCTGCGCGGCGATACCCGCCTGATGAACCTGCTGCGCGGCGCGATCGAGGCGGCTTCCGACGACAGCGGTTGGGCCGCCCTGGGGCCGGTGGGCTCGATCATCGACAAGCAGTCGCCGGACTTCGATTCCCGCACCTGGGGCTACGCCAAGCTGAGCGGCCTGATCAGGGCCATCGGCCTGTTCGAGCTCGAGGAGCGCCAGATGGGCAGTGGCAAGCACCTCTACGTGCGCGAACCCGGGGCGAAGAAATAGGTCGCCGGTCGGCCTCAGTCGGCAAACTCGGGCTTCTGCTCGCGGGCGAGGATTTCGCGCAGGGCTTCTTCCGGGCTGATCGCCTGGTGCAGCACGCGCTGCACCAGGGCGCTGATCGGCAGCTCGACATCGTGCGCCTCGGCGAGGCGCATCACGGTGTCGACGGTCTGGATGCTTTCGACCGCCTGACCGATCTCCGCCACGGCCTGCTGCAGCGGTACGCCGCGGCCGAGAGCGAGGCCCAGGCGCCGGTTGCGCGACAGATCGCCGGTGGTGGTGAGTACCAGGTCACCGAGGCCGGCGAGGCCCATCAGGGTTTCCGGCCGCGAGCCCAGCGCGCGGCCGAGGCGCAGCATCTCGCCCATGCCGCGGGTGATCAGGCCGGCGCGGGCGTTGAGGCCGCACTGCATGCCGTCGGAGACACCAGTGGCGACCGCCAGCACGTTCTTCATCGCGCCGCCGAGCTCGGCGCCGAGCACGTCGCTGCCGGTGTAGGCGCGAAAGCGTGGGCCGTGCAGCCAGTCGGCGCAGCGCTGCGCGAACTCAGGCTCGCTGGAGTGTACGGTGACCGCGGTCGGCAGCCCGGCGGCGACCTCGCGGGCGAAGGAGGGACCGGTGACGACCGCGGCAGGATGCCCTGGGAGCGCCTCGTTCACCAGCTGGTGCAGGAAGCGACCGGAGCCGGGATCGAAACCCTTGGTGGCCCAGGCGACGCCGGCGTCGGGCGCAACCCAGGCCGTGATTTCCCGCAGCAACCCGGCGAAGGCGTGACTCGGCACCACGATCAGCAGCGCTGCTGCGTCGCGCACCAGGGGCTCGAGCGCCGCGCCAAGCTGAAGTGCTTCGGGCAGCTCGGCGTCGGGTAGATAGCGCAGATTGCGCCGCGCCGTCGCCATCTCGACGATCGCCCCCGGGGAGCGGCCCCAGAGGGTGGTTGCGACACCGTTGCGCGCCAGCTGGATCGCCAGCGCGGTGCCCCAGGATCCAGCGCCGAGCACCGCAACCGGACGCACGACGCTCATGGATGGATCACCCTCGTGCGGGCTCAGGCACTGCCGGCATGGCCAGCTTCGGCCGCCGCCAGCGCGCGCCGCCGTTGCTCGGCGTAGAGCGAATCGAAGTTGATCGGCTGCAGCAGGAAGGGCGGAAAACCGCCCTGCTGGACCATCTCCGAGATGGCCTGGCGTGCGTAGGGGAAGAGCGTGTTTGGGCAGTAGGCGCCGAGCACCTGGTCGCGCGTGCCCTCATCGAAGCCGATCAGGCCGAAGATGCCGGCTTGCTGCACCTCGGCGAGATAGATCGTCTTGTCCTCGAGCTTGCAGGTTGCGGTGACGTTCAGCACCACCTCAAAGGCTTCCTCGGCGAGCTTGTTGACCCGCTGGCTGAGGTTCAGCTCGACGTTGGGCTGGCCCTGGAGCTGGAAGGTCTGCGGCGTACCCGGCGCTTCGAAGGACAGATCCTTCACGTAAACGCGCTGCAGGGTGAGCTGCGCCTGTGCGGGCTGCGCCGCGGCCTGGCCGTTGGCGCCATTGCCGTTGGTGTTTTCTGCCATGGGATGCTGCTCGTGACGGAGACAAGTCGGCAAGTATCCCACGTCATCGTCCGGCGCGCACCCGCCCTGCGTGGGTCCTCAGCCGCGCCCGGCGACCAGCGGCATCTGTGCCTGCTGCCAGGTGGCGATGCCGCCGTCCAGCCAGAAGACCTTGCTGAAGCCCGCTCGTTGCAGGGTCCGCGCCGCCTTGGCCGAAGCTTGGCCGCTGCGGCAGACCAGTGCGATCGGTCGCTCGCGCGCTTTTGTGAGTTCCTTGCCCTGCGGATCGAACTGGCTCGGCGTCATGCTCCGCGCACCAGGGATGTGGCCCTTCTCGAAGTCTTGCGCGCTCGACAGGTCGATCACCAGCGCGTCGTCGCGGTTGATCAGCTGGGTCAGGCCAGCCGGGGTCAATGCGGTGTAGCCGCGGGTGAAGCGCTGCGCCTCGACGACCGCCAAGGCGACCAGCACGCCGACGAAGGCCAGCGCGAGGACCGGGTGGTTGCCCAGGAACTCGGGCAGGCGGTGCAGAAATTCGGTCATGGCGAGAGCGGCTGGAGCGGACGCGGCCCGTGATTATCGCGGATCGTCGGGCAGGCGGGCAAAAGCCGCCGCCAGCCAGTCTTTGCTGGCGTTCACTGCGAATGGCTGATGTCGGGCAGGCCGGATACCAGCCACCAGCGCTTGCCGGCCTCGTCGTAGCGCCAGAGCTGCTGGTCGATCACGCTGCGCGCGGCCTGGGTGTAGATGTTGATCAGGTCGATCTGTACGGTCTGGCGCACTTCGCTGTCGCTGATCGGCTGCGGCGGCGACTCGCTGTAGCCGGTGATCTGCACCTGGCGATAGCGCTCCAGATCGAGCGCGCTGGGGGCATGTTTCTTCCGCACCTCGGGATCGAGAAATGCCTGCGCCTGGCTCATGTCGCCCCAGCGCACCGTAGCTGCGTAGGAGCGCAGGGTGTCCTCGAGCACCGTTTGCTTCGAGCGCATGCGCTCGGTCGCGCAGCCGACGGCGAGGGCGGTGATCAGGACCACGAGAAGAAATCGCGACAGGCGAGACATGGCGTCCTCCGAACCGGCTGCGCCGATTGTGCCGCAGCCCGCGGTCCGCGTCAGCGCCGCAGCATGGCGACGAACTCGGCCTCGAGGTTGGCGGCGGTGCCCCCTTCGGTCAGCGGCACTGTAGCGTACATCTGCAGGCGCGCCTTGCCGCGCCGCTCCAAGGTGGTGAAGAATCGCGCTGGATCGGCAGCCGCGCCCGGTTGCGCAAGCGCCCGAAAATCGCTCCACACCGGCGCCAGGTAGTGCAGCTGGCTGTCCTTTACATAGATGTCCGCAGCCACCCCGCGCAGCTCGAGCGCGTGCTCGATCCAGCCCCAGGCCGCCAGCGTCATCAGGCTGGCGAGACTGCCGCCAAAGGCGCAACCTTTATCGTTGACGTTGGCCGCGAGTGGCGCCGCGAGCACCAGCGACTCGCCTTCGAAGCCCTCGACGCGCAGGTTCATTGCGCGGGTCAGAGGGATGGCGGCGTAGTGGCAAGCAAGTGCGGCGAGCGGGTCGGTTAGGGTCATGGTCAGGCGGGTCGGGGAATTGCTGCGGCGCGGAAGGATGGACCGGCGCCGCGCTGCGCGCAAGGCGCCCGGCCAAGCCCGGGGCTATCATCGAGCGATGTCGGACTCTGGCCCCGCTTCCGCGCTCTCGCGTCCATCATCGTCGCTCGCCGGTGCCACTTTGGTGGTGACCCGACCGGTCGGCCAGGGCGCGGGTCTCGCGCGGCGGGCCCGCGCCCTTGGCGCGAGGACGGTGCTGCTGCCGGGGCTCACGCTGCGACCGAGCGCGGATGCCGACACCGCCCGCGCGTTGCTCGCAGCGCCCTTCGACGGCTGGATCTTCGTCAGCCCCCAGGCGGCGCGCTTCACCTTTGCGCTGGCGCCAGATTGGCGCCTGCCGGCTGGCGCGCGCGCCTTTGGTGTCGGTGAGGGAACCCGCCGCGCGCTCGCTCGGCAAGGCGTCGCATCGTTCGCGCCGCGCTCGAGCAGCGACAGCGAAGGCCTGCTCGCTCTGCCCGAGCTGGCTGCCGTAGAGGGCCAGCGCTTCGCCCTGGTGAAAGCGCCGGGTGGGCGCGGGCTGCTCGCGGCGACGCTCGTCGAGCGCGGCGCCGAGCTCGTCCCGATTCACGTCTATGAGCGGCATGCGCCACGCTTGACGCGGCGCCATTTCGAGGCTCTGGCGGCCGCTCCCGCGCTGCTTTTGACCCTGCTTTCGAGTGCGGTCGCGCTGGAACACTTACTTGCGCTGCTGCCGCCAGCGCAGCTCGCGCGACTGCGGGAGGGCAGTCTGATCGCGAGCAGCGCGCGGCTCGCCGCGCTGGCCGCGGAGCGCGGCTTTGGCGACGTGCTGCAGGCGACCTCGGCGCTGCCCGCGGATCTGCTGCAGGGCGCAGCGCAGGCGCTGGCGAGACATCGACTTTGATCGCAAGCATGCCGGCACGCGGGGCGTTCCGATGGGGCTTCTCGCGGCAGGCTGCTAGGATGCCGCCATGAGCGAAGAACCCATCACCGAAGCGTCCGCGCCAGCCGTGGATGTCGCGCCGCTGTCCGCCGCATCGGCTGTTTCGCCCGCGCGGCGCGGTGGCGGTTTCGCGCTCCTGCTCGCGCTGTTGGCGCTGATCGTCGCCGGCGCCGCGCTCTGGCGCGGGCAGCTGATCGGCGCTGATCGATTTGGCGACGCGGTGGCGCAGCGTGAGGCGCTGGAGGCGAGAATCGACGCGCTGGCGCAGAAGCTCGCGCAGCGCGGCCGCGACCTGGACGGACTGCGCGCGCGGCTCGCTGACGCGGACGGTGTCAACCGCAGCGTGCGCGAGGAGCTACTCGCGCTTGGCGAGCGCTCGCGGCATCTCGAGGACGCGGTGGCCAACCAGGCGCAGCAGCGGCTGAGCGGCCGCGATGCGCTGGCCCGCAATGAGGCCGAGTTCTTGCTCCAGCTCGGCGGCGAGCGGCTGCAGCTGTTTCACGACGCCGAAGCCGCGCTGGCCGCCTATCGGCTCGCTGATTCGGCCCTGGCCTCGACCGAGGATCCGGTGTTTGCGCAGGTGCGGGCGACCATCGGCGCCGAGATCGACGCGCTCGCGGCGAGCCGGCCGCAGCAGACCCAGGCGGGTCTCGCCGCGCTCGAGCGTCTGCGTGCGCGCCTGTCCTTGCTGCCGCCGCCGCGGCCGGCGCCGGTCGCGGAAGTGAGCGGGCAATCCCGCTGGAGGGCCCTGTTCGATCGCTTCGTCAGCGTGCGCCGCGAGGCCAGCGCGGCGCAGGTGCGTGGCAGCGGCCCGCTCGACCGCAGCCTGATCGCGCTGGACTTGCGCGAAGCGGAGGCGGCGCTGTTGGCGCGTGATCGCGACGCATGGAGCCGCACGCTGGCGAGTGCACGAAGCGGCATCGTGGCGGCCTTCGACGGAGACGCGCCGTCCACCAGGGAGGTTCTCGGTGAACTGGATCGGCTGGCGGCGACGCCGCTCGCGCCGACCATTCCGGAGCTCGGCGCTGCGCTGCGCGAGCTGCGCAATCTTCGGGTCATGCGAGCGCTGGCTGCGCCGCCGGAGCCGGCTGCGCCAGAGCCGAAAGCAGTGGAACCACCCGCAGGAGACGACGCGTGAAGCTCTGGCGCTCCATTCTGCTGCTGCTTCTGGTGGCCGTCGTGGGTGCTTTCGCCTGGACCTGGCTCGCCGCCGATCCGGGGCAGGTGATCGTGCACATCCGCGGCGTGACGCTCGAGACCAGCGTGCTGGTCGCGCTCGCCGCCCTGCTGCTTTTCTGGCTCGCGCTGAGCCTGCTCTGGCAGCTCGTGCGCTGGCCGTTCCGCAGCTGGGTGCGGCGCCGTCGCGCGCGCGCGCGCGCGCGCTTCGTGGGCGGCCTGCTGGCCCTGGCCGAGGGTGACCACGAGCGTGCCGAGCGCAGCCTCGACAAGGCCGCTGCAGACCCGGTGTTCACCGTTCCGGCGCGGCTCGCCGCGGCTCGTGCAGCCCACGAGCGCGGCGCCGGTCAGCGCGCGCTGCAGATCCTGGAGGGGATCGGCGCGCCCGGTGAACGGGCGGCGCTGGCGACGCGCGGGGAGTTCCTGCTTGCTGACGCGCGCGCGCGCGAGGCGCTCGATCTGCTGCGCGCCGCGACGTCTGGCGGGAGCTCATCGCCCCGCGCGCTGCGCCTGCTGGTCGAAGCCGCGCTGTTGGCGGGCGAACCTGGTGCCGCGCTCGACGCACTGCCGGCGCTCGCGCGCAGCCACATGCTGTCGGTCGAGGCGCAGGCGGCGCTGGAGGAGCGGGTGCTGGCGGCCGCGCTCACCGCGGCGGCGGACGTGCGCGAGCTCGACGCGCTGTGGAGTAGCAGCAGCCGCGCGCAGCGGCGCCGCCCTGCACTGATTGAGGCCTTCGCGCGCCGTTCGGCCACGCTCGGCCAGCCGCTGCCGGCCATGGACGAGATCGTGTCGGCCGAGCGCCGTGAGTGGAGCGAATCACTAGCCGTCGCCTGGGGCGAGCTTGGCGACGAGGAGCTCGCCGCGCGCCTGCGCCGGGCCGAAGGCTGGCTCGCGCGCGCACCGCGCAGCCCCGCACTGCGGCTGACGCTCGGCCGCCTGCGCGTGAGCCAGGCACACTGGGAGCAAGCCGAGGAGGGTCTGCAGGCGCTGCTCGCGGACGCGCCCTCGGCGTCGGCCTGGGAGCTGCTCGGCGCGGCCCGCGAAGGCAGGGGCGACGCCGCGGGTGCGGCGCTTTGCTACGCCAACGCGCTGCGCTTCGCGCGCGGCGAAGCGATTCGCGAGCTTGCGCCGTCCGCCGCACCGGCGCGTCCAGAGGAGGATGAGCCCACCGATGCCGAAGCGCGCAGCGAGCACGGCCTGCCGTTGCTGCCGAGCAGTGCGCTGAAGCGACGTAGTCGTTTTCGCGCCAAATAGTGGCCGTCGATCAAGGTTGCCTTGCAGCTGCCGCAGGTGCCGGCGAGGCAGGAATAGGGCAGGGCGAGGCCGGCGACGCGCGCCTTCGAGCACGGTTGCGCCGCTTTCGACCGTGCATTGCTGGTGGCCAGGGAGGATCTGAGCAAGTCGACACGCTCGTCACTCCCGCGAAGGCGGGAGTCCAGTGCCCTTGATTTCAAGATCTTGAAGTCGCTGGATGCCCGCCTTCGCGGGCATGAGTTCAGACATTCCCTAAGCTGCAGGGTGATGAGATGCGTCATCGCTCAATCGTCGCGAAGTGGGGGCGCTGCCGTGACCCTGTGCCTGGAACGGCCCCGCGCCGGGCGCTGCTATAGTCGATCGACTGTATGGGAGGGTTCCAATGTCGATCTGGAAGCGCCCGGTCGATCTCGAATCGATCAATCGCCTCAACGCGGGCTGCATGGTCGAGCACCTGGGAATCGCGATTGTGGAGATCGGCGCCGATCACATCCGCGGCACCATGCCGATCGACCGGCGCACGCGCCAGCCCTTTGGTCTGCTGCACGGTGGTGCATCGGCGGTGCTGGCGGAGACCCTTGGCAGTCTCGGTGGCAACCTTTGCCTCGATCAGGGAGAGATGGCGGTGGGCTTGGAGCTCAACGTCAACCACATACGCGCGCAAACCGCCGGCGAAGTGATCGGCAGCGCGCGGCCGTTGCATCTCGGCCGACGCACCCAGGTCTGGGAAACCCGCATCGAGGACGAGCGCGGTCGGCTGACCGCGGTCTCACGCCTGACCCTCGCCGTGGTGCCGCGTGCGCCAAGTGCGGCCTGAAGCCGCAACCCCGTTTGCGGCGCTCGCGCCGGAGCTCGTGCTGGAGGCGATCGAGGCGGCGGGCTGGGCCACGGACGGGCGCCTGCTGGCGCTGCCGAGCTACGAGAATCGGGTCTATCAGGTGGGTCTCGACGCAGGCGATTTCGTGGTGGCGAAGTTCTACCGTCCAGGCCGCTGGAGCGACGCGGCGATCGACGAGGAGCACGCCTTCGCGCTCGAGCTCGCTGCGGCGGAGCTGCCGGTGGTGGCGCCGTTCGTGATCGATGGGCGCAGTCTGTTTCGGCACGCCGGTTTTCGCGTGGCGATCTATCCACGCCGCGGCGGCCGCGCGCCCGAACTCGAATCCTTCGAGCACCTGGCCTGGATGGGGCGGTTGCTCGCGCGCATCCACGCGGTCGGCGGGCGCGCGGCGTTTCGCCATCGCGGCGCGCTCGACGCCGATCTCTTCGTGCGCGCTGCGGCGCGCGAGGTGCTGGCCTCGCCTCTGCTGCCGGGGCATCTGGCGGAGCGCTATCGCCGTTCCTGCGAGCGAATCGCCGGCCTGGTCGATCTCCGCTTCGGTACGGTTGAGCCGCGGCGGCTGCGTCTGCACGGCGATTGTCATCTGGGCAATGTGCTGTGGACCGAGGCCGGGCCGCATTTCGTCGATCTGGATGACGCCCGCATGGGGCCAGCGATACAAGATCTGTGGATGTTGGCGCCATCGCCCGAGGCACTCGAGGCGCTGCTTGAAGGCTATGGCGAATTTCGCGACCTCGACCGTCGCGAGCTGGCCCTGATCGAGCCACTGCGCGCCATGCGTCAGGTGCACTGGGCCGGCTGGGTGGCGGCGCGCTGGAGCGATCCGGCCTTCCCGCGCGCTTTCGGCCATCTGGCCAGCCCCGGCTGGTGGGAGCAGCACTTGCAGGATCTCGCCGAGGCGGAGGAGCGGCTCGCCGCCTGAACCCCGCCAGTCCACCGGCTGCTTGCTGAATTGATGCTCAGCGCGACGTTCGCGGCCCGCTCCGGCGGACTGTGGACGGCGGTGATAATGGTGTCTTGCGCGCAGGCGGCAACGACGGACCGGGCATGCATTCAATCGAGATCGTGCTGAGCATGCTGCTGCTCGTGCTCGCCAGTGGCTATTTGGTGCGCCTGCTGCCTTTCGCCCTGCCGCTGCCGCTGGTGCAGATCGTGCTTGGCGCCGTGGTCGCGGCGTTCTCCACCAGCGCGGTCCAGCTCGATCCAAGCGTTTTCTTTCTGGTCTTCCTGCCGCCGCTGCTGTTCCTCGATGGCTGGCGGATCCCCAAGGAAGGCCTGTTTCGCGACGCGCGACCGATCCTCCAACTGGCGCTGGGGCTTGTGGTCTTCACCGTGCTCGGTGCCGGTTTCTTCATCCATTGGCTGATTCCGGCGATGCCGCTGCCGGTGGCCTTCGCGCTCGCCGCCGTGATGTCGCCGACCGATCCGGTGGCGGTGTCCTCGATTGCCAAGCGCGCGCCGGTTCCCAAGCGTCTGATGCATGTGCTGGAAGGCGAGTCGCTTCTGAACGACGCTTCCGGCCTGGTCTGTTTCGCCTTCGCGGTGGAGGCAGCGATGACCGGCCAGTTCGTCGCCGAGCGGGCGTTCTTGACCTTTCTTTGGGTGTCCCTGGGTGGCGTCGGCATCGGTGCGCTGGCGAGCTACGCGCTCAGTCGCGGCCACGTATGGGTGAGCCGCCGCTTCGGCCAGGATGCTGGCGTGCCGATCGTCGGCGGCTTGCTGTTGCCCTTCGCCGCCTATCTGCTGGCCGAGGCGATCGAGGCGTCCGGCATCCTGGCCGCGGTGGCGGCCGGAGTCACCATGAGCTATGTGGATCTCTCCGGCCGCACCCTCGCCACCACCCGCGTGCAGCGTGCGGCAGTGTGGGACGCGGTGCAGTTCGCGCTGACCGGCATCATGTTCGTGCTGCTCGGCGAGCAGCTGCCGGGTATCCTGCAGGCTGCGGCAGTGACGGTGCAGGAGAGCGGCCACGTCGACCCGCGCTGGCTGCTGGCCTACGCGCTGATCATCACCGCCGTCCTCGGTGCGCTGCGCTTCGCCTGGGTTTGGCTGTCGCTGCGCTTCACCATGTGGATCGCGCGCCGGCGGGACGAGGTGGTGATCGAGCCTGGCTGGCGTGCCACGCTGGCGATGACGCTCGCCGGCGTTCGTGGCGCGATCACCTTGGCCGGCGTGCTGACCCTGCCGCTGCTGCTGCCGGACGGTCGCGAATTTCCAGCGCGCGAGCTGGCCATCCTGCTCGCCGCCGCGGTGGTGGTGATCTCGCTCCTCGGTGCCACCTTTGCCCTGCCGCGCGTTCTGGCCGGACTCGCGCTGGCACCGGCGCCGCGGGCGACGCGCGAGGAAACCGAGGCGCGACGCATCGCCGCGCGTGCGGCGGTTCGGGCGATCGAGCACGCGCAGCAGACCGGCGGCGTGCTCAAGGGCGACCCGGAAATCTGCGCCAGCGCCGCGGTGCGGGTGATGTCGCTCTACGCCCCGCGCCTTGGCGACGGCCCGCTGAGCGACGTCGACGCCGAGCGCTTGCGCGAGGCCGATACCGCCGAACGTATCCTGCGCGTGGTCGCACTGCGCGCCGAGCGCGAGGCCCTGTTCGAACTGGTGCGCCAGCACCGCCTCTCCGGTGATGCGGCTTCGCATTTGATCCGCGAGCTCGATTTGCTGGAAACCCGCTACACCTGAAGGCAGCGGAATCCCTCCACCACGACAAGCTTGCGACCTCGTCGCGTCCGCCGGCCTGCCGGCCGAACGTCGCAAACGGAGCGCTGTCGGAGGCGCGCCGAAAGGGTCGCCCGGGTTTCCACCTTCGCCGCGAGATTCGGTGCGGCAGAGCCTTGCGGCTCTCCGCGTCGCTCAATTCGCTGGCACGGTGCGGCTTTGCGCCCAGTGGCGCAGGCGCGCGATCGGCTCGGCCATCAGCACCGACAGCGGGCGGGTGTTGCGGATCTCGGTGAGCAGGGCGGATTGCTCCGGCGGCTTGCGCGTCGGCAGCGCAGTGTAGAGCGCAGCGACGACGACCTGCTCGATCTCGGCGCCGGAGTAGCCTTCGCTTGCCGCAGCGAGCGCCGCCAACTCGTAGCTGGCGGGATCGAGCTTGCGTTTGACCAGATGCAGGCGAAAGATTTCCTCGCGCGTGGCGGCGTCGGGGAGGTCGACGAAGAAGACCTCGTCGAAGCGACCCTTGCGCAGCAGTTCGGCGGGCAGGGACTCGACGTCGTTGGCGGTGGCGACGAGGAACACCGGCGCCGTGCGTTCCGCCATCCAGGTGAGCAGGTAGCCGAGCAGGCGTCGCGACACGCCGCTGTCGGAATCGCCGCCGCCCGCCAGGCCCTTCTCGATCTCGTCGATCCACAGCACGCAGGGTGCAAGCTGCTCGGCGCAGTCGAGCGCCTCGCGCAAATTGCGCTCGGTTTCGCCGTGGTACTTGTTGTAGAGCGTACCCATGTCGAGCCGCAGCAAGGGCACGCCGAAGCCTTTGGCGGTGGCCTTGGCGGCGAGGCTCTTGCCGCAGCCTTGCACGCCGAGCAGCAGCACGCCTTTCGGCGGGTCGAGCTTCATCGGCAGCGTCTCGCCAAAAAATACCGGGCGGCGCAGCGCGATCCATTGCTTTAACCGCGTCAGGCCCGCCAGCTGGGCGAAGTCCGATGTCTCGTACTCGAAGTGCAGCAGGCCATCACGATTCAGCAGCGCGGCCTTGGAACGCGCGAGCTCGGGCAGGTCGTCGAAGCCGAGGGCGTCATCGCGCGCGATCAGCTCGCGCACGATGCGCCGCGCGTCTTCCAGCGTCAGCCCCTGCAGGTTGCGCACGATTGCGCGCACTGCGGCGCCGTCGACGCGTACCGGGCGGTTGGCGCTGCCGCGCGAGTATTCGAAGGCCTCCGCGCGCACCAGCGCGGTCAGGGTCTCGGCGTCGGGCAGCGCGAACTTGAAGCGCGTCGCCACCGCGGCGAGCTCCGCCGGCAGCTCGAATTCGGCGCCGACCAGCACCAGGGTGTGCGCGGCGCTGTCGTCGCGCTGCGCGATTTCACGCAGCAGCCGCAGGGTCATCGAATAGCGCAGATAGGGCTGGAAATCGAGCAGCAGATAGACGCCGGGCTGCGCCGTCGCCTTGATTTTCTGCAGGGTCATCGAGGCGTCCGGGGCGGTGCGTTCGGCGCCCTCGAGGTCCATGTCCAGGCGCTCCAGGCCCTCGGTGATGGTCCAGCAGTAGAGCGGCCGCAGGCTCTGCGTGATGGCGTGGCGAAAGCCCTCGACGACGCGTTTTTCGTCGGCCGACTCGACCACCAGCAGGGGCGTGCCGGCGCGAAGCAGGGTGACGAGATCCTGGTTGGCGGCCACGGTGATTCGGCTGAAAGCGGAGAGCTGCCGATTATGCCCGAGGCCGGCGTCCGGGCGATTCGACGATCCGGCATAATGACTCGTCTACTACTTCCATGCTTGCATGTTCCGCCCCGCTGAAGCCCCGCTGCAGCCGCGTGTGACCGACCGTCTGCGACCCCTGCGCTATCTCCTGCGCGCTCCGCTGCTGAGCCTGCATGTGCTGATTGCACTGCTGGTTGCGCTGCTCGTCGGCAGCAGGCTCGCGGGGCGGCTGCGGGTGGGCAGCAGGTCGCTGGAGGACGTGCTGATTCGCTGGTGGTCGACGCGCCTGCTCCACATCTTCGGCTTCCGCATCCGCGCTTCGGGTCGGCCCCTGCCCGGCGCCGTGTTGCTGGTCGCCAATCACGTCTCCTGGCTCGACATCATGCTGATCTACAGCCAGCGCACGGTCACCTTCGTCGCCAAGAGCGAGATCGACCGCTGGCCCCTGGTGGGCTGGCTGGTGGCCAGCGCCGGCACGATCTTTCATCGGCGCGGCAGCACCGACTCGCTGCAGCGGGTGATGACCCTGATGGTCGAGCGCCTGCGCGCCGGACGTCCGGTGGGCGTGTTTCCGGAGGGCGGCAGCGGTCGCGGGCTGCACGTCGGCGTCTTCCACGCACGCATCTTCCAGGTTGCGCTCGATGCCCAGGTGCCGGTCCAGCCGGTTGCGCTGCGCTACGGTATCCACGGGGTCGCGGACCCGCGCGTGCCCTTTGGCGCCGGCGAGAAGTTCCTGCCGAATTTCCTGCGCCTGCTGGGTGGCCCGCGGCGCGAGGCCGAGGCGCATTTCCTCGAGCCCGTGCCGCCGTCGCCCGATGCGCGCCGACGCATGGCCGACGAGAGTCGGGCGCGCATCGCCGCCGTGCTGGGCGATCACTGAAGCGTGCTGCGTCGCAGGCGGACGCGCTCGGTGTCCGTGTGCATGGGCCGGATGCGGCATAATTTACGGCCCCGCAGCCGGCGTCACCGGCGCGCGAACTCCCCCTCCGCTTGTCCAGCGTGAACCGCATGCCCACACTCGAGGAATCCTTCCTGCTGCACCGCCAAGGGCGACTGGATCAGGCCGAAGCCGGCTATCGTGACTGGCTCGAAGCGCATCCGAACGACGTCGAGGCACTGCACGTGCTCGGCCTGCTGCGCCACCAGCGCGGCGATCGCGGCGAGGCGCTGCGACTTCTGAGCAGCGCCCACGAGCTGGCGCCGGACAACGCCACGATCGAGTTCACGCGCGGCAATCTGCTGCTCGAGGGCGGCGACCAGGCTGGGGCCGGCGTCGCCTTCGCCCGCACCCTGGCGCTCGATCCCAATTTCACCGGCGCTCATATCGGCCTCGGCCAGATTGCGCTGCGCGGCGGCGACCACCGGACTGCGGAGCAGCACTTCAAGATCGCGCTCAAAGCCGAACCGGACGACGGCCATGCGCTCACCGGCATCGGCGCGATCCTCCTCGGGCGCGGCGATGCCGAAGGCGCCCTGCGCTACCTGACCCGGGCCGCAGAAAAGCTCCCCGACTACGCCCAGACGCAGTTCCTGTTGGGCCAGGCCTTCGCCCGCCAGAACACCCTCGCCTTTGCCGAACAGGCGCTGGAGAACGCGCTGCGCCTGCAGCCCGGGCTGCACGAGGCGCACCGCTGGCTGGCCGAGGTGCTGCTGCTGCAAAGCCGCGCCGAAGAAGCTCAGCCCCACTATCAGGCCCTGCTCGACGTGCCCGGCTACGCCGCCATCGCGCGGCTCGGCTTTGCCGATGTCGCGCGCATGCAGAAGCGGCGCGAAGACGCGGTCCAGCACTATCGCGAGGCCCTGGCCATGGCGCCGACGCTGTCGCTGCCGACCCGCGCGCTGGCGATGGTCCTGGCCGAGCTCGGCCGCAACGACGAGGCGGTCGAGGCCTACGGTAACTATCTCGTCCAGCAGCCGGACGACGACGATATGCGCCAGCTGCGCGCCGACGTGCTGATCCTGCTCGAACGCTGGGAAGAGGCCGCCGCCGACTTCCGTCGGTTGCTCGCGCGCAACCCGGCGGATTCCCGGGTGCGCGAGCAGCTCACCCTGGCCGAAGCGCGGCTGGCCGCGGCCGGCGGAGCGCCGCCGGCGGTTTGACTCGCGCCGCCGCAGGCGCGAGGCTGCCCGGGTTGCTCGGAGATACGCGATGCGGCGCAGCGGCTTCCTTCTCGTTCTGGGCCTGACCTTCAGCGGCGCGCTCGGCGCCGCCGAGCTGCCCGCGGGTCTCGTTCTGCCGGTTGGCTTCCAGCTCGAGTCCTATGCCCCTGACGTGCCCAACGCGCGCCAGCTCGCTCTGGGAAGCGGCGGCACGGTGTTCGTCGGCTCGCGCCGCGCTGGCAAGGTCTATGCGCTGAGCGATGTGGACGGCGACCAGCGCGCCGAACGGGTGCGCGTGATCGCGAGCGAACTGCAGCTGCCGAGTGGCATCGCCTTTCACGACGGCGACCTCTATATCGGCGCGGTCAGCCGGATCCTCGTCCTGCGCGACATCGAGCGACATCTCGACCAGCCGCCGAAACCGGAAGTCATCACCGACCGCTTGCCGGACAAGACCCACCACGGCTGGAAGTTTCTGGGTTTCGGCCCGGATGGACGACTCTACGTGCCGATCGGCGCGCCCTGCAACATCTGTCTGCCGGGTCCGCAGTTCGCGCGCATCATCAGCATGAAGCCGGACGGCAGCGACTGGCGTGAAGTTGCCGCCGGCGTGCGCAACACGGTCGGCTTCGACTGGCAGCCCGGCAGCGGCGAGCTCTGGTTCACCGACAACGGTCGCGACCTGCTCGGCGACGACGTGCCGGCCGACGAATTGAATCGGGTTACACGGCCTGGCCAGCATTTCGGCTATCCCTACTGCCACCAGGGCGATCTGCTCGATCCCGGGTTCGGTCGCGGCAAGTCCTGCGCCGACTACGTGTCGCCGGTACTCAAGCTCGGCGCCCACGTGGCGGCGCTGGGCCTGCGCTTCTACACCGGAACGATGTTTCCCGAGCGCCTGCGTGGTGCCGCGATCATCGCCGAACACGGCTCCTGGAACCGCTCGAAGAAATCCGGCTATCGGGTGCTCGCGGTGCGCCTCGATGGCGCGCGCGTGCTCGGCGAAGACGTGTTGGTCGACGGCTTTCAGCTCGATGAGGTCGCCAGAGGTCGCCCGGCCGACGTGCTGGTGATGCCCGACGGCGCCGTGCTGATCGCCGACGACCACGCCGGGGCGGTCTATCGATTGAGCTACAGTCAAGCGGAGAAATGATCATGCGCCTCAGCAGCAGTGACTTCCAGGACGGGCAGCCGATTCCAGAAATTTGCGCCTTCTGCCGGCTCGGCGAGGGTGCGGAGCCCGTGGCGATGTCGGCCAACCGCAGCCCGCAGCTGACCTGGGGCGAGGTGCCGGCGGGCACGGCCTCCTTCGTTCTCACCTGCATCGACGGCGACGTGCCGAGCCGCGGCGACGATGTCAATCAGGCCGGCCGCGAAGTGCCGGCGGACCTGCCGCGTACCGACTTCGTCCACTGGCTGTTGGCCAACGTGCCGGCTAGCTGCCGCGAGCTGGCGCAGGGCAGCTGCAGCGACGGCGTGAGCCCGCGCGGCAAGCGCAATCCGCCTGGCCCGTCCGGCGCCCGCCACGGCCGCAACGACTACACCGGTTGGTTCGCCGGCGACCCCGCGATGGCGGGCACCTACCTCGGCTACGACGGCCCCTGCCCACCGTGGAACGACAGCGTCGTCCATCGCTACCGCTTCACGGTTTACGCGCTGGACCTCGCCCGGCTCGAGCTTCCCGATGTTTTCGGCCGCGCCGAGCTCGAAGCCGCCACGCGTGGCCACGTGTTGGGCGAAGCCAGCCTGGTCGGGACCTACACCCTGAACCGTCGGCTGCGCGGCGCCTGAGAGATTGGCCGGCAGCAGGAGCGTCGCGTGCACGCCTGCGACGGCGCACGTCGGTTGTTCAAGCGGATTCGAGATTTGCCTCGGGCTTCGTTCTTGAGGCTTCGAGCGTCAGGCGCCGGGCGAGCACCGCGCCTATGGAGCCCGGAACGAAGAGCCCGTTGACTCTGCCGGAGCCCAGGCAGTAGAGCGTTTCCAGCTGGAAATGCGGCGAAAACAGTACCTCGACGCTTCGTGGGGTGAAAAAATTGACGTGAGTGGACTCCAGCAGGTGCCACGGTACGCAGTTTGCGGGAAAGCTGGACGGAATGGACGAAATGTCCGGGGTCGTCAGCAGCAAGTGCCCCGTGGGAGCCAGGATCCTCGCAAGTTCCGATACATAGTCGGCAATGTCCGGAATATGTTCGATTACTTCCGTTGAAACCACCCAGTCGAACGAACCATCTTCATACGGTAGCGGTCTCCCCCCGGCGTACAGGGTGATGCGATCGGCAACAGCCGGTTTCAGGTGTTCCCGGATCCGCGGCTCGTCCAGCTCCAAGCCCCTCGCGTCACGGCCTTGCGCCGCGAGGTGCGCGATCAGGTCCCCGTTTCCACAGCCGAAATCCAGCACGCGCCCGGTTGCGATGCTCGCAAAACGCTTGAACTCGGCAGATACGTCAACCGGCGGGCCGAAGCCGTAGATCGCCGAGCGACCCAGAACCTTTTCCGTGCTGTACAAGTTCGAGTAGTGCGGCTGCAGGGTGCCGTACACCTGCTGTTCCGGAGGAAACGCGTACTTCGATGCGCCCTCCACCAAGAGTCGCTGGGGCTGATCGGCGGAGTCGATCATGAAGCTCACCCGAAAGCCGGAAAATGGTGCGCTTGCAGCCTTCGCCAACGCTGCGTCGCTGCGCAGGAAGCGGGCGATCGTGAGCGGGGGTACTTCCCGGCCGCTTTGCATGGAGAGCGAAAACGCCGGCATGGTTCTTGCCGAAAACCACCCGGATGCTCGCATCAGCGGAAGCGGGCTTCCTTCAATTGCCTCGACGAACCCGTTTCCATGCCAGCTGTCGATGGGGATGGGAAAGCGGGTCTCTGCGGTAACGCCGGAATACGTCCGATAGAATCGCCGCGCCAATTCCGTGATCGAATTCATGGTGTCGTTGCGCCTCGTCACTGCTGCATCAGGCGTTCTGTAGCCAGCAAGGGTTGTGGTGGGTTTTCAATTCCCCCTCAGCCACGCGTTCAGTGCAAACCATGCGGCGACCTCCCGAGGTGTGCCAAAACACCATGCTGCCAAGCGCCTGCATGATCAGCGACGGCGTGAAGCCGAGCAGGAAGATTTGGCGGGAAAGCCGCACAGGATGAAAGGCGAGCGCCAGGACCAGAAAACACAGCAGTCGTCAGGATAGTCCCGGACCCTGCCGCCTGTCTGCCGCCGCGATCGCGTCCGTCCCGATTCTGTCCGAATAGGGAAGCGACGCCTCGGCTGCGGGCATTCGACGACAGGTCTTCTTCAGCCCGAGCAGGCCGCAGATTCCGATGCCCTGAACCCACCCGTTGCGCGCATCGAAACGTCCTGCAGCGCCATCCCGCGCGTTTCACGTCGATGCAATCAGGCGCATCCGTCGCTGACTGCGGGACTTGGGCGGCGTGATCGAGAATGTTCGCCGGTGCTGGCCGGGCCACGCAGGCTCGATTTTCTCAGGCGGCCGCAAGATACAGCAGCAGCGCGCCGCCGAGGAGAATGCGATAGATGGCGAACAGGGTGAAGCGGTTGCTCTGTATATAGCCGAGGAGCCACTTCACGGCGATGAAGGCCGTGATCAGGGACACCAGACAGGCGAGGCCGAGGGCGCTCCAGTCTTCGTTCGGCGCTTCGCCGGCGAGCCAGACCGCGAGGACTTCATAGGCGCTCGCGGCGAACATGGTCGGGATGCCGACCAGGAAGGCGAATTCCGTGGCTGCGGAGCGGTTGCTGGTGCCAGCGAGCATGGCGGTGAAGATGGTGGCGGCGGAGCGCGAGAGCCCCGGAAAGACCGCGGCGACGATCTGTGCCAGGCCAACCAGGATCGCCACGCGCCAGGTGATGGCGCTGCGCTCGGGAAGGCGGGCGGCGAGCCGTTCGGCGCCGAGCATCCAGAAGCCGCCGATGATCAGCGCCCAGGCCACGGGTTCGGTGGATTCGGGGAGCTTGAAGCCGAGCCGGGTCACGCCGAAGCCAAGGGCGGCGGTGATCGCGAACGAGGCCGCGAGCTTCAGCGCGTAGTCGCGGTTGGCGGGCTGGCGGAAGCCCGTCGCGAGCTTCCACAGGCGCTCACGGTAGATCAGCGCCACGGCGAGGATCGCGCCCGCCTGGATCGCCACGTTGAAGAGATCCGAACGGTGGCCCAGCCAGTGCTGGGCGATCAGCAGGTGGCCGGTGCTGGAGATCGGCAGGAATTCGGTGACGCCCTCGATGATGCCGAGGAGGATCACGGCGAGCGAGTCGGTCATGGCGGATTCGGCGGCGGTCAAAGGCGCAGTGTAAGCGGCGCAGCGCCCTGCTTGCGCGATAGAATGCGCCGTTTGTCGGAACCCGCCCAGCTGCGGATATCGCCTCTCTCTTACGGACCTCCCCGATGACGCCCGATGCAGTCCTGAAATTGATCCGCGAGCGCGAGATCGAATTCGTCGACCTGCGCTTTACTGATATGCGCGGCGTGCAGCACCACATGAGCTATCCGGCGCACTCGATCGACGAGTCACTGTTCGAGGATGGGCGCATGTTCGACGGCTCCTCGCTGCCCGGCTGGAAGGGCATCAGCGAATCGGACATGGTGCTGCTGCCGGACCCGACTACCGCCGTGATCGATCCGTTCACCGCCGACCGCACGCTCATGATGCAGTGCGATGCGCTGGAGCCGAGCACGATGCAGGCATACTCCCGCGATCCGCGCTCGATCGCGCGTCGCGCCGAGGCCCACCTCAAAGCGTCGGGGATCGCCGACGCCGCTTTTTTCGGTCCGGAGCCCGAGTTCTTCGTGTTCGACTCGGTGCGTTTTCGCAACGACATCGGTCGCGTCGGCTACGAGATCGAATCGCGCGAGGCGGCCTGGTCGTCGAGTCGCGAGTACGAAGAAGGCAATTCGGGCTATCGGCCGGGCGTCAAAGGCGGCTACCTGCCGCTGCCGCCGGCCGACACCCTGCACGACCTGCGCAGCGAGATGTGCAAGGTGCTGGAGCAGGTTGGCATCACCGTGGAAGTGCATCACCACGAAGTCGCCACCGCCGGCCAGTGCGAGATCGGGGCACGCTTCAACACCTTGCTGCGCAAGGCCGATGAGCTGCAGCTGATGAAGTACGTCATCCGCAGCGTGGCGCACCGCAACGGGCAGACCGTGACCTTCATGCCCAAGCCCCTGGTTGGCGACAACGGCTCGGGTATGCACGTGCACCAGTCGCTGTCTCGTGGCGGCGAGAACCTGTTTGCCGGGGATCTCTATGGCGGGCTGTCGCAGACAGCGCTGTACTACATCGGCGGCGTGTTCAAGCACGCCCGCGCGATCAACGCGTTCGCCAATTCCACCACCAATAGCTACAAGCGCTTGGTGCCGGGTTTCGAGGCGCCGATCATGCTGGCGTATTCGGCGCGCAACCGTTCGGCGAGCTGTCGCATTCCCCATGTGCAGAGCGCGCGTGCGCGACGGGTGGAGATGCGCTTTCCGGATCCTGTGAACAGCGGCTACCTGACGTTTGCAGCGCTGCTCATGGCCGGTCTCGACGGCATCCTCAAGCGGATCGACCCGGGCGCCCCGGCGGACAAGGATCTGTACGACCTGCCGCCGGAAGAAAGCCGCAACATTCCAACCGTCTGCTCCTCGCTCGACGAGGCGCTGGCGGCACTCGATGCGGACCGCGATTTCCTCAAGGCCGGCGGCGTTTTCAGCGACGATTTCATTGACGCCTACATCGCCGTGAAGATGGAAGAGGTGACGCGCTATCGCTCGGCAACTCATCCGCTCGAGTTCCAGATGTACTACATGATCTGAGCCGCCGCCGCGGACCGCGAGGCCCGCGACAGGGGCGCCGACAGGAGGCCGCGGCATGCCGCCGCACTCGCGCGACCTGCATAACGCCGACCGGGATGCGCTCGTGGTGCGCGCTGCGTGCCGCGCCGATCTTGCCTTCGTCGTCGAAGCCAACGCGGCGATGGCGCTGGAAACCGAAGGCAAGACGCTCGACCGGAGCACCCTCGAGCGCGGCGTCGCATGCCTGTTGGCGGAGCCCTCGCGCGGTTTCTACCTGCTCGCCGAGCGCCTGGACGGGCCGCTCGGATGTCTGCTCATCACCTACGAGTGGAGCGACTGGCGCAATGGTGACTGGTGGTGGCTGCAGAGCGTCTACGTGCTGCCCGCGGCGCGCCGCGGTGGCGTCTTCCGCGCGCTGGTCGCCGAAGTCGAGCGTCGCGCGGCCGCCGCGCCCGCGGCAGTCGGGTTGCGCCTCTATGTCGAGCGCGACAACCGCCGCGCGCAGGCGACCTATGCGGCGAACGGGTTTCGCGAGGCGGTGTATCTCATGTATGAGCGCGGCCTCGAGCGCCTGGTGCCGCCGGCATGAGAGCCCGACTGCGCTGGCTGCGGCGGCAGCTCGAGGACGGCTGGATCCTGTTCTTCGCGCCGGCCCTGGCGGCGCGCCTGCCGTGGGCACTGTTGCGGTTTCTGGCGCGCTTCCGGGTGATGTATCCCGAGCCCGCGGCGGCGGCAGCGGCGGCCGCGCCGGCCTGCTTCCCGGAAATCGACCGCGTGGCGCTCGATCACGACGTGCGCAGCATCTGGCTGCAGGATGCCGCCGATCTGGCCTGGTCGCGGCGTCACCCGGTCGAGGCGCTGCCGCCGGGCATGCGGGTGCGCGGCGCGTGGCCGACGGGCCCCTTCGTCGTCGTCGCCTATCACTATGGTGCGAGTCTGGCGATCTGCCGCTCGCTGCGTCGGCAGGGACATCGCAGCCGCTTCATTTCCGCCCGCCTCGAGAGCGCAGCATTTCGCGCCTGGCCACTGCGCTACCGCTACGGTCGACGCCGTCTGGCCGAAGTCGAGCGCCTCGGCGGTGCGCCGATCGCCTGGCGGCCGGGTGTGCGCGAAAGCCTGTTGGCGTCGATCGACGAGGGCATCTGTCCGCTCGGTCTGATCGACGTGCCGCCGCGGGTCGCGCCGCGCGGACAGCGACCGGTGCGGCTGCTGGATCGGCCGGCCAGTCTGCCTGACGGGTTGCTGCTCCTGGCGCGCGATGCCGGCGTGCCCCTGGTACCTTGCTGGGTCGAGCTCGATCCGGCGAGCGGCCGCCGCTGCCTGAGGATCGGCGAAGCGCTCTCGCCGACGCCGCTGGAGCCGGTGCTGGCCGAGCTGGCGAACCTCCTCGATCGCCTCATTCGCCGCCAGCCGGCGGCCTGGATGTTCTGGAACGAATGGCCCGACTGGGTGCGCGATGCGGCGGCGCTGCATGCGCCGGCATTCTCAAACGTCGCCGCAAAAGGTAGGCTGTAGCGCAGGAGCAGGCTGAGTGAAGCGTCCGAGCAAGATCGATCGAGTCTCCGAGTTCCGCGCAGGCCGCACATTGCGTCGCGCGTTTCGGGGTTACGGTTGCGCTTGCGGGGCGAACCCTCGTCGCTCCCCTCGTTCGACTGCAGGATGGATCGCATGAGCCAGCTCCCCCGGCGTGTCGGCGTCATTGGCGGCGTGCGGATTCCGTTTTGCCGTAGCAATACCGCCTACGCCGACGTCGGCAATTTCGGCATGACGGTGAAAACTCTGGGCGCCCTGGTCGAGCGCTTCGGGCTGCACGGCCAGGAGCTCGGCGAGGTGGCTTTCGGTGCGGTGATCAAGCACGTCTCCGACTGGAACCTCGCGCGCGAGGCCACCCTTTCCTCGGGGCTGTCGCCGGCCACGCCCGGGTTCACTACGGCGCGCGCCTGTGGCACCTCGCTCGACAACGCGATCATCGTCGGCAACAAGATCGCCATGGGCCAGATCGAGGTCGGCATCGGCGGCGGCTCGGACACCGTGAGCGACGTGCCGATCGTCTACTCGCGCGCGCTGCAGCAGCGCGTGCTGGCGATGAATCGGGCCAAGGCGCCGCTGCAAAAAGCCGAGATGGCGGTCAAGGGATTCTCGCTTTCCGAGCTGAAGCCGGCGTTTCCGGCGGTATCCGAGCCGCGCACCGGCAAGTCGATGGGCGACCACTGTGAGCTGATGGCTCGCGAGTGGGGCGTGGGCCGCGAGGAGCAGGATCGCTTCGCGCTGTCGAGCCACCAGAAGCTCGCCGCCGCTTACGCGCGGGGCTTCTTCAGCGATCTGGTGGTGCCCTTCCGTGGCGTCGAGCGCGACAACGTGCTGCGCCCGGACACCTCGATGGAAAAGCTGGCCGCGCTCAAGCCGGCCTTCGACAAGACCTCGGGTCATGGCACGCTGACCGCTGGCAACTCCAGCGCGCTTTCCGACGGGGCCGCGGCGGTGCTGCTCGCCAGCGAGGACTGGGCCGCGGCGCAGGGCCACAAGGTGCAGGCCTGGCTCACCCATTCGCGCGTTGCTGCGGTCGATTTCGCCCACGGTGAAGGCCTGCTGATGGCGCCGACCATCGCTGTGCCGCGGATGCTCGCCGAGGCTGGACTCAAGCTGCAGGACTTCGATTTCTACGAGATCCACGAGGCCTTCGCCGCTCAGGTGCTGTGCACCCTGCGCGCCTGGGAGTCGGCCGACTATTGCCGTGATCGTCTTGGCCTCGATGCCCCGCTGGGATCGATCGACACGAGTCGGCTGAACGTCAACGGCTCGAGCCTGGCGACCGGGCACCCGTTCGCCGCGACCGGCGCGCGGCTGGTGGCGACCCTAGCCAAGATGCTGGAAGAAAAGGGTTCGGGACGCGGTTTGATCTCGATTTGCACGGCCGGCGGCATGGGCGTCACGGCGATCCTGCAGCGGCCCTGAGCAAGACCGCGCATCGCGCGGCGGCTCGCGTACATGGCCCGAGTGGGCCGGGGAGGTCGGGTGGAACAGACGAGCTACGCGCTGGTGCTGACGGGGACCACGCTGCCCGGTCATGACGCGGAAGCGGTCTGGCAGGCGCTTGCCGGCTACCTGCGCGTCGATGCCGCCAAGCTCGCTCAGCTGCGCCAGCGTGCGCCCCTGATCATCAAACGTGGCGACGACCTCGGCAAGCTGCAGACCCTGCAGTCGGGAATTGTCGCCGCCGGCGCCCAGGCCGAGCTTTGCGTGCCCGACGGGCGCAGCGCCCTGTTCGTGGTGCTCGACGGCGCCGCGCGTGGACCGCTGCCGCGGGTTTTCGTCGACGATCAGGTCGAGTTCGGCCTGTGGCCGGACAGCGTGCGCGTGGCCGAGATCGGCACCAAGGCATGGCGCAGCTGGCGCGAGCTCAACCCGCGCGAGATCGCGACCGAGCCGGCGCCACCGCCCCCGCCCGCGCCGGTGGTCGAGCCGGTCACCTGGACCGGCATGCATCCGGTGGTGGAGACCGGGCCGGCTGGCCCAGCCGCGCTGCCGCCGGGCAACAAGGCCATCTACGCGGGTTTCTGGCGTCGCGTGGCTGCCCTCATGATCGATGGTCTGCTGTTTGGAATCGTCAGTACGGCGGCGCAGTGGGCCTTCATTCCTGGCATCTTCGGTGCGGCAACCGAGTTCGATCCGGCCAGCATGCTGAGCACCTTCCTGATCGCCGGACTGCTCAGCTTCATCGCCCAGTGGCTCTATTTCAGCCTGTTCGAGAGCTCGTCCATGCAGGCGACGCCCGGCAAGTGGGCGATGCATCTCAAGGTGGTGGACGCGTACGGCCGACGCATCGGCTTTGGCCGCGCGAGTGGCCGCTACTTCGGCAAGATCCTGTCGAGCCTGACGCTCTGCTGCGGCTACCTGATGGCCGGCTTCACTGCCCGCAAGCAGGCGCTGCACGACTACGTTGCCGCGACTTTGGTGGTGTTTCGCGAAGTGCAACCGGACCGCGCCCGGCCGACGATCCGCCCGCCCATGCCCTGGTATGGCTGGGTGCTGAACCTGATCCTGGTCTGCTCACTGGCCGCGCTCGCGATCGGTTTCGCGGTATCGCTGTTCGTCACCCAGAACCTGGGCGACGCGGTGCTGAAACCCGGCACCGGTTTTTGAGCCGGCGCCGCCGCGTCAGCGGCCGATGCTGAACAGGTGCAGGCCGCTCGAGGCCTGATAGCTCATGCCGCGACGCTGACGCATGCGATCGAGGAGCTCGATGCGGCGCGCTTCTGCCCACTCGTGGCGCTGCGTCTTGAGCGTGGCGGGATCGACCCCGCGCGCAGCGGCCTCTTCGTTGCGGTAGGCGACGAAATCACGATAGGCGTCGAGTTCGGGTGCAAGCTCCTGCACGCAAAGCTCGATCATGATGGCGTCGTCGAGATAGCCGAGCACGGGCACGCTGTCGGGGATCAGATCCTGCGGGTCGCTGAAATAGGCGAGGCAGGCCAGCACGCGCGTGCGACCTTCGTCCGGCAGCGCAAAGCCCTTGTCGTGCACCAGCGCAATCATCTCGTCGAGCTGCTCGAGGCGGCGGGCGATGAAGTCCGGCAGCGGGCTGCGGTGGCCCTCGGCCAGGAGCTTGCTGGCGGCGTCGGTGATCGCTTGCGCCGATAGGTGCGCGGTTTGCTCCTGCGCTCGCCGCATGGCACCCGTGAAGTGCTTGAGATCGGTGTCATCGAGTTCGATCGTGATGGCGAACGACATGCGCAAGGCTCCGCAGCGGCAACGGTGGCTGAGCCTAACGAGGCAGCATGCTCGGCGTCAATCGCGTTTGCGCCGCCTGCGCTGAAGAGGGCGGAGATCGCCTGTCAGAGAATACCGATCAGCCCTGCGCCGAAGGCGGTCACGATGCGCGTGTAGATCGTCTCCAGCGGCAGCGCCACCTCGGGGAAATCGCCTACGTCCTGATAGCAGTCGTGGAATCCTGGGTCCGAAGGCGGCAGCGGCGCGCAGCCTGGCTTGAGCTCGAAGCTGCTCGAGTAGCGGAACGGCCACAGGTCGAATATCGGCAGCGCCGTGGACAGATCGCTGATTGGCTCGTTCAGCCGCTGCAGCCAGCGCGGGCGCTGGCGCCTGGCGATGGTCCAGGCGTTGGCCGGTGCGGTGTTTCTGAGAATCGCCGCGCGCACCCGCGTGGCCACGCCCTGGTCGCGAATGATGAAGCCGGATTCGGTGTTGTAGTCGTCCGAGCGCGGATCGAAGTTGTGTGATCCGATCAGGCTGACGCGGCCGTCGATGACCAGCGATTTCGCATGCAGGCCGAGGCGCACGCCGCTGCGGTCGAGCGGCGCGCGGCCGTAGCGGCGGTAACCGGTTTCATCCGCGCCGCCGGCCAGCGAGCCGTAGTTGGCGATGAACTCCGCGGCGTCGCCCGGAAACGGCTTGAACTCGTGAATCTGGAAGCCGTAGCGCTTGAGATAGCGCTTCTTGTACTTGTAGGACAGCGCGTACACGATGAAGGCGTCGGTAGCGGCGAGGGAATTGGTGGAGACGATCACCTCGACCGGCTGCGGGCGCTGGTGCAGCTGCTGGAAGGCGGCACGCGCGCGCCGGCTGAGCACGAGGTAGGGCGTTTCCAGGATCACCTCGCGCTCGGCGCCGCGCACCAGATCGCCGATGCGGGCCCCCAGCTCGGCCGCACGGCGACCGTCCTCGTCGGCGCCCTTGCCGGGCGGATCGGAAAAGTAGTCGATCGCGGCGACGGGCAGCGCGCGGGCAGCGAAATGCTGCTCGATCCAGTCTGGATCGCCGGCCAGCGTGCGCAGCACCTCGATCCGCAGCGGATCGATCCCGGCCGGAGGCTGTGGCGCCGGATCATTCCCCGCTTCGGCAAGGATGCGGCGATTGACGTCGTTGAAGTGGGTCAGCGGAACCGCCAGCGGGTGCCGCCAGAACTCCTCGAAGGAAGCCTGCATCTGGGCGCCGGCAGCGGTACCGACCACCAGCGCGTCGCGGTCGCGGTAGTTGAATGCGTCGTCCCAGTCGAAATAACGGTTTTCCAGGTTGCGCCCGCCGGCGATGCCGATGGCGCCGTCGACCAGCATCAGTTTGTTGTGCATGCGCCGGTTGAAGCGGCTGAAGCAGCACAGGACGCCGGCGGCGAACTCGAGCGGTCGCGTCACCGCGTCGCGGAAGGCCGGGTTGTACAGGCGCAACTCCAGGTTGCGGTGCACGCGCGCGATCCGCGCGAGCCAGGTGACGCTGTCGAGCGCGAACAGCTGGTCGGCAAGGATACGCACTCGTACGCCGCGGCGCGCGGCGGCGATCAGCTCGTCCAGCATCAGCCAGCCGGCGTCATCCTCCGCCCATAGGTAGGTTTGGATATCGATCGTGTGCCTGGCGGCGCGAATCAGGTGCACGCGCAGGAGCAGGGAATCCTCGCCGCGCTCGATCAGGTTCACGAATTGCGGCGCTTCGCCCGCTTCGCTGCGCTCGAGCAGGGCGCGATAGGGCGAGGCGAGCGCGCAGCGGTCGGGCCGCGCGCAGTCGAGCGCGCTCGGGCGCGTGGCGGCGACGGCGGCTTCCGCCTGGCGCGCCAGCGGACGGTTGAGACCGCAGCCGCCGAGCGCGAACAGGGCTGCGAACAGCAGCGGCGCCAACTGTCGGAAACGGGTTGAACACCACTGCGCCGCGCTCACGGGCGGGGATCGAGCGCGAGCGGGACGTCGAGGAAGATGCGCAGGCGCAGACGCACGCGATCGCCCAAGGTGCCGAGCCGCGAACGCATGCCGAAGGCGCTGCGGCGCAGCGTGGTGCGCAGGCGAATTGGGCAATCCGTTCCGGGCTGCTCGCAGTCGGCCGGCCGGATTTCGAATTCGAGCTCGCGGCGAACTCCGCGGATCGTCAGCGTGCCGCGCAGCTGGCCGCCGTCACGCAGATTCGCCAGCGCGAAGCGGCTGGAGGTGAACTCGATCGCCGGGTGCGCGGCGCTATCGAAGAATTCCGCCGACTTGATCCAGTCCTCATAGATGCGGGCGCTCATGCGCACGTGCTCGACGTCCGCGGCGGCCTTCACCTGGGCCTGCCTGCCGGCGGGATCGACGTCGATTTCGCCGCGCAGCGAACCAAACTGTCCGCGCAGCGGCATCAGCCAGAGGAGCTGGACGCGGAACTCGGCCTGCGAGCGCTCACCGTTCAGACGAATGCTGCGCTGCTGTCCGGCAGCGGGTGCGGCGGCTGCCGCGGCGACTGCGGCGGCCAGCAGGGCGGCGAGACGGAGGCCGGGCCGGCCCACTGTCCCTCAGGGCCACCAGAAATGCCGCAGCTCCGCGCTCGCCGGCTGCAGGTTGCCGGGCGGCAGGCGCAGCCAGGCGATTCCTGCCGGCGGCATGCCGCGCGCGGCGCTCGAACTGCCGCTCAGGCAAAGCGCAAGCAGGCCTTCGAGGCCGGGGTTGTGGCCGACCAGCAGGATCGAGGGCGAGGCCGCGTGATCGTCGAGGATGCGGATCAGCGCGCCGGGCGTCGCCTCGTAGACGCGGGCGTCGATGTGCAGCTCCATCGGCGCGAGCAGGGCCTGCACGCGGTCGCAGGTTTCTCTGGCGCGTGCAGCGGGCGAGCAGAGCGCCAGTGTCGGCGCGGCGCCTTGCTGCCGCAGCCAGTCACCGGCGGCGTCCGCGTCGCTGCGTCCGCGCGCGCTCAGCGCGCGCGCCGCGTCGTCCTGCGTGGGGTTTGCCGGTTCGGCCTGCGCATGGCGGAGCAGGATGAGCTCGCGGCTGATCATCGGAGTTTTCGCGTTGGATACCTGCACATGCCATCAGCTTTGCCGGCCGCGGTCAAGCGCTGCGAGTGCGACAGCGCTTGACCGCGGCGCCACGTCGAGCCTCAGTTCTTGGCCGCGCCGCCGGACTTGTCGTCGCGCTGCGCGTCGCCCTCGCGCATGTGCTTGCCTTTGCCGCCCATGCGCTTGCCATCGGCGTGGCCGCGCTTGTCGCCGCGGTGCATGCCGGCGGATTCGAACTCCGCCTTGCTGACGCTGTCAGCGCCCTTGCTCAGGCGGTCGAAGCGCTGCATGTGCACGGCTTCGAAGTCGGCCTTGCTGAACTGGCCGCCGCTTTGGCTGTAGCGCTTGATCATGCGCTCGGCCTGTTGCTGCATGCGCTCGCGAAACGCCGGGCTTTGCATCACGTCCTCGACGGTCACGCTGCCTTTGCCGGTGGGGTCGAATTCGGCGTACTGTCGGTCTACCGAAGCCTGGAATTCGGCGCGGGTGACTTTGCCGTCGTGATTGGCGTCGAGCTGATCGAACATCTGCTGGCGCGCTTCAGTGCGGTTAGCGGCCGGTGCGTCCTTGGCGGCCGGTGGCGGTGCGCTCCAGGCGGTACCGGCCCAGGCGCAGGCGGCAAGCACGGCCGAAGCGAGCAGAATAGGATGAAACCGGTGCATGTCGATTACCTCGGGTTGGTTGCGACCGGATGAGTCGCGGGTGCTTGGAGTCCCGGACGCGCGCGAGGTTCGCCCGCGGAATGCAAAGATTGCGCAAAAGACCGTCAAGTTCGCCGTCGCTGTGAAGGCCGGCGTTGTTCGACGTGCAGCTCAGGCGGCCCGGTCGAGCCAGCGCAGAAGTTTCTTCCAGTCTTCCTGATGGCTGCGCACGCGTTCGGTGTGGTAATCGAAAAGACTCCGCCCGAGCGCGTGCGCGAGCACGTAGGCCTGGGTGTCGCGCAGCTCCGCGACCAGCGGGAAGGGCAGTCCCTGCATGGCTTCGACGGCGAGCTGCGAGGCCATCGTCCAGGGGCGCAGGCGGTTGCCGACCAGGCCGAGGCGCAGCTTGCCGCTGCGCAGGGCGGGAAGTTCGGCGAGCTCGCCCAGGAACGGCTCGACCGCCTCAAGATCGATCGCCGAGGGCAGCACCGGCACCAGGATCGCGTCCAGCTGTTCGGCGTAGGCGGCGATCTCCGCGGCGCGCACGCCGGCCGGGCTGTCGATCACCACGCGATCCACGGCGGGCAGGCGCTGCGGCCAGTCCCGGCGCAGGCCCGACAGGCCGATGACCGGGCTCGCCGCGTCGCCGCGGCGCTCGCTCCAGCGCAGAGCCGAGCCCTGGCGGTCGGTGTCGACCAGCCCCACCGTCTCGCCGCGCGCGGCGTAGGCGGTCGCGAGATTGGTCGCCAGAGTGGTCTTGCCGGCGCCGCCCTTGGAGCTCGCCAGCAGAATCCTGCGCGTGTGGTTCGCCATTTGCGCTGCTCCTCAGTAGCCTGCCGCCTGACCGTCCTTGCGGCTTTCGCTGGCGCCGACCCAGCTTCCGTTCGGCGCCCGCTCGATCGCCTGATAGCCGCCGTAGGGGCCGTTGGCGTAACGCACCGAATGTCCCTTCTGCATCAGCGCGCGCACGGTCTCCCAGGGGAAACCGCTTTCCAGATCGATCCAGCCGCCGTCCGCCATCGCCGGCGCCTGGCCTTCCGGCGAGGTCGAGCCCTCGTGCTGGACGCGTGGCGCGTCCCCGGCTTCCTGCAGGTTCATGCCGAAGTCGATCAGATTCATGACGATTTCCGCGTGGCCCTGCGGCTGCATGTCGCCACCCATCACGCCGAAGGAGACCCAGGGCTCGCCGTCGCGAGTCAAGAAAGCCGGGATGATGGTGTGGAAGGGCCGCTTGCCGGGGGCGTAGCTATTGGCGTGGCCTTCGTCCAGCACGAACATCTCGCCGCGATCCTGCAGGATGAAGCCGAGGCCGGGCGGCGCCATGCCCGAGCCCATGCCGCGGTAGTTCGACTGGATCAGCGAGACCATGTTGCCCTCGCGATCGGCGGTGCTCAGATAGATCGTGTCGCCATCGAGCGGCGGCGTGCCGGGCTCCACCGCCCGCATCGCCCGATCCATGGAAATCCGCTTGCGCCGCTCGGTGGCGTAGTCTTTCGAAAGCAGCCAGTCGATCGGCGCTGCGGCAAACGCGGGATCGGCGTAGAACTTCGCCCGGTCCTCGAAGGCGAGCTTCTTGGCTTCGACGAAGAGGTGCACGTGCTCGGCGCTGCCGAAGGGAATCTTCGCGAAGTCGTAGCCTTCGAGCATGTTCAGCATCTGCAGGGCGGCCAGGCCCTGGCCGTTCGGCGGCAGCTCCCAGACCTCGACGCCGCGGTAGTTGGTGGATATCGGTTCGACCCATTCGCCGCGGTGCGCGGCCAGGTCGGCGTAGCTCAGAAAGCCACCGTTGGCCTGCATGTAGTCGCCGATCACGTGCGCGATGCGGCCCTTGTAGAAGGCGTCGCGGCCGCCCTTGCCGATCGCTTCGAGTGTCGCTGCGAGATTCGGATTCTTCCAGATCTCGCCCTTGGCCGGCGCGCGTCCGTCGAGCGTGAACTGCTGCTTGAAGCCGGGGTACCGATCGAGCCGCGGCACCGAGAGCTTCCAGTAATGCGCGATCAGCTCACTGACCGGAAAGCCGTCGCGGGCGTAGCCGATGGCCGGCGCCAGGAGCTTGCGCATCGGCAGCCGGCCGAAGCGCTGGTGCAGCGCGAACCAGCCGTCCACCGCCCCCGGTACAGTGACCGGCAGTGGCCCGGTCGGCGGGATCGCCGTGTAGCCCTGATCCTTGAACCACTGCAGGCTGAGGCCCTGGGGCGAGCGACCCGAGCCGTTGTAGCCGTAGAGCTTCTTCGTCCTGGCGTCCCAGACGATTGCGAACAGGTCGCCGCCGATCCCGTTGGATACCGGCTCCATCAGGCCCAGCGCGGCGTTGGCGGCGATCGCGGCGTCGACCGCACTGCCGCCCTGTCGCAGCACCTCGACGCCGACCTGGGTCGCCAGCGGCACCGAGGTGGCGACCATGCCGTGCGGGGCGAGAACTTCGGAGCGGGTGGCGAAGCTGCGTCCGGTGATGCGGTCGCCGGCGGCGGCCGGCAGCGCCAGCGCGGCGGCGAGCAGCAGGACGGTGCGGATCATGGTGAACCTCCGGCGGGGCGAACGGGCAGCATGGGTCAGCCGAGTCGCCGTGGGCCGCGCCCGGCTATTCGCCGAGCTCGTCGCGCATGAAGTTGGGCAGCGACAATGCCGCCTTGTGGATTTCGGCGTTGTAGTAGCGGGTCGGAAACTGCTTGATCGCCGCGCCGCGCTCGCGAAAGCCTGACAGATCGGCACCCTTGCGCGCCAGGGTGCAGCTCCACCAGCCGGAAGGGTAGATCGGCTGCGGGAAGGTGAGCGTGCGCACCGCATGGAAGCCGGCCACGCGCATCGCGCTGCGCATCGCCTTGATCAGGTCCAGATGCAGCAGCGGCGACTCGCTCTGCTGTACCAGAATGCCGCTGTGGCGCAGCGCGTGCAGGCAGCTCGAGTAGAACTCGGCCTTGAACAGGCCCTCGGCCGGACCGACCGGGTCGGTCGAGTCGACGATCACCACGTCGACCGATTCGGCTTCGAGCTCGGCCATGTAGCGGATGCCGTCGACGAACAGGAATTCGGCTCGCGGGTCGGCGTTGGAGGCGCACAGTTCGGGAAAATACTGCTCGGCCAGGCGCGTCACCCGTTCGTCGATCTCGACCTGGGTCGCGTGCTCGATCTCCTCGTGCTTCAGCACCTCGTGCAGGGTGCCGCAGTCGCCGCCGCCGATCACCACCACGCGCTTGGCGCGCGCGTGGGTGAACAGCGCCGGGTGCGCCATCATCTCGTGGTAGAGGAAGTTGTCGCGGCTCGACAGCATGGTGCAGCCGTCGATCACCATGAGCTTGCCCCAGTCGCTGGTGTCGTAGATTTCGATCGTCTGGTACGGGGTCTGCTCGGCGTGCAGGCGCGCCTTCACGCGCAGACCGAAGGCGGAGCCCGAGCGCGCCTGCCGCTCAGTGAACCAGGTTTCCTCGGAGATCGGCGCGCTGGCGCTCATCGTGGTTTCCCTGTGTGGATTCGTGCCGGTCGCTCCGGACCGTGCATTGTAGCCGTCGCCGCAACATGAGGAGTGCAACGAATGATCTCCTCGTCGCGCGAAGCCTGAGCTCGCACCCGCTGAGCGGGGCGTCGCTACACTACGCAGCCGCGATCAGCTGAAGGCGAGGGCCGTGGACAAGTCGCCGTGGGACATCGAGGCCGCGCGTCACGCCTGGGCGGTACCGCACTGGAGCGCGGGTTATTTCGACGTCGCCGCCGACGGTGCGCTCGAGGTGCGGCCGCGCCGCAACGACGGGCCGGCGCTGTCGCTGCCAGCGGTGGTCGACGCGGCGCTCGCGCGAGGCGCGCGCCTGCCGCTTCTGGTGCGCTTTGCCGACATTCTCGAGGACCGTCGTGAGCGCCTGCAGCAAGCTTTCGCGCAGGCGATCGACGCCTGGAACTATGCCGGCAGCTACACCCTCGTCTATCCGATCAAGGTAAACCAGCAAAAGAGCGTCGCCGGCGCGCTGGCCGCCGGCGGCGACGCGGGTTTCGGTCTCGAGGCGGGTTCGAAGCCCGAGCTGATGGCGGTGCTGGCGTTGGCGCGACCCGGCAGCACGGTGATCTGCAACGGCTACAAGGATCGCGAGTACATCCGCCTCGCCCTGATCGGTCGCCGGCTCGGGCTCGAGGTCTTCATCGTGATCGAAAAGCCTTCCGAGCTCCGCCACGTGATCGAGGAATCGCGCGCGCTGGGCGTCGAGCCCCTGCTTGGCGTGCGCATGCGCTTGAAGAGCCTGGGCGCCGGCAAGTGGCAGAACTCGGGCGGCGACAAGGCGAAGTTCGGTCTCACGCCGCGCCAGCTCCTGAGCCTACTCGACGAACTCGAGGCGGCGGGGCTCGGTGCGACGCTCAAGTTGCTGCACTTCCACATGGGCTCGCAGATGTCGAACGTGCGCGACATCGCCAACGGCATGCGCGAGGCGGTGCGCTACTTCGTCGAGCTGTCGCGCCTCGGTCACTCGATCAGCCACCTCGACGTCGGCGGCGGACTCGGCGTGGACTACGAGGGCACGCGCTCGCGTTCGGACTGCTCGGTCAACTACGGCCTGGGCGAATACGCCTCGACCATCGTCGGCACGCTGGCTACCGCCTGTGCCGCTCACGACCTGCCGGCGCCGCGCATTCTCACCGAGTCGGGGCGCGCGCTCAGCGCCCACCACGCCGTGCTGGTGGTCGACGTGAGCGAAATCGAACCCGCGCCGCAGGGCGCCTTGCCGGCGCCGCGCGAGGATGAGCCGGCGGTGCTGCGGCGCCTGCGCGAGGTGCTGGCCGAGGTCGAGCAGACGCCGCCGACCGAGTCCTGGCACGAAGCGCAGTACCAGCTCGCTGAAGGCTATTCGCTTTATGCCCTGGACCAGCTCAGCCTGGCCGAGCGAGCCGAGCTCGATGACCTCTATCATGCGCTCATCCACGCCGTGCGCCGGCGCCTCAAACCAGACGAGCGGGTGCACCGGCAAGCGCTCGACGAGATCGACGAGATCCTGGTCGACAAGTATTTCGTCAACTTCTCGGTCTTCGAGTCGATCCCCGACGTGTGGGCGATCGACCAGGTGTTTCCGATCATGCCAATCGAGCGGCTCGACGAGGTGCCCGACCGCCGTGGCGTGATCGCCGATCTCACCTGTGATTCCGACGGCCGCATCGACCGCTACGTCGAAGCCGACGGGCTCGATGTCAGCCTGCCCCTGCATCGTCCGCTGGCGGGCGTTCCGTATCGGCTCGGCATCTTCATGGTCGGCGCCTATCAGGAGACCCTTGGCGACATCCACAATCTGTTCGGCGACACCGATGCGGTCAACGTGCGGCTACAGGGCGAGGGCTTCGCCTTCGAGCATCTGCGCCGCGGAGACAGCGTCGACCTGATGCTCGAATATGTCGGCTATGACCTGACCGAGCTGCGCAGCGCTTATCGCGACAAGATCACCGCCGCCGGCCTGGCCGGCGAGGAAGCCGCGCTCATTGCCGCGGCGCTCGAGGCCGGGTTGACCGGCTACACCTACCTGAGCCCCGGTTAGGAAGGGCGGCAGAAGCCCATTCCTGCCGTGGTTTCCGCGCAGGAGGGAACCGAGCGACCCAACCTTCAATGGCTCGGGAGGTCGGATGCGGCCCGTAGCCGCCGCGATCGGCTGGTTCCGGTCTTGCTCGCGAGCGCGCAGTTAGCCGCGAGCAACCTGGAAGCCGGCGAAAGACTGGCTGACTGGCATGACCTCGACGCGGTTGACGTTCAGATGCGGCGGCAGATTGGCGATCCACCAGATCGTTTCCGCGACGTCCGCGCCGGTGATCGGGTGCGCGCCGGCGTACAGCGCGTCGGAGGCAGCCTGATCGCCGCCGGTCCGCACCAGGGTGAACTCGGTCTCCGCCATGCCGGGCTCCACCGAGCTGACCCGCACGCCGCTGCCGTGCAGGTCGCAGCGCAGGCCGAGCGAAAACTGCGTCACGAAGGCCTTGCTGCCGCCGTAGACGTTGCCGCCGGTGTAGGGATAGCTGGCCGACACCGAGCTCACGTTGATGATCGCGCCGCGCCGCTCGATCAGCCGCGGCAGCAGGGCGTGGGTCAGCGTGACCAGGGCGGTGATGTTGGTGTCGATCATCTGCCGCCACTGCGTCAGATCGCAAGCCGGCGCCTTGCCGGTGCCGAGCGCGAGGCCGGCGTTGTTGACCAGCACGTCGAGCGGGCGGAATTCCGCCGGCAGCGCCTCGAGAGCTGCCCGCATCGCCGCCTCGTCGCGGATGTCGAAGGCTGCCGCGTGCACGCTCGGGCCGAACTCGTCGACCAGCGCGCGCAGGCGCTCGGCGCGGCGCGCGCAGGCGATCACGCGCCAGCCGGCGCGCGCGAAGCGGCGCGCGGTCGCCGCGCCGAATCCGGCGCTGGAGCCGGTGACGAGGATGGTCTTTGGATTCATGGGCGTCCTTCGTGCGAACGGAACAAACGGGACGAAACAGGCGACAAAAAGGCGCCGCACATTCGTTGCAGCGGGCGCCAATCGAATAGTATGGCCCACTTCTGTCCCAACGGAGGGAGTGCGATGCGCGCAGTTCATGCAATCCTCGCAATACTGCCCGGGCTCGCCGTCGGCCTTACGCAGGCAGCGATCGATCCGCCCGATCTGCATCTGGAACGCTGGCCCAACGCGAGCACCAGCTTCAGCCTGCCGGTGGCCATCCGCCACGCCGGTGACGGCAGCGGACGTGTGTTCGTGATCGAGAAGTGCAGCGGAATCCGCGTCGTCAAGAACGGCAGCGTGTTGCCGACGCCCTTTCTCTCCTTGAGCCCGAGTTGCGCCAACGAGCAGGGCATCCTGGGCCTCGCCTTCGACCCCGACTACGCGAACAACGGCACCTTCTACATCACCTACAGTGCACCCTCGGGGGAGCCGCGCCTGGGATCGAGTCAAGACCAAGTGCTGGCGCGCTATACGGTGTCCTCCGATCCCGACGTCGCCAACCCCGGCGGCACGGTGATCCTGCGCGTGCCCGACATCGCCGGCAACCACAACGGCGGCGACCTGCACTTCGATCCGCAGGGCTATCTCAACTGGTCGATGGGCGACGGCGGCGTACAGGGCGATCCGCACGGTTTCGCCCAGTGCACCGGGCGCAAGAAAGCGGACAACAATCCCGCGACCTGCTACAGCACCGCGGGCAGTGGTCCGAATTACTACCTGATGGGCAAGATTCTCCGCATCGACGTGCACCACAGCACGCCGGCGCCGGTGCCGGCGAACTTCTGCGGCAGGCCGGACGGCAGCGCCGCACCCTACGCGATTCCGCCGGAAAACCCGTTCGCGGACGTCGTTCAGTTCCCCGACGACTGCGCCGAGGTTTTCAACTGGGGCTTCCGCAACCCGTTCCGCTTCAGCTTCGATCGCGCCACCGGCGACCTGCTGATCGGTGATGTCGGCCAGAACCGCTACGAGGAAATCGACTTCCAGCCCGCCGGCAGCGTTGGTCAGAACTTCCAGTGGCACGACTGCGAGGGCTTCCATACCTACCCGGGCGGTGCGACGCCTTGCGCCGGACCACCCGACAGCGTGCCGCCGAAGATCGCGACCAGCCACTCCGGCCCCGACTACACCTGCGCGATCATTGGCGGCTTCGTCTACCGTGGCCCGATCGTTCCGTTGCGCGGCCAGTATCTGTTTGGCGACAACTGTTCTTCGGACATCTATGTGGTCGCTGATCCAGACCCCAATCTGGCCACTTGGTCACGCGAGATCCTGAATGGCGCGCCGTCGGTGAGTGCCTATTCGTTCGGCGAGGACGAAGAGGGCAACCTCTACGTCAGCGAGGGCGACGGCAAGATCTATCGCTTCGCCTCGGCGGAGACCACGCTCGATTGGATCGTCACTCCGCTGGCCGGCGCCGGTGGCGCGCTCGATCCGGCTACGCCGCAGACGGTGCCCGACGGTGCGACGACGACCTTCGAGGTGCTTGCCGACGCCGGCTACGTCATCGATCAGGTCAGCGGCTGCGGCGGCAGTCTCAGCGCGACCACCTACACCACCGGGCCGATCACCGCCGACTGCACGGTGGAAGCGAGCTTCAGCGCAATCAGCCACGTCGTCACGCCGAGCGCGACCGGCGGCGGCAGCATCACGCCCGATACGCCGCAGACGGTGGCCGATGGCGCGACGGTCAGTTTCGCCCTGACGCCGGCTCCCTGGCACGTGCTCGATGCCGTCGGCGGCGACTGCGGAGGCGGCCTGCTCGGCCTGAATTTCACCACCCTGCCGGTGTACGCCGACTGCACGGTGGAGGCCGTCTTCATCGTCGATCCCGACCTGATTTTCCACGACGGCTTCGACGCCGACTGAAACAGCCGTCCGCGGGCGCGCGATCGATCAGCGCCCGCGGACGCGCGCCGCAGTATGCTGTGCGGCTGCGTCGGCAGGCGCGCCCGCCGCGGGCGCGGCGATCGCGCGACGCGATCCCACAGGAGCATTTCCATGAGTCTTTCGATGTACCAGGCCTCGGTGCCGGTGTTTGCGCGTGCGCTCGACAACCTGACCCACGTGCTTGGCAAGGGTGAGGCGCACGCCAGGGGAAAGGGCGCGCCGGCCGACGCCCTGCTGCAGCAGCGCCTGATCTTCGACATGCTGCCGCTCATCAAGCAGATCCAGATCGCCTGCGACACCGCGGCGCGCAGCGCCGCGCGCGTGGCCGGCGTCGAGCCGCAGTCCTTCCCCGACGTCGAAACCACGCTCGCCGAAGCGCTCGAGCGCGTGGCCCGCACCAAGGCCTATGTCGAGTCGTTCCGGGCGGAGCAGATCGACGGCAGCGAAGAGCGCCCGATCCAGGTCAAGACCCGCAGCTACGAGCTCGACTTCACGGGCCGCGCCTATCTGCTCGACTACGCGCTGCCGAACTTCTTCTTCCACTGCGTGACCGCTTACGACATCCTGCGCGTCGCCGGCGCGCCGATCGGCAAGCGCGATTTCCTCGGCGGCTGAGGGCCGCGCCGCTCAGACGCCTTTCAGCGCCACTCGACGAGCCCCTCGGCGTCGCAGGCGCGCGCCCAGGACGGGCGCCCCTTGAGCCGTTCGGCGAGTGCCGCCAGCGCCGGCCAGGCGGTGGCCGGGCGCGGCATGTTGCGCGCCCAGCGCATCAGCATCAAGGCATAGAGATCGGCCAGGCTGAAGCGCTCGCCGAGCAGCCACGGTCCGCCCGCAGCCAGTCGAGCCGCGACGGAGTCCCAGGTTTTCTCGATGCCGACACGGGCCGCCTCGCGGATCGCCTCCGCCGCTTCGGGCAGGTGGTCGCCGGGATAGAACCACTGCCGGAACAGCGGCTGCAGGGTGTTGGCGAAATAGAGCATGCACTGCAGGAAGTCGGCGCGCCGGGCGTCGCCCGGCGGCGGTGCGAGGTGGGCTTCGGGGTGGCGCTCGGCGAGCAGCAGGGCCAGCGCCGCCGCCTCGCCGTGCGCCACGCCGTCGACGATCAGGGTTGGCACCACGCCCTGCGGATTGAGCGCCAGATACGCCGCGCTGCGCTGCTCGCCGGCGTCGAGATCGATCCGCCGCAGTTCGTACGGAGCGCCGATTTCGAGCAAGGCGAGATGGACCACCAGATTGGCCGATCCGGGGGACCAGTAGAGCGTATACACGATCGGATTCCGTGAAGGTTGCGATGGGCCGGCGAGCGCCGGCCTCGGGGTTCGCGTGGAGCTCAGGGTTGTTCCTTGAGCGCGATCGCGTTGATGCCGTTGTCCGCCAGCTGGCGCTTGGCCGCTTCGAGCTCGCGCGCGCTCGGATATGGCCCAACTCGCACGCGGTGCCAGGTGCGACCGTTGATCGTGACCGGCTGCACGTAGGCGCTGAAGCCGGCCAGGGCGAGCCGCGCCTTGGTTTCTTCGGCACCGCTCGCGTCGGGGTAGGAGCCGGCCTGCAGCACGTAGCGCGCGACGCCGGCTGGCGCCGGCGTCGCGGCTTCGCTGCTGGCTGCCGGCGTGCTGGCACTTTGCTGCTCGGCGCGGGCGCGCGCAGAGAGCTCGGCGTCGGGAATCACCACTTCGGCTTCCGGCAGCACCTGGTAGAAGTCGTAGCTCTTGCGCGGCTTGGCCTCGGCCACCGGCGCTTCGCCTGCGGTCGGCGGCAGCGCCTGCGGATTGGGCTGCGGCAGCTCCGGACCGCGCAGCGCCGGCACCCAGCCCTTGAGCAGCAGGAACAGCATGAGGCCGGCGCCGAGCAGCAAGCCCAGCAGCAGCCACACCCAGGCCGGCTTCTGCCCGCCGCCATCGCGCGTCGCCTGGCGAGTTTTTCTGCTTGCCATCACATGCTCTCCGGAGCCGATATGCCGAGAAGGTCGAGCCCGTTGGCGAGCGCCTGGCGTGCCGCGTTGGCCAGCGCCAGCCTTGCGTCGCGCAGGCCGGCATCCTCGACCAGGAACTGGCTGGTGTTGTACCAGCCGTGGAAGGCGGCGGCGAGTTCGCGCAGCCAGATCGTCAGGAGATGCGGCTCGAGACTCGCCGCGGCGGCCTCCACCACCTCAGGATAGCGTGCGAGCGCCAGCATCACCGCGAGCTCGGCCTCGCCGTCCAGGCGCATGAGTTCCGTCAGCCCGCGTTCGCGATCCCACTGCAGGCCGCGCTCGTCGACCTGCCGCATGACGCTGGCCACGCGGGCGTGAGCGTACTGCACATAGTAGACCGGGTTGTCGTTCGTCTGCTCCCGCGCCAGATCGATGTCGAAGATCAGCTGCGAGTCCGGCCGGCGGGCGATCAGGAACCAACGGGTGGCGTCGCGGCCGACCTCGTCGATCAGCTCGCGCAGGGTGACGTAGCTGCCCGCGCGCTTGGAGATCTTCACTTCTTCGCCGCCGCGCATCACGGTGACCATCTGGTGCAGCACATACTCCGGCCAGCCCTCCGGGATGCCGCAGTCGAGCGCCTGCAGGCCGGCGCGCACGCGTGCCAGCGAACCGTGGTGATCCGAGCCCAGCTCGGTGATCGCGCGCCGGTAGCCGCGTCGCCACTTGCTGCGGTGGTAGGCGACGTCCGGCAGAAAATAGGTGTAGCTGCCGTCCGACTTGCGCATCACGCGATCCTTGTCGTCACCGAAGGCGGTCGTGCGCAGCCACAGGGCGCCGCCTTCCTCGTAGGCATGACCACGCGCCGCAAGTTCGCGCACGGTGTCCTCCACCTCACCGTCGGAGTACAGCGAGGACTCGAGGAAATACACGTCGAAGTGGACCCCAAAGGCCTCCAGGTCGAGATTCTGTTCACGGCGCAGCCAGGCCACGGCGAAGCGGCGCACCGCGTCGAGGTCGTCGGCGTCGCCGCTGGCGTGGAACTCTCCGCCTTCGCTGGTCACGCTCTGCTGCTCGAGGAAGGCGCGCGCCACCTCGCGGATGTATTCACCGCGGTAGCCGTCGGCCGGCCACTGCGGCGAGTCGGGCTCCAGGCCGCGCGCCCGCGCCTGCACCGAGCGCGCCAGGTTGGTGATCTGCGCGCCGGCGTCGTTGTAGTAGAACTCGCGCAGTACTCGCCAGCCGTTCGCGTCCAGCAGGCGCGCGATCGAATCGCCGATCGCCGCACCGCGGCCGTGGCCGACGTGTAGCGGGCCGGTCGGGTTGGCCGAGACGAACTCGACGCCGGCGGTGCTGCCGCCACCCGTGCGGTTGCGGCCATAGGCGGCGCCTTGCGCGAGCGACGCGCGCACGGCAGCGTGCCAGGCGCTGCGGCCGAGATGAAAATTGATGAAGCCCGGGCCGGCGATTTCGACCCGCTCGAGCGTCGGCTCGGCGGGGAGTGCCGCTACCAGCAGCGCGGCGAGCTCGCGCGGCTTGCGTCCGGCAGCCTTGGCCAGAAGCAGCGCGGCGTTCGTCGCGAAGTCGCCGTGATCGCGGCTTTTGGTCCGCTCCACGACGAAATTGGCCGTCGCTTCCGGCGGCAGGCCGCCGTCGGCGCGCAGCGCCTCGACGGCTGCGCGCACGAGGTTCTGCAGGGTTTCCTTCACGACTCCGGGTCCGCACACAAAGACCGTGCATTGTAGCGGTCGAGGCCGTTGGACGTTGCCGGTCGCTCTTGCCAGTCGCCCGCGCGCTGGCTAATGTGCGGCCAGTCCGGCGATCGCGCAGTAGGTGATCGAACCCGACGTCGGCCCTCGATCAGCAGCATTCCGGACCCATGCATTCAATCGCCACCTGGGGCCTGTGGGTCGTCTTCACGCTCACCGTCACGCTGGCCCTGATCGTCGACTTCCTGGTGCTGCGCGTGGAGGGCGCCCATCGCGTCGCGCTGCGCGAAGCGCTGTGGTGGAGTTTCTGCTGGGTCGCGCTGGCGCTGGTCTTCAACGCCGGGCTCTGGTTCTGGCTCGACGCCAGCGCGGGACGCGCGGTCGCCAACGAAGCCGGCCTCGCCTTCTTTACCGGCTATTTGCTGGAAAAGGCGTTGGCGGTCGACAACATCTTCGTTTTCCTGCTGATCTTCGATGCCTTTGCCGTGCCCGCCGAGCAGCGCCAGCGCGCGCTGATGCTCGGCATCCTGGGTGCTTTGCTGCTGCGTGGCGTAATGATCTTCATCGGCGCCGCGTTGATCGCGCGCTTCCACTGGATCCTGTATCTGTTCGGCCTGTTTCTGGTCTACACCGGCGGCCACATGCTGTTTGGCGCCGGCGCGCCGCCCGACATCGGCGAATCGCGTGCGCTTGCCTGGATGCGGCGTTGGCTGCACCTGAGCGAACGCTTCCACGGCGGCGCGCTCAGCGTCGCGGTCGACGGCCGTCGCGCCTTCACGCCGCTGTTCGTGGTGCTGGTGCTGATCGCAATCAGCGACGTGATCTTCGCGGTCGACTCGATCCCGGCGATCTTCGCGGTGACTGAGGACCCGTTTCTGGTGCTGAGCTCGAACGTATTCGCCGTGCTCGGCCTGCGCGCGCTGTTCTTCGTCCTCGCCGGCGTAGTCGAGCGCTTCCGCCTGCTCGGCTACGGGCTTGCCCTGGTGCTGATCTTCATCGGCGTCAAGATGCTGCTGGCCGACCTGTGGCCGGTGCCGACCGGCATCGCCCTGGCGGTGGTCGCACTTCTGATCGGCGGCTCGATGATCGCGAGCCTGCGCCAGCCGCCGCCCGGTCCACCGCCCGGCTGAGCTGCAGACCTTGCGCCGGGGCGGCACGGCCCCCACCGTCGGGGCATGGATTTCGGCAAACCGCTCGCTCCGCCCAGCGCCGGTGACATCGCGCGTGATCGCTCTCGTCTCGGCTATGCAGCAATCGGTTCCGGCGCGCTGCTCGCCGGTATCTGGATCGTCTGGCTGAGCGGCTGGCTGCTCGGCTGGCGTCTCGACGATCTCGGCATCCGTCCGCGTCAACTCGCCGGTCTGATCGGCATCCTGACCGCACCCTTGGCACACGCGAGCTTTGCGCACTTGATGTCGAACACGCTGCCCATGGGCGTGATGCTGACCCTGGTGCTCTACGTCTACCCGCGCGCGACCCGCATCGCCCTGCCAATGATCTGGCTGCTGTCCGGAATCGGGGTCTGGCTGTTTGCTCGTCCGGCCGTTCACGTCGGCGCCAGTGGCATCGCCCACGGACTGATGTTTTTCCTCTTCTTCGTCGGTCTGCTGCGCCGCGACCGTCTGGCGATCGTGACCTCGATGGTGGTGTTCTTTCTCTATGGCGGCATGCTGCTGTCGGTGCTACCGCGCGAAGAGCACGTAAGCTTCGAGTATCACCTGGCCGGCGCCGCCGCCGGTCTGCTGGCGGCGATCCTGCTGTTCCGGCGTGATCCGGCGCCACCGCGCAAGCGCTTCAGCTGGGAGGACGAGCCGGAAGTCGGCGTCGAGATCGATCATGAGCTGGAGCTGCCACGACCGCAGGAGGTGCCGGTGTTGTGGCAGCGCGAAGCGCCGCGCACGGAATCCGCCCGGGTCGTCGTGCTGCGCCCGCGCCACGGGGATGAATCGCCGCCGACCATCCACTGACCGTCGCCGGCAAAGCGCGCTAAGCTGAGGCGACCGTCTGTCTGGAGTACGCCATGAATGCCTCCGCACCCCGTCGCATCGAGCACCTGCAGACCGACAAAGGTTATGTTCCGGTCTACACCACCGCCGTTGTCGAGCAGCCCTGGGATCGCTATTCGCGCGAGGATCATGACACCTGGGCGGCCCTGTTCCACCGCCAGCGCGAGGTGCTGGACGGACGTTCCTGCAGCGAATTTCTCAGCAACCTCGACCGCTTCGGCATGACCGCGGACTCGATTCCGCGCTTCGACGAGATGAATGCCATCCTCGGCAAGGCGACCGGATGGAAGCTGGTGGCGGTCGAGGGACTGCTGCCCGAGCTGGATTTCTTCCAGCATCTGGCCAATCGTCGCTTTCCGACCACCTGGTGGATCCGCCGCCCTGAGCAGATCGACTATCTGGCCGAGCCGGATCTGTTCCACGACCTGTTCGGCCACGCGCCGCTGCTGCTGAACCCGGTGTTTGCCGACTACATGCAGGCTTATGGCCAGGGCGGCGTCAAGTCGCACGGCCTGGGCGACGAGGCCCTGGTCAATCTGACCAGGCTCTACTGGTACACGGTCGAGTTCGGGTTGATCCGTGAGCAGGGCGAGCTGCGCATCTACGGCGCCGGCATCCTGAGCTCCAAGGGTGAATCCATCCACTGTCTCGAATCCGCAGCGCCCAATCGCATCGGCTTCGAGATGGAGCGCATCATGCGCACGCGTTACCGTATCGATAGCTACCAGAAGACCTATTTCGTGATCGACAGTTTCCGGCAGCTGATGGACGCCACGCGCCCCGACTTCACGCCGATCTACGCGCGGCTGGCGGCGCAGGATTCGATTCCGGCCGGCAGCGTGCTGCCCGGCGACTCGGTTCTGCAACGCGGCAGCGGCGCAGGCTGGGCCGCCGACGGCGACGTCTGAGCCTCGCGCGATGCATGCCCGCCTGCTGTTTGCCGCTGCACTTCTGGCCTGCTCGAGCGGCGCGCGCGCGGAGGTGCGCGAGGCGACGGCTGAAGCCGCCTTCATCACGATCTCCAAACCGATTGCCGCCACGCCGGAAAAGGTGTGGCCAGCGCTTCTCGGCGTATCGCACTGGTGGGGTGACGCCTACACGTTTTCCGGCAAGGCTGAAAACCTCGACCTCGCCGCACGCGCGGGAAGCTGCTTCTGCGAGCGCTGGGGCGATGGCGCCAGCGCCGAGCACGGGCGCGTGCTGCTGAGCCTGCCGGGTCGCCTGCTGCGCCTGTCCACCGTGGTCGGCCCGCTGCAGGAGTTTGCCTATGTGGGCACGCTCGATTTCTGGCTGAAGTACGCCGAGGACGGCAGCGCCGTGCTCGACCTCGAATATCGCATCCGCGGCGCCGGGGGCGAGCTCGATGAGCTCGCGCCCGATATCGACGCACAGCTTGTCGAGCAGGTCGGACGGCTCGCGCGCTACGTCGAGACCGGCTCCGCCGAACTGCCCGAGGCCGCCGCGCTCGACGGCGGCGTTCTGCCCCCTCCGGACGCCGGTGCGGCGGCGCGCGCCGCGATTCTCGAAGCCTGGAAGAAGAGCGCCGAGCGCAACAGCCTGCACCCAGCCGTGTCGCCAGCGCCGCCCGTAGCGCCGGCGCCGGAAGGCAAACCGCCCGCCGGACGCTGAGCCGCCGCCGCGGGCGGGATTCAGTCGGCCGCGGGCGCCGTTGGCTGGGTCGGCGCCTGCTGCCGACGCGCGATCCAGGTGTCGATCTCCTGCTCCAGCACCGGCAGCGGCACTGAGCCGAGCGCCAGCACCGCGTCGTGGAAGGCCGGCAGCTCGAAGCGGCTGCCCAGCGCCTGCTCGGCGCGCGCGCGCAGCTCGATGATTTTCATTTCGCCGAGCTTGTAGCTCAGCGCCTGCGCCGGCCAGGAGATGTAGCGGTCGATCTCGGTTTCCACTTCGTGGTGGCTGAGCGCGGTATGGCTCGCCAGATAGTCGATCGCCTGCTGCCGGGTCCAGCCCTTGTGATGGATGCCGGTGTCGATCACCAGGCGCGCCGCGCGCCACATCTCGTAGGTCTGGCGGCCGAACTCTTCGTAGGGCGTCTGGTAGATGCCCATCTCCTGGCCCAGCTTTTCGGAATAGAGCCCCCAGCCTTCGCCATAGGCGGAGATATAGCTCTTGCTGCGGAATTCGGGGTAGCCCGTCTGCTCCTCGGCCAGGGCGCCCTGCAGCGAGTGGCCGGGAGCGGATTCGTGGAGCGTCAGCGCCGGCAGGTTGTAGAGCGGACGAGAAGGCAGGTCGTAGGTGTTGACCAGATAGATATGCGCGCCACCGCGCCCGGCGGTCCAAAACGGCGCAATCGCCGGTGGCACCGGCACGATGCCGAAGCGCCCGCGCGGCAGCAGGCCGAAGAAGCGCGCGAGCTTGCCGTCCACCTGCTTGGCGATCCAGGCGGCGCGCATCAGCAGCTCTTCCGGCGTCTTGACATAGAACTGCGGATCCGTGCGCAAAAACTCGAGAAAGGCCGGAAAGTCGCCCTCGAAGCCGGTCGCACGCATGGTCGAGCGCATCTCGGCCTTGATTCGCGCCACCTCGGCGAGGCCCTGCCGGTGGATTTCCTCGGGGTCGAGATCGAGCGTGGTGTATTCGCGAATCTGCTGTCGGTACCAGGCCTTGCCGTTCGGCATCGCCTCGGCCGCGAGCGTCTTGCGCGCATGCGGCAGGTAGTCCTTGCGGAAGAAGCGCAGCAGCTTGGTGTAGGCCGGAATCACCCGTTCGCGGATCGCGCGGGCGGTGTCGGCGCGCAGCGCTTCCTGCTCGGCAGGCGGAATCGTCGTCGGCAGTTCCTTCAGCGGGTGATAGAAGTCGCTGTCTTCCGGCGCCGCGACTTCGGCGTAGCTCGCGATCGACACGTCGCGGCCGTCAAGCACCGCGCGCGGCACGGAGAAGCCGCGTCGCAGGCCGGCGCGCATGTTGACGATCTGCTGATCGAAATAGCGCGGCACGTCATCCAATCGCGCGATATAGGCGCGCGCGGCCGCCGCGTCCTTCAGCGGGCGGCGGGTCGCGAAGCCGAGGTCGGACCAGAACTGGGTGTCGCTGTTGAACGGCATCTCGTAGCTGCGGAAGCGCACCGCCGCCGCCAGGTTCTCGATCTGCGGTCGATAGACCGCGAGATTCACCCGATTTTCCGGCGACAGCTCCTCGATCGGCAGCGCGTCGAGCTGCTGCAGCACTTCGTCCCAGCGCGCCAGGCGCGCCTTCTGCGCCTGGACGCCGACGTCGGGCAGGCCCCGCATCCGCGCGCTTGCTGCGCTGTCCTCGTCTTCTCCGCCGCCGAGCTGCTGCTGACGCCAGCTCCATTCGGCCTTGTAGATCGCCTCGAAGCGCTGGTCCGCGCTTTCCGCCTTGGCCGGGTTGATCGCCGCGACGCCCAGGCACAGGATTCCGACGAGCCAGAGTTGCATCGGCTTCTCCGCAGTGAAAACGTCATGATGGCAGCCAGCGGCGGGCTTTGCAGTGCCAAAGGATGGCCGCAGCAAGGTTCAGGGAGGCGCCCGCGCTCGGCCCGCATGGGTTAGGATTTCAAGCTGCTTCGCCGTTCTGGAAGATCCCGTGCCCCGACCCAAACCCGTGCTGCTGCTCGTTCTTGACGGCTGGGGCGATCGCGCCGAAACCGCCCACAACGCGATTGCGCTGGCACGCACACCGCACTGGACGCGACTGCTTGCCGAATGCCCGCACACCCTGGTCGACACCCACGGTGAGAGCGTCGGCCTGCCCGACGGGCAGATGGGCAACTCCGAAGTGGGGCACATGAACATCGGCGCCGGCCGCGTCGTCTATCAGGATCTGACGCGGATCGACAAGGCGATCGCTGACGGCAGCTTCTTCGACAATCCGGCCCTGGTCGGCGCCTGCGACGCGGCGCGGCAGGGCGGCGGCAGCCTGCACGTGTTCGGCCTGCTGAGCCCCGGCGGCGTGCACAGCCACGAGCGCCAGATTCACGCCTTGCTCGATCTGGCCGCGCGGCGCGACGTCACCCGCGTCGCGCTGCACGCTTTTCTCGACGGTCGCGACACGCCACCGCAGAGCGCCGGGCCGAGTCTCGCCGCGCTCGAGGAGAAGTGCCGCGAGTTGCCTGGCGCGCGGATCGCCAGCGTCAGCGGCCGCTACTTCGCGATGGACCGCGATCGGCGTTGGGATCGGGTCGAGCGCGCCTGGCGCGCGATCGCCGAAGCCGATTCGCCGCTGCACGCCATCGACGCCGCGAGCGCCCTCGAGGCCGCCTATGCGCGCGGCGAGACCGACGAGTTCGTGCAGCCGACCGTGATCGGCGGCGGCGCGCGGGTCGAGGACGGCGACGTCATCGTCTTCATGAACTTCCGCGCCGACCGCGCGCGGCAGCTCTCGCACGCCTTCCTGGACCGCCACTTCGATGGCTTCCCGCGCCCGCGCGTGCCGCGTCTGGCCGGCTTCGTCAGCCTGACCGAATACGCGCAGGACCTGGCGGTCAGCGCCGTTGCCTGGCCACCGCAGTCGATGGCGAACACGCTTGGCGAATACCTGGCCGCGCAGGGGTTGACCCAGCTGCGCATCGCCGAGACGGAGAAGTACGCGCACGTCACCTTCTTCTTCTCCGGCGGCCGCGAGGAGCCGTTCGCCGGCGAAGCGCGGATTCTGGTGCCGAGCCCGAAGGTCGCGACCTACGACCACCAGCCCGAGATGAGCTGCCCGGAAGTGACCCAACGCCTGGTCGAGGCGATCGCCTCGGGCCGCTTCGATTTCATCCTCTGCAACATCGCCAACCCCGACATGGTTGGCCACACCGGCATCGAGCCGGCGGCGATCCGCGCGGTCGAGACCGTGGATGCGGCGCTCGGCCGGCTCGAGGCGGCGATCCGCGCCGCCGGCGGCGAGATGCTGATCAGTGCCGACCACGGCAACGTCGAACAGATGGTCGACGCCGACGGCCTGCCGCACACCCAGCATACGGTCGGGCCGGTGCCGCTGGTCTACGTCGGCCGCCCGGCAGCGCTCGTCCCCGGCGCGTTGTGCGATCTGGCGCCCACCGTGCTCGCCCTGATGGACCTGCCGCAGCCGGCGGAAATGACCGGGCGCAGCCTTGTCGCGTTTCGCTGAGCGGTAGCCGGCGCGGCCGTGGCGAGCCTTTGCGGGTTCCGGCTGACGCTCGTTCGGGCGGGCCTGTTCGCGCTCGCCGGCCTCGCGGGCGCCGTTTCGGCGCAATCGAGCGACCCCGCCGCGCGCGCGGCGCAGGAGGCCGCGGCGCAGCGCCAGCTGGCGACGGTGCGGGCGGAAATCGAGGCGCTGGCGGCCGCTGAACGGCAAAGCCGCGACGAGCGCGACGACCTGGTGGCCTCGCTGCGCGAGCGCGAACTCGCGCTCGCCGCGGTGGCCAGCGAAGTGCACGAGCTCGACGAGCAGATCGGTGGGCAGCAGGCTCGGCTCGCCGACCTCGAAGCGCGCCGCGCGGCGCTGGAAGCCAGCCTTGCCGAGCGCCGCGCCGAGCTCGCGGCCCTGCTGCGTTCGGCCTATGCGCTGGGTCGGCACGAGGAGCTCCGCGCCCTGCTGCGGCAGGACGATTTCGGCAAGACCGCCCGCGTCCTGGCCTATCACCATTACTTCGAGCGAGCGCAGGCCGGGCAGATCGAGCGCACGCTGGCCGACCTCGAGGAGCTGGCGGTGCTGCAGGACACCATTCACCGCGCCAGCGCCGAGCTGGAGCGAGCGTTGGCCGAGCGCGCCGCCGAAGCGGAGCGCCTCGCAGCCGAGCGCGCCGAGCGCGCCGAGCTGCTGGCCGCGATCGAGCGTCGCCTCATCGACCAGCGCGCTCGCCGGGCTGCGCTTGGCCGCGACCAGGCGCGCCTCGAAGCGCTGCTCGAACGTTTGCGCGACGTGTTTGCCGACATTCCGCCGGAGATCGCCAGCGCCGAACCGCTGGCGAGCCGCCGCGGGCGCCTCGACTGGCCACTGCGCGGGAGGCTCGCGCAGCGCTTCGGTGCGCGCGACGAGTCCGGTCGAGCCAGCAGCGGCATCCTGATCGCTGCTGCGGACGGCAGCCCGGTGCACGCCATCTGGCACGGCCGGATCGCCTTCGCCGACTGGCTGCGCGGCTACGGCTTGCTCCTGATTGTCGACCACGGCGACGGCTACCTGAGCCTCTACGGCGGCAACGAAGCATTGCTCAAGGAAGTCGGTGATTGGGTCGACGCTGGCCAGACGATCGCGCTCAGCGGCACCAGCGGCGGCGAGCGCGTCGCCGGCCTCTATTTCGAGCTGCGTGCCGCCGGCAAGCCGCTCGATCCGCGCACCTGGTTGCGCAAGTGAAATCTTCGCCATGCGGAAACCCGCCGCGGTGTGCTGGCGTACACTGGCCGTTCCACCAGCGGAATCCGCCGATGACCCCGCGTTTGCTTCTGCAGTTCCTGCTCGCGTTCGCAGCCTTTCCGCTCGCCGGTGCCGAGCCGCCGCCGACGCCGGCCACGACGTCGCCGGTCGAGCAGCCCGCCGCGGGCGAAACTGCGGCGCCGGTGTCAACCACAAGCAAGAGCGGCGTCAGTCTCGACGACATCCGCAGCTTCACCGCCGTGTTCAATCTGGTGAAGCAGACCTATGTCGATGAAGTCGACGATCACCGCCTGATGCAGGCCGCAGTGCGCGGCATGCTCTCCGACCTCGACCCGCACAGCCAGTATCTGGGTCGCGAGCAGCTCGAGGATCTCAGTGAAGACACCAGCGGTGCCTACAACGGTCTGGGCATCGAGGTCATGCAGGTGCAGGGTAGCCTGCGGGTGGTGGCGCCGATCGACGGCTCTCCGGCGCAGCAGGCGGGCATCCGTTCCGGCGACACCATCGTCAGCATCGACGGCAAGCCGGTGCAGCCCGACGACCTCGATGGCGCCGTCGCCATGCTGCGCGGTGCGGTCGGCAGCAAGGTCACCCTCGGCATCCTGCGCGAAGGGCAGGGCGAGCCTTTCGACCTCGAGATTCTGCGCGGCGTGGTTCGTGTGGCGAGCGTTCGCGCTCGCCTGCTCGAGCCCGGTTATGCATATCTCCGGATCAGCCAGTTCCAGGCCGAAACCGGAAGCCAGCTGCGCCGCAGCATCGGCCGTCTGCAGGCGGATGGCAAGAACACCCTGCGCGGCGCGGTACTGGATTTGCGCAGCAACCCTGGCGGCCTGCTCAACTCGGCGGTCGAGGTAAGCAACGAGTTTCTCGATCGCGGCGTGATTGTCACCACTCGCGGGCGCACGCCAGATTCCGTGATGAGCTTCAGCGCGAGCCCCGGCGGCGACCTGCTGCGCGGCGCGCCGCTGGTGGTGCTGATCGACGGCGGCACCGCCTCCGCCGCCGAGATCGTCGCCGGCGCCCTCAAGGACAATCGGCGCGCGCTGCTGGTGGGTCAGCGCAGCTTCGGCAAGGGCTCGGTGCAAACCGTCCTGCCGCTCGATGCGGAGCACGCCGTCAAGCTCACCACCGCCCGCTACTACACGCCGAACGGTACTTCGATCCAGGCCGCCGGCATCGAGCCCGATATCGCCCTCGCCGACCTGATGCTCAGCCCGCGCGACGGCGCGCCCATTCCGATGCTCGGCGAGCGCGATCTGCGCAATCACCTCCGCGGCTCGGGCGAGGACGACGCGGCGGACCGTCGCGCCCGCCCCTCGAGCGACGATACCGAACAGGACTACGCGCTCAGCGAAGCACTCAACGTGCTGAAGGCGCTTGCGCTGCGCGCGGCTCCGCCCAGCCAGGGCTGAGCCGCGCGACCGCGCGTGCCTGCGGCGCGCGCTCGCTCAGCGACCGCGCGTCGGCGGCAGCGGGAAGGGCATGATCTTCTCGCCGCTGGAAGCGTCGCGCACCGTGAGCGCGCCGCGCCTGCTGACTTCCTCGATGCGCACGATCGCCTGCATCGGCAAATGCAGCACGCGCGTATCCTTGAACTCCTCGCGCAGGCGCTCTTCGGTCGGGTCCACCAGCAGGCCCTCGCCGGGTGGGTCGAAGACGAGCTCGCCGATTTCCGTGAAGCCCCAGAGCGGGCTGCTCGACACGCGCCGGGCGTAGAGCTCCAGGCTGCGACCCTGCGACAGAAAGGTGAGCTTGTAGAGGGTGTCTCTGGGCATGGCGTTCGAGGTGGAAGAGGAGCCTGTTGCCTGGAGTCTAGCGGAGTTGGGGCTGCCTGCCGGCAGCGCGTGGCGCGCTCATCCGCGGAACCTGCGGGCCACCACGGGTCGCGACAGCAGGCCGAACAGGATGCCAATCAGAAAGCCTCCGACGTGGGTCCACCAAGCCACCGCGCCGAAGGCCGGGCCGACGAAGGTAAAAAGCAGCTGCAGCATCGCCCAGAAGCCGATCAGAAGAGGCGCCGGGACGCGCACGAACTCGAGGAATACGCCCAGCGGCAGCACCAGGCCGAGACGCGCGCGCGGGAATAGCGCCAGATAGGCGCCGACCACGGCCGAGACCGCGCCGCTCGATCCAATGATCGGCGCGTGCGTTCCGGCCAGGGTGACGGCGGCCAGCAGGTTGGCAAGCGCGCCGCCACAGACGAACAGCAGAAGGAATCGACGGGGGCCGAGCGCGCGCTCGGTAGGCACGCCAAAGATGATTAGAAACAGCAAGTTGCCTGTCACGTGCAGCCAGCCGGCGTGAATGAAGATAGCGCTGACCAGGCGCGCGACACGCAGTTCGGCGAGCTGGCGGGGCCAGGGCACGTTGCCCTCGAGCAGAGTCGAAGGCACCGTGCCCCAGCGGTTCATGAGGCTCAGGCGCTCGGTCGGCTCGAGGTTTGCCAACCACAGGAACACCAACATGCAGCTGGCGACGATGAACAGGGTCACCCAGGGCGGCTGCGCTTTGCGGCGGTTGGGGAGTTGGACGAACATCCGCGTGGCTAGCAGCCGGTCGGACCAGCGAACTCGGTTGCGAGAACCTGCCCGCGCGAGCGCGGGATTCCCTTGACCGAAGGTGCACCGATGCGGCGCGTGCATGAGTGGCTCTGCGCTCGCTTTGCCGGGAATCCGTGAGCTGCATGGGCGCGAGTGCTGATGACATCCGCGCTCGTCGACTCCGTGCGGGCGAGTGGAGGTGCCGCCGCGGCGATCGGCGTCGCCTCTGATGACAGCTCAGCGGCCGTCACGCGGGTAGAGAAAGCGCTGGCCCTGATACGTGAGCTGCATGCCGTCCGGTCGGATCTGCTGCAGCACGAGTCCGTCACCGACCGTGTCCCCCTCGACGTGGCGCTCGTCGTTGACCACGACGAAGCGTTGAGCTGGATCGGGGTCGTACACGTGCATGGTCAGCTTGAGCTCCGGCAGATTGCGGCGGATCGACCAGGGCAGGTCCCAGACCACGGGCAGCGCGGGTGTCGGCGCCGCTGCCCGGGCGCGTTGCTGCGGGGCGCGGGCGCCCGTTTTGCCAGCGCTGGCAGCGGCAGGAGCCGAGCCCTCCGGCGCAGTCTCGACCTTGGCTGGCGGCCGCACCGGGCGCCGCCACTCCTCCGCGCGCTTCCGGGCCTGTTCCGGGGTGACGTCGTCCGAGGCCCCGATACGCGGGCTGGTGGTGAGCTCGTTTGCCTGGGCCTTGACCGAGCCGGCGTCGTCTTGCTCGGGGCCGGGCAAGACGACCCCGGCCTGCGCGGCAGCCTGCTCCGCGTCGCTCTGGCCGCGCTTTGCGTCCTGCTTCGCGTTGCGTCGAGGCGGCGGCTGAGTCGCGGTCCGCGGGCGCTTGGCTGCGGCCTCGCGCGACAGGTTGGGCACCCACTCGTCGACTTTCTCGACGGTCGCCGTCGGGGGCGCGGTGGTCCGCGCAGCAGCCGCGGGCGGTGCCTTGCCTATGCTGGCCACGGCGCTGTCGTGCGGCGCCGCGGAATCGCGCAGCAGCCACCAGCCCGCGACGAGGGCGAGCGCGATCAAGCCGGCGAAAATGGGCAGCAGACTGCGGCGCCTGCGTCCGCCGGGAGGCGGTGAGCTCAGCGAGGGCAGTTCGCCCAGGCGGCGCTGCTGCTCGGATTTCTTCAGGGCTTCGAGGATCAGGGACATTGCGTCATCGGTCGAAAATCAGGGCGTGAGACGCCGGTCGGCGCCAGCAGGGCGTGTCATTGGATCGTGCGGATCAGCCGCGGCCCGACTTCGTCGAGCGCCGACAGTGCGAACAGGGTTTCCGGGCCGACGATGCCGTCGTCGCGGATGGCGTATTCGCGCTGCAGCCGGCGCACGCGCGTCTCCAGCGAGCTGCCGAACACTCCGGGCGTTTCCGCGTCAGCGCCATCGAAGGATTTCAAGCGGGCCTGCGCCCAGCTCACGCCGGCGCCGGCGTCGCCCTGCTTCATGGTGGCGGGGACGTTGCTCGGCAGAGCCCACAGGGCGATGAAATCGCCCGACCAGAACTGCGCCAGCGAACCCCGCGGCAGCTCGTAGTGATCGCTGCCGAGATCGACGCGCAGCTGGCGGGCGCCGACACCCTGCAGGATCGCATACGTCGGCCGGCTTGCATCTCCCAGTAGCAGGATCACCGGGCGGTCGAAGCGCGCGATCTGGTCGAGCGTCGCGCGGCCGCGCAGGCAGGCCACGCCAGGCGCAATCAGCGGTGCGCAGCTGCTGGCGTCCTGCACCGAAACCACGTCGGCATTCACCTGCCAGCGCGCCAGGAGCTCGGTGTAGGCATCCAGTTCGGTGGCTGGCGCCTGGGCGATGCGCGCAGCGAGGTCCTCGAGCGCCTGATTCGGTTGCGCCACGGCGGGCTCGGTAGATATGGGTGGCGGCGGCGGCTCGTACAGCGAGCGCCAGCCGAAGGCGATTCCGGCGGCTGCCAGCGCCAGCAGCGCGGTCGCGGCCCAGGCGCCGTAGCGGCGCAGCCAGTAGCGGGTGTTGCCGGGCAGGGTCTCGTCAGCCGCGCGGTTGATCAGGCGCTCGCCGAGGTTCGGCAGCTCACGCGCAAAGCCGGCCATCAGCGCGCGGTCGGCAATGATGTTGATGAGCCTCGGTACGCCGCCGGAACGCTGGTAGATCGCCTTCAGCCCGAGCCGCGTGAAGGGGATGCGGGTGCAGCCGGCCACCGTCATGCGGTGGCGCACATAGCCTTCCGTTTCGGCGACGTCGAGCGGCGTCAGGTGGTAGCGCGCGGTGATTCGCTGGGCGAGCTGGCGCAGATCTTCCCGATCGAGCAGCTTGCGCAGCTCCGGCTGGCCGAGCAGGATGATCTGCAGCAGCTTCTGGGTCGGCGTCTCGAGATTGGTCAGCAGGCGCACCTGCTCCAGCGCCTCGGCGGACAGGTTCTGCGCCTCGTCGACGATCAATACCACCCGCAGGCCTTGCGCGTATGCGTCGAGCAGGAAGGTGTTGAGGGTGTCGGTCAACCCCTTGAGGCTGCCGCGCTTCCCGTCGATGTCGAGCTTGAGCTCTTCGCAGATGGCTTCGACCAGTTCGAGCGGCGAGAGCTTCGGGTTCAGCACCAGGGCGACGCGAGTGTTCTCCGGCAGTTGTTCGAGCAGCAGGCGGCACAGCGTGGTCTTGCCGGTGCCGACCTCGCCGGTGAGCTGCACGAAACCGCCGCTGCCGCCCTTGCCGATGCCGTAGAGCAGGTGCGCGAGCGCGTCCCGGTGTCGATCCGAGAGGAATACGTAGCGCGGGTCCGGCGTGATCGAAAACGGCGCCTCGCGCAATCCGTAGAACTCGAGGTACATCGGCATACTTTAACCGAGCGCGCCGAGCTGCGTGGGGTCGGCGCCGACGCGTCGCGGGCGGTCGAACCGGGTCAGCAGCGCGGCCGGCGGCCGCATGTGCGATTATCTGCGCTGCCGTTGCAGGGGCGGTGGGCCGGGTCCGGCTGCGGACGGTCGTCGAGCAGGCCGGCGTGACCGGCAGGAGGATGACAATGCAATGGCTTGGGTGGGCAATCGCCTTCGTCGCGCTGGTCGCGCTGCTTTTGCTGTGGTTCCGGCTGCACGCGCAGCTGCGCGCCGAGCGCCAGCGCGGCAGCGATCTGCTGTGCGGCAAGATCGAGCTCGAGAATGAACTCGATGCGCTGCAGTCGCAGCTGGCGGAGAAGGCCGGCTATGTGGAGCCGCAGGTCGTGCGCGAGGAGTTTGCCGCGAGCCTCGACGGTGCGCTGGAATCCCTCCGCGGGCGGATGCAGCAGAATCGCCTGGAGTTGGCCGACTACAGCGCCTGCGTGCGGCGCTTCGACGCGGCCGTGCAGTACTGCCTGCAGCCGGTCGAGCTGATCGTCGGCGCCGACAAGGCCAGTCTCGATGAACTGGTGCGCCACGTCGAGGGCGCGCGCCGACAGCTTTTCGATGCGCGCGCTGAATTGGTGGCTCACCCGCTGCACGGCGGTGCTCCCGAGCTCGGTGCCACGGCCCTGGCGGCGCTGGAGGCCACGCTGCGCGAGGCGTCGGAGGCGCCCGCGGCAGCGCCGTAGGCCGGTCGTGACGCGCAGCCTGGTCGTCGGCGCAAGCGGCGCGGTCGGTCGCTTCCTGCTGCCGAAGCTCGCTGCGGCAGGGCATGCGGTGTATGCGCTGAGCCGCGCCGAGGCGCGACCGGCAGCGCCCCCGCTGCGTTGGCTGCAGGGAGATCTGGGCGGCGCCATGCCGGCGCTGCCAGAAGTGGACCTGATCTTCAGCCTGGGGCCGCTGGACGCCTTCGCGACCTGGTTCGAACGCTGCGAGACCCTGCGCCCGCAGCGGCTGGTGGCGCTCGGTTCGATGAGCGTCGAGACCAAGCGCGGCTCGATCGACGTCGGCGAGCGCGAGCTGGCTGCGCGCCTTCTCGCCGCGGAAGAAAAGCTGATCGCCCACGCGCGCGTCCGCGCGGTACGCTGGACCCTGCTCCGCTCGACCCTGATCTACGGCGCCGGGGTCGACCGCAGCTTGAGCCCGATCCTGCGTTTCGCTCGGCGCTGGCGGTTGTTCCCGCGCATTCCTGCCGCAGCGGGTCTGCGCCAGCCGGTGCACGCCGAGGATCTTGCTGCCGCCGCGCTCGTCGTCAGCGGCAGCCCTGCCACCTTCGACCGCTGCTATGCGCTCGGTGGCGGCGAACGCCTGCCGTTTTCGGCGATGCTCGAGCGCCTGCGTGGCGCGCTGCCCATCCGTACCCTGCCACTGCCACTGCCGCTATCGCTTCTGCAGCCGCTGGGCACAGCGGCGGGGCTGCTCGGCCTGCCGCCGCCGGGCGAGGGCGTGCTTGCACGCCTGCGGCAGGATCTAGTGGTAGAGCAAGCCGCGGCGATCGCCGATTTCGACTGGGCGCCGCGCGTTTTCGATCCACGGGCCGCGGTGCTTGCGTGCTGGCCGTCGCCGAACGGGCCAGCGGTTGCGCGGCTGCCGCACTGAGGGCCTTTGCGGGAAGTCGTCGGCGGCTCTCGTTTTCGCCGCAGTGCAGCGTTGCCAGCCTGCGCCGCACAGCCTAAGATGACCGCGTTTCGGGGTCGCGGATTCCGGTGCTATTCAGAGGGGAAGCTCATGCAGGCACGACTGTTCACATCGGCGGCCACGGCCGCGATCCTTCTCGCGCTATTCGCCGCGCCGCAGGCTCGGGCCTATGACTACGGCGCACCGGTGCGACTGCATACGGTGCCGGGCTTCGATCCGGCCCACGGCGTCATTCCGTTCCCGAACAACCTGCTCCTGGCAGGCACCACCGACCTGACTCTCAACATGCCGGTGGCGGATCCGAGCAATTATTCGGATCCCAAGGTCGCGATGAATCAGCTCGACGGCTTCAGCACCAGTGCGCCCTGGTCGCTCACCTTCTCGCAGCCGATCGATCCGACTTCGGTGGCCGGCGGCGCTTCGGTGCGGATGTTCGAGGTGAGCCTGAGCGGTCCCGGCGGCGGCGTGACCGGCGTCGTGCGCGAGCTGGCTTCGCCGCAGGAGTTCGTTGCGGTGATGACGCCGAGCGACGCCAGCGGGCGCACCATGGCGATCGTGCCGACCCAGCCGCTGCGCCAGCTCACTTCCTATATGGCGGTGGTGACCGACGGCGTGAGCGACGCCAGCGGCGGCAAGGTGCGCTCGGCCCTGCAATACATGTTCGCCCAGCGCACCAACCCGCTCTGCGCCAACGGCGCCTCGACGATCCCAGCGCTGGCGGCCGCTCAGGCCTGCGCGCTGGAGCCGCTGCGCAAGCTGGTCAACTCGCAGGAAGCTGCGGCCGCCGCCGCGGGCGTCACGCGCAGCTCGATCGTGATGTCCTGGGTCGCCACGACCCAGAGCGTGACGCCGACCTTTCTCGCCCTGCGCGGCGTAGTCGAACAGTCGGAGCCGGCCGCAAGCACCATCGCACCGACCGGCTTGACGCTCGCCGATCTCGGCATGGGCCTGCCGCCGATCGCCGACATCTATATCGGCGTGCTGAACGTCCCCTACTACCTCTCGGCGCCGAGCGCGGACGACCCGCTGGCGCCGCTTACCAGTTTCTGGCAGGCCGCGCCGGGCGCCTATGTGCCGCCCTTCGATCAGGCCGGGCTCGACCCGACCTCGACCAAGGTCACGTTCGCCAACCCGCTGCCGGTCGCTACCTCCACCCAGCTGGTGCCCCTGCTGATGACGGTGCCGAACGCCAATTCCGGGCAGCAACGTCCGGCTGCCGGCTGGCCGCTGGTGATCTTCCAGCACGGCATCACCCGCAGCCGCACCGACATGCTGGCGGTAGCCGGCACGCTGGCCTCGCAGGGTTTCGCGGTGGTCGCCATGGACCTGCCGCTGCACGGTGTCACCGACACGGCCAGTCCGTTCTATATTGGCAACACGCCCTTCGCCGCCCTCGGCGCGCAGGAGCGCACGTTCGATCTGGACCTGGTGGACAACGACAGCGGCGCGTCGGGTCCGGACGGCAAGATCGACGGCTCTGGCGAATACTTCATCAACCTGACCAGTCTGCTGACCTCACGCGACAACCTGCGCGAGGGCGTGGCCGACCTGTTCACTCTCGCCCACGCAGTTGGCGCCATGAATGCGGCCGGCTCGACCTTCGACACCGCGCGCATCAGCTTCGTCGGGCAGTCGCTCGGCAGCATCGTCGGCAGCGTCTTCATGGCCACCGACCCGACCGTGCAGACGGCGCTGCTGAGCGTCCCTGGCGGCGGCATCGCGCGCATGCTGGAGGCTTCTGCGGCCCTCGGGCCGGTGATCGTGGGCGGTCTGGCGCAGGCCGGGTTGCTGCCGGGAACCCCCGAGTACAACATGTTTTTCCTCGCCACCCAAACCGTGATCGACTCGGGTGACCCGATCAACTTCGGCGGCAACGGCAGCCTGCTGCCGGCCAAGAATCTGCTCGTGCAGGAAGTGATCGGCAATGGCGCCGAGAGCCTGCCCGATCAGGTGATTCCGAATCGCGCGGTTGGTGCACCGCTTTCGGGTACCGAGCCGCTGATCGCCGCTTTCGGCCTGCAGGCGATCAGCCAGACCACGGTGAATCCAGACGGCATCCGCGGCGCCACCCGCTTCATCGACGGCGATCACGGTTCGCTGTTGAATCCGGCGGGATGGCCCATGGTGACCGTGGAAATGCAGGGTGAGATGGCGAGTCTGATCGCCAGCGGTGGCACCGCCGTGCAGGTCAACGTGCCGGACGTGCTGCTGCAGCCGGAGCCGGCGGACGACTGAGTGAGCTCGCGGGCAGGCGGCGCGCTGCCGCCTGCTCAGCCGAGGTGAATACCGGCGAGGCGCGCGAGCGCCTCGCCGTATTTTCTGGCCGTGCGCTCGATGATTTCTGGCGGCAGGCGTGGCCCCGGCGCGCGCTTGTCCCAGTCGAGGGTTTCCAGATAGTCGCGCACGAACTGCTTGTCGTAGCTCGGCGGGCTGATGCCGACCCGGTATTCCTCGGCCGGCCAGAAGCGCGATGAATCCGGCGTCAGCATCTCGTCGATCACGTAGAGCCGGCCCTCCTCGTCGGTGCCGAACTCGAACTTGGTGTCGGCGATCAGGATTCCCCGCGCCTCGGCGTGGGCGGCGGCGAAGCGGTACAGGCTGAGCGTCGCCTCGCGCACCTGTTCCGCCAGCTCGCCACCGATTGCGGCGACGACCCGGTCGAAGCCGATGTTCTCGTCGTGACTGCCGACGGCTGCCTTGGTCGACGGCGTAAAGATTGCGTCAGGCAGGCGCTCGGCCTGACGCAGCCCCGGCGGCAGGGTGATTCCGCACAGGCGCCCGCTGCCCTGATAGTCCTTCCAGCCCGAGCCGGCCAGGAAACCGCGCGCGATCGCTTCGACCGGCAGCGCCTTGAACCGGCGCGTGATCACACTGCGCGCGAGATAGAGCGCAGCATCGACGCCGGACGGCAGCGCTTCCAGCGGCGAGCGACCGGTCAGATGATTGGGGATGAGCGTCGCGGTCTGGTCAAACCAGAAATTCGAGATCCGGGTCAGCATTTCGCCCTTGCCCGGAATCGGGTCGGGCAGCACGACGTCGAACGCGCTCAGGCGATCGCTGGCGACGATCAGCAGCTCGCTCGAACCGAGCGCGTAGACGTCGCGTACCTTGCCGCGATGCAGGAGCTCGAGTCCAGGCAGGTTGGATTCAACGAGGACGCTGGACACGGGCACATTCCGCAGGTCGGCAAGGGCGCGATTGTAGCGCCGCCTCCAGTAGCGAACCGAAGCCGACGCTCCCCTGCGGCTAGAATGGGCCGCGGGTTTTCCGGGAAGCCGAACGTGTTCACGCATTCAGCGACGCGCCCGAGCAGGGTGGGCCAGCCGCACCGTACCGGCGGCGACAGCGCATGATCGGCAAGTTGATCGGAGCCATCGCGGGGCTGATCCTGCTGCATGGCTGGGTAGGGTTCCTGATCGGCGTGACCCTCGGTCACCTGTACGATCGCTCGGTCGCCAGGCTGCGGCAGCCGTCGCTCGGCGTCGGCTTCGTCGAACCACTGTTCGGTTTCGCGGGCGCGGTGGCCAAGTCCGACGGGCGGGTTTCGGAGCCAGAAATCGCCGCCGCCGAGGCGCTGATGCAGCGGCTGGGTCTCGACGCAGAGCGGCGCAAGCTCGCCGTCGAGTGCTTCAACGCCGGCAAGCAGCCGGAGTTCGATGTCGGTGCAGCGATCGCCGCACTGCGCGGCTGGTGCCGCGGTCGCGCCGACCTCGGTGTGGTGGTGCTCGATCTGGTGGTCGAGCTGGTCTACGCGGAAGGTCAGCTGGCGCCGCCCAAGCTCGTCCTGGTGCGACGCCTGCTCGCCGCCCTCGGCGTCGCCGAACGGACCTTTCTCTGGCTCGCCGCCATGAAGGGCTACGCGGCCTTCACCGGCGGGACGGCGCCGGATGGCGCATATTCCGGACCGGACCCGCGGGCGCGGACGCAGCGACCGGCGCCACCCACGGCGCGCGATCCCTACGCCGTGCTGGGTGTCTCGCGCAGCGCCGGTGCTCACGAGATCAAGCAGGCCTACCGCAAGTTGATCAGTCAGAACCATCCGGACAAACTCGGCGACGTTCCGGACGAGATCAAGCGCCGCGCCGAGCAGCGCGCCAGCGAGATCAACGCCGCCTGGGAGCAGCTGAAGCTCGAACGCGGCTTCAAGTGAGAAGGCGATACTGAGTCGCGCCGCAGCCCGACCCTCGCGAGGAAACTGCATGACCAGACAGTCAGCCATCATCGCCCCGTCGATCCTCTCGGCGGACTTCGCGCGACTTGGCGCCGAGGTCGACGCAGTGCTCGCGGCCGGCGCCGACTGGATTCACTTCGACGTCATGGACAACCACTACGTGCCGAACCTCAGCTTCGGTCCGGCGGTTTGTCGCGCCCTGCGCAACTATGGAATCAGCGCGCCGATCGACGTGCACCTGATGGTGAAGCCCGTCGACCGCATCGTGCCCGAATTCGTCGCGGCCGGCGCGAGCCACATCAGCTTCCACCCGGAAGCGAGTGAGCATGTCGACCGCAGCATCGGCCTGATCCGCGATTCCGGTTGCGGCGTCGGTCTGGTGCTGAATCCGGCGACCCCGCTATGTCATCTCGACCACGTGCTCGACAAGCTCGATTTGGTGCTCGTGATGTCGGTCAATCCCGGTTTCGGTGGGCAGCGCTTCATTCCCGGCGCGCTCGACAAGCTGCGCCGCGTGCGCGAGCGGATCGATGCCGGCGGTCGGCCGATCCGGCTCGAGATCGACGGCGGTGTCGGCGCCGAGAACATCGGCGCGATTGCTGCCGCCGGCGCCGACACCTTCGTCGCCGGATCGGCGATCTTCGGCGCCGGCGACTATGCGGCCGTGATTGCGCGGATGCGCCAGGCGCTCGCTGCGAGCTGCCGCGGCTCGAAGACGCCTTAGGAGTGCCCTGCGCGGCGGTTCGACCTGCTATCTTGGCCGGTTTGGCGAACCCAGGCTGGAGTCGATGATCACCCGCGAACAGTTCGACGCGCTGGCGGCGCAGGGCTACCGCCGCATTCCGGTCGCGCGCGAGGTGCTGTCCGACCTGGATACGCCTCTATCGGTCTACCTCAAGCTGGCCGATGGCCCCTACGCCTACCTGTTCGAGTCGGTCGAGGGCGGCGAGAGCTGGGGGCGGCATTCGATCATCGGCCTGCCTTGCCGCCGCGTATACGTGCTGCGCGGCCATACGCTCTCGGTCGAGGATCTGGGCGAAGTCGTCGAATCGCGCGAGCTGGCCGACCCGCTGGCCGAGATCGAGCACATCCGGGCTTCGTTTCGCGTCGCGCCGGTGGCCGGGCTGCCGGCCTTCACCGGCGGTCTGGTCGGCTACTTCGGCTTCGAGTCCGTGGGCTGGATCGAGCCGCGCCTGGAGCGCGCGAACCGCCCGGACGAGCTCGGCACTCCGGACGCGCTCCTCATGCTGTCGGAAGAGGTCGCGGTATTCGACAACCTCAAGGGCCGGCTCTATCTGATCGTCCACGCAGATCCGGCTGCGCCGCAGGCCTGGGCGCGGGCCTGCCGGCGCCTCGACGAACTGGCGTTCCGCCTGCGCCACTCGGGCTCGGGCTACCCCGACGTGCTCGATCCGCAGGCGCTCGCGGAAACCGACTTCAAGTCGAGCTTCAGCCGCGAGGCTTTCGAGGCCATGGTCGAGCGCGCCAAGCAGCACATCCGCGCCGGCGACGTGTTCCAGGTGGTGCCCTCGCAGCGGCTTTCCGTGCCCTTCCACGCGCGACCGGTCGACGTCTATCGCGCGCTGCGCGCGCTGAATCCGTCGCCCTACATGTATTTCATCGATCTCGGCGCGACCCAGGTCGTCGGCTCCTCGCCGGAAATCCTGGTGCGCCTGCAGCAGGGCCGGGTGATCGTGCGGCCGATTGCCGGAACCCGTCCGCGCGGGCGCACGTCCGCGGAGGACGCCGCGCTCGAGGCCGAGCTTCTGGCCGACCAGAAGGAGCGCGCGGAGCACCTGATGCTGATCGATCTCGGCCGCAACGACGTGGGCCGGGTCAGCCTGACCGGCAGCGTGCGGGTAAGCGAAAGCTTCGTCGTCGAGCGCTACTCCCACGTCATGCACATCGTGAGCCAGGTGGAAGGCGAGCTGCGTCCCGGGCTTTCCTACATGGACGTGCTCAAGGCGACCTTTCCCGCCGGCACCGTGAGCGGCGCGCCCAAGGTGCGCGCGATCGAGCTGATCCAGGAGCTCGAGCCGCACAAGCGCAACCTCTACGCCGGCGCGATCGGCTACATCGGCTGGAACGGCGATGCCGACACCGCGATCGCGATTCGCACCGCGGTGATCCAGAACGGCCGGCTTCACGTCCAGGCCGGCGCCGGCATCGTGTTCGATTCCGATCCGACCAAGGAGTGGGAAGAAACCATGAACAAGGGCCGCGCGCTGTTCCGCGCCGTGGCCGAAGCCGCGGGCGGACTGTGACGCGGCCGCGGCCCGGCGGCGCCGATCGCGCGCCCTCGGCTTGCACCTGGGACACGCCGGCGGCCGCGTAGCGCAGCCTGCCCGATCAGCTCGCCGCCGTCGGTGCCGCGCTCTGCGTGCGGCGCGATCGTCGGGTGGGCATGATGGTTGTGGTGACGGCCGCGCGGGCCTACAAATCGGATTGAGCGCGCCCACGGCTAGTCTCGCGAGCAACTGGTTGGCAACCAATGGACATGGAAAGGGATTGGAAGTGAGATGATCAGCACTACAGACGTGCAAGCCAAGTATTTTGCTTGGGAGCTCACCCGCCGTCGTCGCGGTGGCGATCTGGATCGCATTGGACAGGCGCTGTTCGATGCGGCCGTCGACCTTAACCCGCACCAGATCGAGGCAGCACTGTTCGCCCTGCAGAACCCACTGTCCAAGGGTGTCCTGTTGGCCGATGAAGTGGGCTTGGGCAAGACCATCGAGGCCGCGCTGGTCTTGGGTCAGTACTGGGCCGAGCGCAAGCGCAGGTTGCTGGTCATCTGCCCGGCTTCACTGCGCAAACAGTGGGCTGCTGAGCTGATCGAGAAGTTTCACCTACCCACACAGATCGTCGACGCCAAGGCCCGGGCGAAGGCTCAGCGAGACGGCGTCTACAACTCGTTCGATCAGGATGTGGTGACCATCGTGTCGATCCATTTCGCGACGCGCATGGAGCGAGCACTGTCCTCAGTGCGCTGGAACCTCGCCGTCATCGACGAGGCCCACAAATTGCGCAACGCCCACCGCGAGTCACACCGGACCGGCCAATCGATCCGGCGCAGCCTTGCTGGGGTGCGCAAGCTGCTGCTGACAGCGACGCCGCTGCAGAACTCGCTGCTGGAGCTGTTCGGGCTGTCGACGATCATCGACGAGCACATCTTCGGCGATCAGGTGAGCTTCCGATCCCGGTTCATGCGCGATGGCGGCGTCTCGTCACTGCGCGATCGCCTTGCCGAATTCACCAAGCGCACCCTGCGCCGCGACGTGCTGGAGTACGTGCAGTACACCGACCGCAAGCCGTTGACGTTCCCGTTCGCGCCTGGCAACGACGAGCAGCGCGTCTATGACCTGGTGTCGGGCTACCTGCTGCGGCAGGACACCTACGGTGTACCTGACCGGCAACGGCACCTGGTGCGCCTGATCCTGCGCAAGCTGCTGGCCTCGTCTACGCCTGCCGTTGTGGCAACCCTGGACGTGATCCTGGCGCGGCTACGCAAGCTGGAAGCGGCTGAAGCCGAGCAGCACAACTGGCTGCAGGACTTCATCGACCGGGAGGAACTCGACGAGGAGTTGTTCGAGGACGAAGACGACGAGTCGCCTGAGGACATCGACACTCAGCTGTCGACGGAGCAGCAAATCGATCAGGAAAAGCTGCGCGCCGAGATCGCCGAACTGGAGCAGTACCTGCAGGTCGCGCGCGCGGTGCGCGAGGATCGCAAGTCCCATGCCCTGCTCAAAGCGCTGGAAACCGGATTCCAGGGCATGGCTGCCGTTGGGGCACCACGCAAGACCGTCATCTTCACCGAGTCGGTCCGAACCCAGGATTACCTGGCCGCGTTCCTCGAGTCCCACGGTCACGCCGGCCGGGTGGTCAAGTTCAGTGGCCGTGCCAACGATCCGGGTTTGAACGGGATCTACGAGCGTTGGCTGTCCGATCACGCCGGCACCGATCGAATCACCGGCAGTCCCGCGATCGATCGGCGCACCGCGGTCATTGATCACTTCCGCGAACAGGCGGACATCATGATCTGCACCGAGGCGGGGGCAGAAGGTATCAACCTGCAGTTTTGCTGCATGGTCGTGAATTACGACTTGCCGTGGAACCCGCAACGGGTCGAACAGCGCATTGGGCGCTGCCACCGCTACGGCCAGAAGCACGACGTGGTTGTCGTGAATTTCTTCAACCAGGCCAACGCCGCAGACCAGCGCGTGCTGGAGCTGCTGTCCGAGAAATTCCACCTGTTCGATGGTGTCTTCGGCGCATCGGACGACATCCTCGGACGCCTGGAAAGTGGCGCCGACATCGAACGCCGTATCGCCGAGATCTACGACACCTGCCGGACGCCGACTGAAATCGACGCTGCCTTCGCCAAACTGCGGGCCGAGCTGGACGATCAGATCCAGGCGCGCATGAAGGAGACCGAGGAAGCCTTGCTGACCCATTTCGATGCCGGAGTGATCGAACGCCTGCGGGTCAATCACGAGCAGGCGCTGGTCCAGCTGGATCGCATCACGCGGTTGTTTTGGCGGTTGACGCGGTATCTGCTGGACAGTCGGGCCACGTTCGATGATCAGCGCCTTTCATTTGCACTGCGCCAGCCGCCCGTCGATGTGCCGGCGGGTGAGTACCACCTGATCCGCAAAGGCCAGGCCGCGCCGGAGTCGGGCCATGTGTACCGCCTGTCGCATCCGTTGGGCGAGCACCTGCTCGATGTCGCACGGCGACTGGACACGCCGTCGTGCAAACTTGAATTCGCGCTCTCCTCAGCGCCCCAGCGCGTGGCCGCACTGGAACAGCTGTCCAGTCGATCGGGCTGGCTGGAGCTCAACCTGCTGGAGCTGGAGAGCTTCCAGCTGGAAGAGCACCTCGCCTTCAGCGCACAGACCGACGGCGGCCAGTGGCTTGATGCCGAGGCTTGCCAGCGCTTGCTGGAACTGCCGGGCAAGGTGGCGGGTGAGACGGTCGACGGCGACGACCTGCCGGCGAATTTCGAAGCCAACGTCCGCCGGCAGATCGAGGCGGCTCTGGCCAAGGCGCTCGAAGAGAACAACACCTATTTCCAGTCCGAGCGTGAAAAGCTCGACCAGTGGGCCGAAGACCAGACTCTGGCAGCCGAGCAGGCGTTGCACGACACCAAGGCGCGCCTCAAGGACGCCAAACGTCGTGCCCGGGCAGCCAGCACGGTCGAGGACCAGGCCGCCCTTCAGGACGAGGTGAGATCGCTGGAACGGAAGCAGCGCCGCCAGCGCCAGGAAATCTTTGATGTCGAGGACGAGATCGAGGCCAAGCGGGATGCCCTGATCGCGGCCTTGGAGCGCCGCCTCAACCAGCGCAGCCACACGCTGCCGTTATTCCGGATTCGCTGGCAGCTCAATTAGTCACATGCAGGATGAATAATAACTTGCAGAATACTCTGATTTGTGCAGAATGATATCCGGATCATCGTCGGAGTCGCGCGGTGTCTACGTCGCCCCGCATCAGAACCCTGCGCTACCTGCGCAATACCCGCGACCTGCGAGCCGAGATCATCTCATTGGCCGCGGAGTTGACCGCTGCCGATCAGATCGATGGACGCTTGGTGGTGGAGAACCCCGTCCTCACCGAGGAGACCATCGGCAAGGAGTGGGCCACCTTGTTGCCCGCACTCGCGCCGGAAGTGCGGACCCGGATGCATTTGGAGATCGTCGGCAGGCAGGCGCAGACAAATACGGATGCGGTGGCGTTGCCCAGGCCGAACTATCGACACGAAGTCCTGCGCATGCTCATCGAAGCGAATCTGCGCAACGAGAAGGTGTCGATCAAGGAAATGGTCGGATTGGTGGGGGCGTCGCAAACACCGGTTCGAGCTGCAATAGAGCATCTTCGATCCGCCGGGCTGGTGAAGGAAAAAGGCTCGGCCTTGCAGATTCGCCCGGAAGACATCAGCACCGCGCTCCTGGCCAAGGCCGGCGCATTGCCGACAACCCTGCGCTTCCGCTTCGAGACCGGCGCCAGAATCAAGCCGCCGGCCCAATTGTTGGAACGCTGCATGCCGTTATTGCATCGGACGACCAACAACCAAGGATGGGGGCGCATGGCCTTGTCCGGCGTTGCAGCGATTACGGGCGACGCGCAGTCGCTGGACATCATGGGCTTGCCACGACTCGACCTGCTGGCACAGGTGCCTCCACAGAAGACGGCCTTCTCGATCGGATTGCTCAAGCAACTTGATGATGGGCTGGAGCAGGAAACCCGCGTTCTGGAAGCCGCCCCGGTGGTCGTCACCGTCGTGCGCGCCAAGCTGATGCGCGCGGGCTTGCGCGACGCAACCGCGCTAGCGCCCGCGAGCGACGTCTTCATGTCCTTGCTCGACATGGGGTTGCGCAATCAAGCCCTGCAATTCATCAAGGCGGCACGACTATGAGCCGCTTGGTCGAACTTGATGCGGTCCGTTTGCTGCGCCGTGTAGCCGAGCGCGTGCCAACGGGCTTGCGCGCCAACGTGGTGGTCATCGGCAGTATCGCCACGGCCTGGGCCTTCCGCGACGTCTCTGGCTCATACTCGGTTGCTACCAAGGACATCGACCTGCTCGTGCGCCCTGCCATCGATGCGGTGGCCGCGGCGGAAACCCTGGGGCACTTGCTACTCGGCGAAGGCTGGCAGCCTCAATACCTGAATGAGATGAGGCCAGGCTCCGCGAGCACGCCAGCAGAGCAGCTTCCCGCCCTGCGCCTGAGTCCACCCGGGGAGGACGAAGGCTGGTTTGTCGAGCTGCTTGCCGACCCGCCGGAGCAACAAACTGCCCGCAAGCACTGGCGGCGCTTCCACACAACCCTGGGCGACTTCGGCCTGCCGAGCTTTCGCTACCTGCGTGTCGCCGTGCATGGCGCGGAAGACACCGAGTTTGGTCTGCGTGTGGCGCGCCCTGCCAACATGGCGCTGGCGCACCTGCTGGAGCATGCCGACCCGGACCGCACGCCGATTTCCAACCTGCCCGACAATCCCCCGCGCTTCACCAAGGATATCGGCCGCGCCATCGCGCTGTGGTGGCTGGCCCGCGAGCAAACGTCGCTGGCAAGCGAACACTGGCACATCGCCTGGCGCGAGACGCTCGCAACGCAGCATCCATGTGACGAAGCCGTGATGCAGGCAGCGGCACGCGCAGGCCTCGCCAGCGTCGACGACTGGCTGCCGGCCGCCCATGCCATTGCCCTGAACGGTGTACTCGCACCGCACGCCACCACCTTGGCTGCCTTTCGCCGCGCCCATGCCAGCCTGCGCGAACTGATCGACCAACTCGACGCATCAGGCGATGCAAACAATGGGATCTCCGCGTCATGACCAACAATCCCAAATTTGAGGAGCTCGTCGCCAAGCTGCGCGAGATCTTCCAGATCGACCGCCCGGAACTGGACTTCGGGATCTACCGCATCCTCAACGCCCGCGCTGGCGAAATCAACGACTACCTGGAGAACCGGCTGGCCGAGAAGGTGCAGACTGCGCTCAGGCAAGGCGGCGCGGCACAGCAAGACCAGGTGGCGCGTGAGCTGAAGGAAAAAGAAGCGCAGTACCGGGCAGACGGCATCGATCCGGCCACAGTCCCGAAAGTGAAGGAGCTGCGCGAGAAGCTGGCGCAGTACAACACCGGCGCCAGCGAGCATGAAAATGCAGTATTTTCGCACCTGCTGGCCTTTTTCTCCCGCTATTACGAGCAAGGCGACTTCATCAGCCAGCGCCGCTACAAGGGCGACACCTACGCCATCCCCTACGCGGGCGAAGAGGTGATGCTGCACTGGGCCAACAAGGATCAGTACTACACCAAGAGCGGCGAGAACTTCAGCAACTACAGCTTCAAGCTCGAAGACGGTCGCACGGTGCACTTCCGCCTCACCGCCGCCGACACCGCCAAAGACAACCGCAAGGATAACGACAAAGAGCGCCGCTTTGCGCTGGTGCAGGCCAAAACCCTCACCCGCGTGGATGACAACGGCGACGACTACCAAGAAGACATCCTGCCGGTAGAAGAAGTGACGGGCAGCGACGGCGCAAAAGAGCTGATCGTGCGTTTTGAATACGCCGCCCAGCCCAAAGGCACCAAGCAAGACAAACTGGTCGCCGATGCCGTGGCCGCCGTGCTGGATGACACTGCCGTCAAAGCCCGCTGGCTGGCCTTAGGGCTTCGCGCCCCCACCGAGAAAAACCCGCAGCGCAGCCTGCTGGAAAAACACCTCACCACCTACACCACCAAGAACACGGCGGACTATTTCATCCACAAAGACTTGAGCGGCTTTTTGCGCCGCGAGCTGGACTTCTACATCAAGAACGAAGTGATGCACCTGGACGATGTGCAGCACGCGGGCGCGTTCGCGGACATCGAAAAGAACCTGCGCATGATCCAGTGCCTGCGCAGCATCGCGCTGGAGCTGATCACTTTCTTGGCCCAGTTGGAAGACTTCCAGAAGAAGCTGTGGCTGAAAAAGAAGTTCGTTGTCTCCAGTCACTACTGCATCACGTTGGATCGGGTACCGGAAGCGCTGTGGCCGGAAGTGGTAGCGAACGCGCAGCAATGGGCGCGGTGGAAACAGCTGGGCGTTTGGGATGGCGATGCGCCAGGGACGGTGGAGGACTTGAAGGCTGCGCAGTATCGGATGGTGGATACGAGCCTGTTTTCTGATGAATTCAAATTCAAGTGGCTTGAGCTGGTTTCAGATGTCGAGGCCATGACAGATGGTTTGCTCCTTCATAGCGACAACTTTCAGGCGCTTGCGCTCCTTGTTACCAAGTACCGAGAATGTGTGAAGTCGATCTACATCGATCCGCCCTACAATACCGACTCATCCGAAATTGCCTACAAGAATGGCTATAGATCCTCATCATGGATCAGTTTGATAGCGAATCGAGTTTATGCATCGAAGAACTTTCTGACAAGTGATGGCGTGCTCTGCGCGACCATTGATGATGCCCAGCAGAAAGAACTGGCACTTTTGCTTGCTAAAGAGTTTGGAGAAGATAATTTTCTCGGATCAGTTTCAATTCGGATTAACCCGTCTGGTCGTGTAACCCTGCGTGGTTTTGCGCAGTGTCATGAGTATGGAATTTTTTATGGCGTGTCTCAGAATTCTGCTATTGCAAAGTTGGCGCGTAACGATGATCAGTTGGCGCGGTTTAATCAATCCGATGAGAAGGGAGCCTTTGAATGGCGCAATTTCCGGCGAGAAGGGTCAGCTTCGGAGCGTTATAGCCGACCAAAACGCTTCTTCCCAATCTATGTCAGGGATGGTGGTTATCGTGTTCCAAATTTGAAATGGAATGACTCATTGACTGCTTATGATGTTCTAGAGCAGCCAGAGGAAGGTGAAACGGTGATGTGTCCGATTGACTCGCAGGGAACGGAGCGAGTTTGGCGCTGGGGTCTAGAACGAATTTCAAAGGAAACAGATGAGATCGTTCCGAAAGTTAATCAGCGCGGGGAACTTCAGATTTACTACAAATATCGACCCAACGAAGAGGGGGTGCTTCCTCAGACAATTTGGTCGGATAAGAAATACTCGGCAACCGAGTATGGAACCGCCCTGCTTAAGTCATTGTTTAGCGCTCGCAATGAATTCAGCTTTCCCAAGGCTATCGGGGCTGTTGAAGATTCTGTTCGCATCATGTTGGGTGGTGATCGAGCAGGTGTGGTGCTGGATTATTTCGCGGGTTCTGGTACCACAGGCCATGCCGTGATTAATCTCAATCGAGAAGATGGGGGAAATAGAAAATATATCCTCGCCGAACAGGGTGACTACTTCAATTCGGTAGCGAAGCCGAGAATCCAGAAAGTTGTGTATTCCTCCGACTGGAAAGACGGCAAACCCACCGCCTCCGAAACCGGCATCTCCCACTGCTTCAAAGTCCTCAAACTCGAAAGCTACGAAGACACCCTGAACAACCTGCAGCTGCGCCGCAGTGCCAAGCAGGGCGATTTGCTGAACACCCTGCCGCAGCAGGCCAAGGACGACTACCTGCTCAACTACCTGTTAGACGTGGAAAGCCGTGGCTCGTTGCTGTCGGTGGAAGACTTCAAGAAGCCCTTCGACTACACCCTCAACGTGGCCGTGGATTCGGCGGGCGCGTTCGAGCCGCGCAAGATCGATCTGGTCGAGACCTTCAATTACCTGATCGGCCTGCGGGTAAAGCACATCGACGCCCAGCCGCAGCGCGGCTTCGTCACCGTCACAGGAACCCTGCCCAGCAATGAGACCTGCCTCGTGCTGTGGCGCGAATGCGATGTTCTGGACTACGAAGGCATCAACAAGCTCTGCGACAAGCTGGCCATTAACCCGGCGGACAACGAGTTTGACGTGGTCTACATCAATGGCGACCACAACATTCCCACCGTGCTGACGCAGACGGCCGAGGAAGGCGGTGCCACCCGCGTGCTCAAGCTGCGCCAGATCGAGCCGGAGTTTCTGGAGCGCATGTTCTCCGTGGAGGACATCTGATGGCACGGCCACGCAAGACCCCTGTCGCCGGTTCGGGCGCAAGCGGCGCAGCCGGCTCCAGTCGCGGCGTCAGGAAGCGCAGCTTCCATCAGGAATTGGTGCTCAACCGCTGGGTGCTGGGTTTCTTTCAGGGCGGCACGCTGGCGGCACTCAAGATGCGCTTGGGCGATGACCGCTTCGAGGGCATCGACGAGGACGGCCAGACCAAGTTCTTCCACGAACTGATCCGAGGCTTATTCGATCCCAACAAGGTGCCCGAGGCCGACCTGCGGCGCTACGACTTGAACGTCGTCGCCCACTGGCAGGCCATCACCGCTCAGCGCAACAAGCTGGAAGGCCACGAACTGCAGATGAAGTACTTCCAGTACCTCTCGCTGCTGTTCACCGAGCTGTATCTGGACTGGTATTTCAACCACCGTCAGGACTTGCTCGATGGCCTGAACGAGGAAATGACGCACTACCGCGCCGAGACGGGCGCGGAACCGTTCCGCGACTTCGAAGCGGACGACCTGAACAAGATCGCCTTCTGGAATGCCACCGGCAGCGGCAAGACCCTGCTGCTGCACGTCAACATCCGCCAGTATCTGCACTACTTCCAGGCGGGGCGCAGCGATCACTACCCGAGCAAGATCGTCCTGCTCACGCCCAACGAAGGGTTGAGCCGTCAGCATCTGGAGGAGCTGCACCTGTCCGGCTTCGGGTTCTCGCAGTTCTTCAACAAGGCCCAGTCACCCGCGCGCGGCACCATCGAAATCATCGACATCAACAAGCTGGGCGATGAGATGGGCGACAAGACCGTCGCCGTGGATGCTTTCGAGGGCAACAACCTGGTGCTGGTGGACGAAGGCCACCGTGGTACGGGCACGGCGGCGGGCGCGTGGATGGCGCGGCGCGATGCGCTGGTGCGAGGCGGATTTGCCTTCGAGTACTCGGCCACCTTCGGGCAGGCAGTGGCCAAGGGTATGACCGTGGCGGCAGCGGAAGAAGACATCCAGAAAAAGCGCGCCAAGATGCTGTTCAATACCACCAGTCTGCGCAGTCTGGACGACGGGCAGAAGGCGCAACTTGCCCTGACCGCCGAGGACAAGCGCCGCGCGCGCATCACTGCTACGCGCGAGATTTACGCCAAGTGCATTTTGTTCGATTACTCGTACAAGTTCTTCTACGAGGACGGCTACGGCAAGGAGTCGCTGATCCTCAACATGAGCGGCGAGGCCTTTGATCAGGCCGACAACGCGCGCAAGTATTTCACCGCCTGCCTGCTGGCCTACTACCAGCAGCTTTGGCTGTGGAGCACGCACCGCGACAAGCTGGCTGACTTCAACATCGAAAAGCCGCTGTGGGTGTTCGTGGGCAACACCGTGTCAGGCGAGGAGTCGGACATCCTGGAAGTGGTGAACTTCCTCGCCGACTTCCTGAACAGCGAAGCGCAGATCAAGAGCTGGCTGACCGACCTGATTGCCGACCGGGCGCAGATTTTGGACGCCAAGGGCAACAACATCTTCAGCGGGCGTTTCACGCCCCTGATGGGCTTCGGCGGTCGCGTGGATGATCTGTACGCCGACATCCTGCTGCGAGTGTTCAATGCCTCGGCCCGCCAGCGATTGAAACTGGTCAACATCAAGAGCAGCAAGGGGGAGCTGGCGTTGCGCGTGGGCGATGCAGAGCCCTTCGGCCTCATCAACATCGGCGACGATGCGGGCTTCTTCGGGATGGCGGAGGACGTGGAGGCCTTCGATAGCGAACGCGACGACTTCGGCGGCGCGTTGTTCGGCACGCTGAACAACAAGGACAGCCGCCTCAACGTGCTGATCGGCTCGCGCAAATTCACGGAAGGTTGGAGCAGTTGGCGCGTGTCCACGATGGGCCTGTTGAACATGGGTCAGGGTGAAGGCTCGCAGATCATCCAGTTGTTCGGGCGCGGCGTGCGCCTCAAGGGCAAGGGCTTCTCGCTCAAGCGTACCTTGCCGCAGGATCGGCCCAAGGGCGCGCATTTAGAGAAACTAGAGACGTTGAACATCTTCGGCGTGCGTGCCAACTACATGGCCGCGTTCAAGGACTACCTACGTGAGGAAGGCATCACGCCCAGCGACGAAGTGCTGGAGCTGGATTTCCCCACGCGGGCCAACCTGCCCAAAGGCAAGCTCAAGACCTTGGCGCTGAAGGATGGCTACAAGG